>NZ_CAWMSA010000006.1:0-54284 GCF_963870205.1 Anabaena sp. CA = ATCC 33047 | reverse complement strand
TTATTCAATATAGCTAACCACACCTGGATTGTCAACTCTTTCCCAGCAAATTTTTTTGCCTCTTTTTTCGCCCGTCGCTACAAAGCCTCTAGAGTAAGTGTTGTAGGCTATATTATTGGTGCAAGTTATTAGGGCAGAGATGAAATTGTGAGTAAATCTGGTGTTTTGCCACCTTGGCTGGTATTAGATAGGCTATTGCATGATTGGTTGTTGGAGGATGTTGGTCGAGGCGATCGCACAACAAATAGCTTATTAGCCGCAGATGTGACTCCAGGCACAGCTAAATGGATAGCAAAAGCACCAGGGATTATTGCTGGTTTACCAATTGCCGCCAGGGTGTTTCAGCTTTTGAATGAGAAAGTAAATTTTGTGGCTACTGCTAATGAGGGTTCATTCTGCGAACCGGGCCAGGTAGTGGCGGAAATTCACGGTTCATTGGATGCTTTGCTGATGGGCGAAAGGGTAGCACTGAATTTAGCTATGCGTTTAAGCGGAATCGCTACTTTAACTCATCAATATGTAGAGCAAATAGCAGATTTACCGGCTCAGTTGGTGGATACACGCAAAACTACGCCAGGATTGAGATTGTTAGAAAAGTATGCAACTGCTGTAGGTGGTGCGATTAATCATCGCATGGGGTTGGATGATGCGGTGATGATTAAGGACAATCATATTGCTGCGGCTGGGGGTATTGGAGAAGCTATTACACGCATTCGGGCTAAAGTCCCGTATCCTTTGACGATAGAAGTGGAGACTGAAAGTTTAAATCAGGTGAAAGAAGCTTTGCAGTACCAAGCCGACATTATTATGTTGGATAATATGCCGTTAAGTTTAATGCATGAGGCAGTACAGTTAATTCGTCAGCAGGATATACGGGTGAAAATAGAAGCGTCTGGTAACGTGACTTTAGAAACTATTCGTGCTGTGGCGGAGACAGGAGTTGACTATATTTCTAGTAGTGCGCCAATTACTCAGTCCCGGTGGCTGGATTTGAGTATGAAGATTCCTGTTTAACGGGGGATATTCTTTATAAGATAAGGTTTACGGTAGAAATTAAACAGAAAGGCAAAACCACCGACTTTAATGGTGTGGGAATAATTGAGTGTACACTCAATTAGTTTGTTTCACATAGATTCTTTATTTGAAAATTTTTATGTTGGATTTTGTAGATTAAATGCTTGCCAAACAAGAGGTTTACGGATGAGGGAAAAATTGCGATCGCCTCACTAGCGCAACGTACAATAGGCTGTTGTTTATATAAAAATTTATTCTAGCCACAATTTAAACGTGACTAAAATTCAGACTAAGCATTCGACATTCCTAAAAACCTTAAAAAAAGCTTAAATTATTCAATTAACTCAATACCATAATATGAATCAAATTAATCAGCCTAAGTACCATAAATTTACACTAATTTTTTGATAAATTTCATACTAATTGAGTATTTTCGCTATTAGAAATATTCAGATAATTTATTGCTATTACTACTGTTGGTAAAATCCACAGTATCTAAGCAAGTTTAGGGTAACAGTTTCTATACAGAAGCGTTTATCCTAAATATTGTGGCTAGCTAATGGAGAAAGTTGGTGGAATTATTATCCGATTCCGTTGTGCTATCACGGATGCAATTTGCTCTAACTGCAATATTTCATATGCTTTGGCCTGTCCTGACTACAGGGATGGGAATTTATTTAGTCATTGTGGAAGGAGTCTGGCTAAAAACTAAAAATCCAGACTATTATCTTCATGCCCGCTTTTGGTCGAAATTTTACGTCCTAAATTTTGGGATTGGTGTAGCTACTGGTATCCCAATGGAATTTCAATTTGGGACGAATTGGGCCCCCTTCTCAGAGGCAGTAGGTAACTTTTTCGGCAGCGTGATTGGTTTTGAAGCGTCTTGGGCGTTCATGCTAGAGGCTGCTTTTTTAGGCATTATGTTATTCGGTTGGGAACGGGTGAATCCCACAATTCACTATCTTTCAACTATTTTGGTGGCTGTGGGTGCTAACTTATCAACCTTGTGGATTTTAACAGCCAACTCATGGATGCAAACCCCCGCAGGAGGGGAATTGGTGAATGGCAAGTTTGTGGTTCATGATTATTTTCAAGCCATTTTAAATCCGTTTATGGTCAATAGTGTGTTGCATATGTTCTTTGCCACGCTAGAGACTTCTTTATTTGTGATTGGCGGAATTAGTGCTTGGTACATTCTCAAACAACGCCATACAGGATTCTTTTCTAAATCTTTGAAGATTGCCTTAGCAGCTGCGATCGCAGTTGCGCCATTACAAATATACATCGGTCACTTAAGCGGCGAGCAAGTTTATCACTATCAACCCACAAAACTAGCCGCAATGGAAGCCCAATGGGAAAGCACACAAGCCGGACAACCTGCTGACTGGAGTTTACTGGCCATACCTAACGAAAAAGCCGAAAAAAACGATTGGGAAATTACTGTACCTAATGCTTTGGGATACATTCTGGAATTTAAAAAGAATCTTTCTGAACCAGTGCAAGGTTTAAAAGAGTGGAAACCAGAAGATCGTCCCCACATGATAGGTTTAATTTACTACGCCTTCCGGGTCATGATTGCCATTGGCTTTTTCTTTGCCGGCTTAATGCTGTTGAGTACGCTGCAATGGTTACGTGGCAAACTTTCAGCAGAAAACATTACTCAGCAACGTTGGTTGATGGTAGCTTGGGTATTTGCTGCACCTTTAGGATATATCGCTGTTGAATCAGGTTGGATTGTGCGTTGTGTAGGTAGACAACCTTGGACACTTTACGGACAAATTCGTACTGTTGATTCTGCTTCTCATCTACCTGCAAGTAATGTCTTAACCTCACTCATTAGCTTCGCTGTAGTTTACAGCGTGTTGTTCATTGCAGCTATGTACTTTGGTAGCCGCATCATCCGCACAGGGCCAAATTTGGAACTACCAATACCAGGAACGGAAATCACCAAACCCGCAGTAGAAACTACTCCTGCTGAGTTTGTACCCGATGAACGGCCTGTGGAGGCACAACAATAAGTTTCTCAATTAATATTTGGCAGCATTGTCAATAACTGTCAGGTGGGCATTGTCAAAAACGTCAAATTAAGGCTTTGAAGAAATTGCCAGCAATGCCCACCCTACAAAAACTATCAGCAAGCAACAGGTACAAGTGGTTATTGACAATAATCTCTAGACAACTTAAAACTTAGGACTTTACCAATAGGACACTGTATGGAGACACTACAGTATTTTCTCCCTCAAGTCTGGTTTGTAATTCTAGCTCTTTTTTTATTTCTTTATGTCATGCTAGATGGGTTTGACTTAGGGGTAGGTATTTTGTCTCTCACTTCCTCCGATGAGGAAAGGCGAGGAATTTTGATGACTAGCTTGAGTAATATTTGGGATGCTAATGAAACTTGGCTAGTTCTCATGGGGGGGGGGTTGTTTGGTGCATTTCCCTTGGCTTATGGCACAATTTTGAATGCTTTATACATCCCGATTCTAACTATGGTGTTTGGGTTTATTTTTCGGGGTGTGGCGTTTGAATTTCGAGAATTATCTAGACGTAAATTTTTTTGGAATTTTGCTTTTGGTGCGGGGAGTTTTACTGCTGCACTCGGTCAAGGTTTTGCTTTGGGTGCAGTTCTCAAAGGTATCAGAGTTGATGAAACAGGACACTTTATTGGTAGCACTTGGGACTGGTTAAGTTTACCGTCAGTGTTGGTAGCTTTAACTTTAATTCAAGGCTACGTATTGATTGGTTCAACTTATCTAGTTTGGAAAACCACAGGAGAATTACAAGAGACACACTATAAAACAGCTAAACTTGCGGCTGTGACAACCCTAATCGGCGCGATTTTAATTACAATTACCACACCCATCATTTATGAGAGTGCTAGGTCACGCTTGTTTCAGCAGCCCCTAGTTTATATTTTTGCGGTTATTCCTGTGTTGGGAGTGTGGTTGATTTGGCAACTTTTACAAAGTCTTAACCGCAAGGAAGAACGCGCTCCTTTTGTTTGGACTATTCTGTTATTTGTGGTGACATTTTTAGGATTGGGATTAATTGTTTTCCCCTATATTATTCCTAATCAGATCACAATTTACGAAGCATCTGCCGATCCGAGTTCCCTCGTGATTATGATCATATTTATTGGCTTCCTGATTCCGGTGATGCTGTTTTACAACCTTTACCAGTACATTGTTTTTCGTGGTAAGGTGACTGGCGGGCAATATGGAGAGTAAATCAAGTTTGATTTAGATCAGTAACCTCAAAAATCACCGCCAAATAAAATCAGTCCGCTTTGGCGGACTTTGATTAAAATAGTTGATGTTATTTAAGCTAACTATTTGTAGCCACAGAGAACTAAACATCGATTTTTAGTGGTGGCAAGAATCATAGTTAACGTGAATGCTACTTGATTTTTTGCTTAATAAACGTCACTAACTGAGCGAGTTGTTTTTTCAAGCCGTCAATCTCTGCTTGCATTTTGATAATCTTGTCATTCAAAGCTTTAATTTCTGCGGCTGAAGTTGCTTCCGGTTGGGCAGTTGCGACTGTAGCTGTTGTAGCAACAGGAGCAGTGGCGATCGCACCATTTGTGACAGTGGCAGCTGTTGCTACTGTAGCAGTCTTAACAGCAACAGTAGCAGCTACTGGTTCTGGGCGAGGCAGTTTCGCCTTAGTCATTGCTGCCTTAATGGCGTTAATTAGCTGCTTCTGGTCAAAAGGCTTATGCAAAAATTCAAAATATTCAAAGGGTTCAGTAATTTTTTCTGTCACCTCTTCCTTTCGCCCAGACATGATCACTAAAGGAATCTTTCTTAAATCTGGGCTAGCCTGGATTTGTTGGAAAACTTCCCAGCCACTCATTTTGGGTAAAAGGAAATCCAACATAATCAAGCTGAGTTTTTCTTGACGGATGAAATTTAGTCCTTCCAAACCGTCTTTTGCTTCCAAGACCTCGAAATTGCCAGGAGGTAGCATTTCTCGTACTTTGACCCTGACAACGGTAGTGTCATCGATAACTAGAATCTTGTTACTTGCCACGACTGATTGCTCTAAAAGAATATCTAAGTTTAAATAACGGCTTTGTTGATTGACCGTGAGAATGTTCCCACTATATCCAACATTTTGATTAATTGGGGGATAGTATATTTCGGTATAAATGTCGTTGCGGGTAGTGTTTTACAAAACTTTTACTCCTGTGCCTGTAAATTTATGTCAAGGTGATATTTAAGGCCTAACAGTACCATTGCTTAAAGTTATATGACCTCTTCACAATCAGCCCAAATTAAGTCAGAAATTGCCGCAATGCCTAGCTGGTTACGCCGTCCTATCGGTAAAGCCAGTGAACTCTCGACTGTACAACGGATTATCAAGCAGCGTCAAATTCATACAATTTGTGAAGAAGGTCGCTGTCCCAATCGGGGAGAGTGCTATTCCCAAAAAACTGCCACGTTTTTACTGATGGGGCCAACCTGTACTCGTGCTTGTGCTTTTTGTCAAGTGGATAAAGGTCATGCACCAATGGCTGTTGACCCAGAGGAACCGCAAAAGGTAGCGGAGGCGGTGCAGCTTTTAGGCTTGCGTTATGTCGTACTGACTTCTGTAGCCCGTGATGACTTGTCAGATCAGGGTGCTGGTCACTTTGTGAGAACGATGGAAGCTATCCGTCAGTTAACCCCGAATACACAAATTGAAGTGTTAACGCCAGATTTTTGGGGTGGTGCAGGTGCGGGAGAAGCAGGACAGCGCGATCGCATCGCCTTGATTGTGGCAGCTCGTCCGGCTTGTTTTAACCACAATATTGAAACAGTACGACGGTTAACTGGGCCAGTACGTCGAGGTGCGAAGTATGATCGCTCTTTGCGAGTATTATCTCTAGTCAAAGAACTCGATTCAAGTATTCCTACAAAATCAGGTTTAATGCTGGGACATGGTGAGACTCAGGAAGAAATCATCACTGCAATGGCAGATTTAAGGGCTGTGGGATGCGATCGCCTGACTCTTGGTCAGTATATGCGTCCATCTTTAGAACATCTGCCAGTCCAAAAATACTGGACACCAGAAGAATTTGACGAACTCGGAAAACTCGCCAGGGAAATGGGATTTAGTCATGTCCGTTCTGGGCCGTTAGTTCGTAGTTCCTACCATGCAGGTGAGGAGTGAGTGGGTACAAATCAATTCAAAATTGTTGATTTTTGATTATTGATTGTTGACTGTTGACTGTTGAATTGATTTGTCCCCAGTCCCTATTCCCCAGTCCCCAATCCCCAATTTCCCACCCTCACACAAATATTTTTAAAGAAATTTGATAATTGGCTCCTCTGTTTGGTATTTCTGAAAAAGTCTGACATTAGGAGAATCGCCTTATGGCTAAAGTTAAAAATCCCCCAGTTCCTGACTCTGGAGCGAAAGCACCCTATCCTTTTCGCACAGGTTGGGCAATCTTGCTACTAGCTGTTAACTTCCTGGTAGCGGCTTACTACTTCCACATCATTGACTAATTAACTGTTTCCTGGTGTTGCTCAAATCGTGCCTTTGAATAAACCTTTGGGACGAATGAGCAACACCAAAATCATGATTAACAGTGCTACACCTTGCTTATACTGGGAACCCAACCAGGGTGTACTAACTTCTTGGACGATACCAATGATAAAAGCGGCGGCGATCGCACCGTAAGGGTTGCCAATCCCTCCCAAAATTACGGAAGCAAATAAGGGTAGAATCAAAAACCACCCCATGTTGGGACGTACAGCCGTAATTAACCCATACATACTACCCCCCAAAGACGTGAGTGTACCAGCAATTAGCCACGTCCAAAAAATTACCTGCTCAACATCAATCCCAGAAACCTTGGCTAAATCTAAATCATCAGCCACGGCTCGCATCGCCTTGCCAATTTTCGTGTTTTGTAACAAGTAGTGCAGAGCCAAAATAGCCACTACCGCTAATGCCAACACCAATAATTGATTTTGCGGTACTCTAATGCCAAAAATATCAAGTGCCGGAGTAATCGGTAAGTCATAATTTTGATTCTTACCTCCCCACAGGAGAATAATCCCATTCCGTAGGAATAAAGCCAATCCAATCGAGATAATAATCAGCGTCGTCGAATTAGCGCGGATCGAGCGCATCCTTGACCATAGTAATTTTTCTGATATCAGCATCGCCAATACCGTACCTGCGGCTGCCAAAATCATTGACAGCCAAATATTCAACCCCAAAGTATTTACCAGCAAAGTTAGGTAAGCTCCCAAGGTGAGAAAGTCACCATGAGCAAAGTTAGATAACCGTAAAATACCGTAAGTAAGCGTGAGTCCAACTGCCGCTAACGCAATAATGCTACCCACGGCAATGCCATTGACAATTAGCTGAATGATTTGTGTGTCCATAGTCTTACTTAAAAAAGTCGCCCGTTAATCAATTGGAATGGTTAAGCACAAATAATTATTTTTGGTTTTGTAGTAATCATCGACACTATAGGTTATGATTTTGATACAAAAAAGAATTGTGAGTTAATATACATAGGATCTTGTTCGTATTTTTTGCGAAACCACAGTTTTTCAACGGTCTAGTTGACCATGCAGCAGTATTCAAGCTTACCAGAACCGAACTCACAGGTAGATACCACAATTTCACAACTTCGCGCTGAGTTATGGCTGGAGCGCAGCTTGAACCAGCTACAAAGTCGGCTGAATGATTGTCTATTGGCTGTGTTTACTAATGTCTCACAGGCAAGAATCACAGAAGCTGAAATTTTTCAAACTGTGGTTAATGAACTCAACACGGCTTTAAATGCAAGTAGATTAGGGTTCGCGCAGTGTGTCATGGGTATCGCTCTGTTTCAAGCGCAAGACTCAGTTGGTAAAGTTTACTATATTTCTCATTCTCCATCTGCTGGTTCTCCATATCTGTTCCCAGAGGTAAGGCTGAAAAAAGGTAAAAAGCTCAGATTGGAACTGCAAGCAGAAATTACACTCAAAGATTTACAAGAGCTAGAAACACAAAAACCGCCAAAAGCTTGGCGATTAACTGATGAGACTGGTGGGATGGTTGGTTGGCTACTCATGGCTACACCTAAACACAACTCTCATGGCAAAACCCTAACAGCATCACAAGCGCAACTCTTGACGCTATTAATGGTTAAGTCAGTTGAGCAATGTGTTAAAACCCTGACACAACTTAAACAAATTCAATCTTTACAACAGCAATCTCAGAATTTATTTAGCACTAATCAAGAACTGAAGCGGACAAATCAACTAAAAAACCAGTTTTTAGCTAACACCAGTCATGAAATCCGCACACCATTAAGTTCCATTATTGGTTTTACTCACCTGCTGCTAGCTCAAAACTACGATCCAACTAGAGAACGTCATCGTGAATATCTAAATATTATTCAATCTAGTGGGAAGCATTTACTAGCTCTGATCAATGATATTTTGGATCTTTCTAAAATTGAAGCCAACCAATTAGAAGTGCAATGGGAAAAAGTTGATGTGCCAGAATTGTGTCGTAATGTTCTGGGGCTAGTCAAAGAAAAAGCTGGTAATAAAGGCTTAAAGTTAACTTTAGAATTAGATGCTGATGTCACCACCCTGGTAGCAGATTCCTTAAGACTTAAGCAAATGCTGTTAAATTTGCTGTTTAACGCTTTAAAGTTTACCAATAAAGGCACTGTAGGTTTAAAAGTAACACGACAAGATTCAGATTTGCATTTTCTGGTGTGGGATACGGGTGTTGGCATCTCCACAGAAAACCAAGCTTTACTTTTTCATCCCTATGTCCAAATCCCTAACTCCTCAGCTAGCCAGAATGAAGGTACTGGTTTGGGGTTAGCAGTAACAAGAAAACTGGCAGAAATTCATGGCGGTTCTGTTACGGTGGCATCGGAGGTAAATCACGGTTCCCGTTTTACGATTATCTTACCTCTTATACCTACAGGCGCAGTATTATCAACAGACATAGAGCCAGAGGAAGAAGTAACATCTTCACAGTCTTTGCCAATAACTCCTAGCAGTTGCAGAGAAATTTTGCTGGTGGAGGATGACTTACCTAATGCGGAACTGATGAAGATACATCTGAGTAAGTTGGGATATGCGGTAACTTGTGTGAACAATTCAGGGGAAATGTGGCTAGCACTTAGCCAAAAACAGCCAGCAGTAATATTAATGGATATTTGTCTTCACGATGCCAATGGTTTGGATTTAGTGCAGCAGTTACGAAAAAAACCAGAATATCAGCACATTGCTGTGATTGCCCAAACGGCAATGGCGATGAAAGGCGATCGCGAAATGTGTTTAGCTGCTGGGTTTAATGAATATATTTCTAAACCTATCGATTTATCACTGTTGACTAATTTGGTGGCAAAGTATAGCCAACCAAGTTAGGGTATGGGAAATAGGGGCAGAAATCACCACTAAAATAAAATTGATTTGGTGCTATTGGCTTTTGGCAGGAATTAGGAAATGATGTTGACAGCAAAACTGGAGCAATTAACAGCTTTATTTGCAGAAATGGAACAGGCTTTGATTGCCTACTCTGGGGGTGTGGATAGCACTCTGGTAGCTAAAATTGCTTATGATGTTTTAGGCGATCGCGCTTTGGCTGTAACGGCTGTTTCACCTTCGCTGTTACCAGAAGAACTGGAAGATGCCAAAATTCAAGCCGCAACTATTGGGATTACTCACAAAATCATCCAAACTCATGAAATGGAAAATCCCAATTACACAGCTAATCCGATCAATCGTTGTTATTTTTGCAAAAGTGAATTACACGACAACCTCAAACCTTTGGCTTTAGAGTTGGGCTATCCCTATGTAGTCGATGGGGTGAATGCTGATGATTTGCAAGACTACCGCCCAGGAATTCAAGCGGCTAAAGAAAGAGGCGCGCGATCGCCTTTAGCTGAAGTCGGTGTGACTAAGCTAGAAGTGCGGCAACTGTCGCAACAATTAGGTTTACCTTGGTGGGATAAACCAGCCCAACCTTGTCTGAGTTCCCGTTTTCCCTACGGTGAGGAGATTACTATCGCCAAGTTACAACGCGTAGGTAGAGCAGAAATTTATTTGCGGAAACTGGGTTGGCAGAATTTGCGAGTCCGTTCTGAAGGCGATACAGCACGCATTGAATTACCACCAGAAAAAATTCAAGATTTTGTAGTCATGACAGATTTACCATCTGTAGTTACAGCCTTCCAAGAGTTGGGATTTATTTATGTCACTCTTGATTTAGAAGGTTATCGTAGTGGCAAGTTAAACCAAGTTTTAAATCGGGAAGCCTGGGAAACTAACGTATAAAAGTTATTTTGCATGATTAAGCTGCGAGGGCGGATGTTATGTAGTTTCTGCGTCTACAGACACTAAAATACAACCGTTAATCCTCCAAGTATCATCAGGTTGTTTTTCCATAAAATACAAGGCTCGTAAGGGAACCCCTTCAGGTGATAGCAGTAAAACCGGCTGAGTGATATTGTCTTGGATTGTGGTAATCTGCTCAAAAAATACCGAACGAGGACGGTAAACCGCAGGGTAACTGATGCTCACCATCCGCATAAAGTTCTCTGCGGTTTTAAATTGCTCTTTGATTGCCAGACTAGCAAAGGAGAAGGCAGCTTGAGCATCATCCTGTTGAAATGCTTGTAATTGGCCTTCTATCACAGAACGGATGGCAAGATAATCTTTATCAGTAGCTTCCATAAAACCTACAATTTGCGATCGTTGATGTCAGGGTGAAGCCTATCGCTCAATTGCTTGAGAGAGTTTGAATTCTACTTGCTGGAGGGCAAATCGCCACACATCATATCCATCTTGTGATAGATGTAATCCATCAGTAGTTAAATCTGAGCGTAAGTTACCATCAGCATTTGTAAACCAATGATGGATATTCAAGTAATTAGCTCCTTCTTGTTGAGCAATCTCAGAAATTCTTTGATTCAGATGACGAATACGGCTATTAGAAATTGTTGAGATATCAGTTGGTAGGATAGATTGAACAAATATCTGAGTTTTAGGGTGAGTTTGCCGTAAACTGCGAAGAATTCGCCGATAATTTCGTAAAATTACTTCATCGCTTGTACCTTTTCTTAAGTCATTAATCCCAGCCATAATGTAAATTGCATCTGGTCGGGTTTTGGCGAAGGCTGCCAATCTTCTGGCAATACCGCTTGATGTATCTCCAGATATGCCCTGATTAAGCCATAATTTCCCAGTAGGCAGTTTTTCTGTGGGAAACCACAGGCTTAAGGAATCACCCACTAAGATACTCAAGCGGTTTTTACCTTGACCTTGAGCGATCGCTTTCCCTTCTAAAACTAATAAACTTTTCCAATCTTCATAAGTCAATTGCCGTTTCCTACCTGAGTCTCGCGGTAATTTTCCGCGCTCAATATCTGTACGTGTATAAATTTGACCCGTTTTCAGTGCTGCTAGTCTTTGATAGTAAAGTTGATTGCCAGAAGTTAATGACTGATTTGTTGGTTGGCTACTGGGGTTAAATAATGACTCTACGGTGTTTGGTATTTCTTGCGAGTTAATTTTCCGTAAACTGACGTTCTCATTCGCCAGCTTGTTGTCACCTACTTTTGTTTCAGAAGCTTCTGAAGCTGGTAACAGTTGACTGCTCAACTCTGATAATGAAAGCTGAAAAAGCCTAGGAAAAAATTTTTGACTGAATGTTGGTTGTAATTTTTCTACAGGCTGGGTTACTTGACTACTGAATTCGGGTACAGATACATCATGATTGAGGTTATTTTTGACATCTGTTCTGGTCTGCAAGCCTTGATTTACATCCCATTGGGATATATCATGTTGTGGCAAGATAGCTAACATCTGTGGAAGAGCTGAAGCTGGTATTGCCAATCCTGTTAACAAGCCTGCTGCCAACAGATAAGGTTCCCTCATCGCTTTGCTTCTCCTCTAAATTCCTGCTTTTCTCTTTGACAGCGTTAATTATCCGTATTCAGGAAATTTTACTGTAGTTAAAATATTATTCTTATGAAAAATGTATAATTTTGTAAACTAGGTTAACAAGATTACATAAGATAATTTACAAATTCTTTAAAGCATAACTTTTATATTACATAATTTAGCCTGATGTTAGACTTCATGTTCAAGAATGTATAACTTTTTATATACAACATGTTTTACCAAGTTTTTACTTCCGTATGCACCAGACGAGATTGATTTGGAATTATAAAAAAAATTTATCTGCTTGTAAATAAGTTAAGATAGAGAATATTTTGCATAAATGTGTCTTAGCAAATTCATGCAATTGCTAGCCATGTTTGACGACATCAGTAATTTTGAAGTCAAATACGGAATTTTTCCCTAAAACCATTCATATATTTTTACATATAGGACACTTTGTAGTAGTGAATACCATCTACTTAGATAGCCTCATGCCTTAACACTTAGGATGTCTGTATTATTACTCAATTAAAATTAGTTCAATACATATAGTATAAGCCCCTGGGAAATGCTAATATTTATCCGATGTCATTGATGTTTCCCTTTAATTTTGTGGCTAGAGCTAGTACAGCAATTGGAGTAAGTCCAATTATCAAGGAGATTGTGCAAAAACAGGCACATTCAACTCGTCTCACGTTAAAAGAGGTAATTCTCATGGGAATGTTAGCTATCGATAAACTTGATGACCAAAGTCGTCAAGAGTTAGCCGACCGAGTTCACCAAATGCAAGTCAATGGAGAAATTTGAATCTGCTTTCTTGTGTAAATAGTCTAGAGTCTACAGTTCACAGTTAACTACTGACTCTTGATTATTCACGAAATCGGTAACGACTTCCCAGAAGATAATCCTCATTAATCTCAAACGATAACCATCGACGTTGCAAAGTTTCAGCAACAAACCCAGTAGTATTAGAACCTGCAAAGGGATCTAATACTAAATCACCCTCATCAGTTAAAAACTTGATGAAAAATTCAGCGAAACCTTGAGGAAATCTAGCTGGATGTGGTTTGATTCCGGCTGCTTTACAACGTCGTAAATACACACTATTTGATTCGGTGTTCGGAATTTCTAGCAAATTCGGTGGAATTGCGCCTTGGTTATCTGTTTGAAATTTGTTAGAAATGTCATGTCCACTAGGACGGCTTTTAGCTTGATAGCCATTTTTAAGTAGGTTTTTCATACTTTGGCTATATGGCTTTAAAACTTTGCGATTGTTTGCTTTCGGGTACGGCGTTTTAGATAACCACCAAACTGTATTTACTGCGTCTTTAACCCGAATTCGTCTAATTGTTACCCACTCAGCAGGAGTCGGCAGTCGCGCTGGATTGTAGTGATAGAATTCCTGTGCTAAAAAAAAGCCGACTTCTTTGCAGAGTTTAATCAGAAGTTCGTATTGGTATATACTGCGGACAGGATTACCAGGCAGATAAGCTCCGCCTAAATCCAATACCAATGAGCCATTCTCTGCCAGAACTCTTTGAAACTCGTAAGCAAAAGGCAAAAACCAATCAATATATTTTTCTGCGCTTTCGTTACCATAAGCTTTTTTACGTGTTAAAGCGAATGGGGGTGAAGTGAGAATTAAATTAATGCTGTTGTCTGGGATACTTTTGATAATTTGCAGGCTGTCACCTAAATAGGCTTGTCCGTGCTGTTGCGTGTAATAAGGCTGAGAATTAGTGACTTTTGGGGTTGTTGGCTGTGAGTTCAAGCGGTATCTAAATTATCTGAATGACTCAAAGACTACCACTTTTTGTCAGGTAGGAACTTACCAAAAAATAAATTATCCAAATCGACTATTAGTAGGGTGCGTCAGGATGAATATTTTCTTGGTATAGTAGGGGCGGGTTCACAAATACCCTAGTTGAGCAATCCAAGATATTGATCAACCCGCCCCTACAAGGGGTTCTCGTACTGACGCACACTACATTTTGGATATTTTTGCTCTGGAAGTCCCTGAGAGAAATCTAACTCACTAAATCAGGGAATACCTCTTGCACAGCTGGATGTACTAAGCGACGATTCTGTACATTTAAACCTTTAGCTAAGGCGGGGTTAACTTCTAAAGCTTTGATACCTAAATTTGCTAACTGCACAACATAAGGTAGTGTACTGTTATTAAGTGCTTGGGTAGCTGTCCAAGGTACTGCACCTGGCATATTGGGAACGCCGTAATGGACTACACCCTCCTCAATATATATCGGGTTGGTGTGAGACGTGGCGTGTAAGGTTTCCACACAACCACCTTGATCAACGGCAACGTCAACAATTACAGAACCGGGGTGCATTTGTTTCACCAATTCGCGGTTAACTAGAATTGGGGCTTTACGTCCTAATACTAAAACTGCGCCAATGAGTAAATCCGCTTCTTTGACAGCTGCTTCAATATGGGCAGAGTTACTGTAAAGTAATTCTACCCTAGAACCAAATAAAGTTTCTAAGTAAGATAAACGCTCAACATTAACGTCTAAAATTTCCACCGCCGCACCCATGCCTACAGCAATTCTGGCGGCTTCTGTACCAACTACGCCACCACCTAGAATTACTACTTTTCCAGGTTTCACCCCAGGAACACCACCCAATAACACACCTCTACCACCTTGTTGACGTTCTAAGTAGCGTGCGCCAAATTGTACTGATAATCTACCAGCGATGATGCTCATGGGAGTCAGCAGAGGCAGTCTGTTAACTCCGGGTTGCTCTACGGTTTCGTAGGCGATCGCACAAATGCCAGAATCAATTAAGTTTTCTGTTAATTTGCGATCGGCTGCTAAATGCAGATAAGTAAACAATATCTGCCCTTTTTGGCAAAATTTATACTCACTAGCCAGTGGTTCTTTAACTTTAACAACTAATTCCTGATTCCACGCCGCTTCTGCTGTGGAGACAATCACCGCCCCTGCACTTTGATAATCCTCATCTGTAAACCCCGCGCCACTACCTGCTTGAGTCTCAACGCAAATAGTATGACCCTTTTCCCGCAATACCCTTACACTAGAAGGACTTAAACCTACTCTAAACTCTTGATCCTTAGTCTCTTTGGGAACGCCGATTTCCATTTAACGCCTCTGATAAATTTTTGTTTAATTAAGCCTGCCAGTCTCAGCCTGACAGTTCCGTATTAGGGATAGCTATCTATAAGATTAGGTTTCCCAATTTAAATTAATTTCCCCTCAAACTACTTACCCTTGACGATTGCTCTAGAGTTTCTACAATATATAAAGAATAATTACAAAATGTTAACGAGCCTTTGCAAAGCTTTTTAATCAAGCAGCTGTTAGCGTTTTCAAGTTATCTTGTCCTACAAGCTCTGCAATTAGCTCATAACTCGTTATTAAGTCCCGTTTGCCAAAAAGAGGTTTTTGCACAATGTCACAAACACAACCTACTGTTACCCCCAAACTAGAAGAGCCAAAATTTGGCTTTAACGAATATGCCGAAAGATTGAACGGTCGAGCTGCTATGATTGGCTTCCTGTTGATGGTGGTAATTGAATACGTCACCAATCAAGGTGTTCTCTCTTGGCTGGGTTTGAAGTAGTTCTTCGTATTGAAGTTGTAAGCTAATAATTAGAACAGTTGCAACCAGCTGGAACATTCAGCTGGTTTTGACTGTATTAATAGATAGTGCAATACCTGAGAGGAGTTTTCCTTTATAACTATAAGGCAGAGCAGAGAGTGTCAGTGATATCCTAAACTTGCAAATATGTAATGCAAGAGAGCCAATGACTATACATACTCTCAAACTTCAGAAAATTATAATATTTTTTAGGAGCCTTTTATGGTGAAGGGCAATTCCTCAGTTGGGTATTCTGGGTAAATTGACACACAAGGTGAACAGGAAAAACCAAGTTGTGATGAATGCTGTATTACCGCGTTTTTTGAAGTCAGCCTATAGAAAAGAACCCATAATTAGTGTATTGATCACAATGGGTGTAGTAGATGCTCTGATCGGTGGATTAGATGATAGTTGGTCATTGTTCGTTGTGGGTTTGGGAACAGCAGGCGTTACCCTCGCCTTTAAACTCTGGCGTAGTAGCCAGCAAGTCCGCCCTCCGATGGCAGAAGAGCCTGTAGTCCAACATTACTTGCCTTCTCGTTCATCTAGTCCGACTTTGCCGATGCTGACTGTAAATAAGAAGAAACCACCTTACTAGAAAGCTGGGTTTTGATCAGTCCATATTGAGCAGGTGAGGAAGAACAGTGAGGAGTCAGGGAAAAGCTAGCCTGTATTTTAGTTTGGCATTGCTAGGGGCGATCGCTCTGCCGATTCATCTCTGGCACGAATACAAAATCAATCCTGCTCATGCTACCGCAACAGTTAGCACCCCAGAAACCACACAAGCATTTATCAATCCGCGCCTCCTGAAAAACTTCAGGGCGCATCGTGGTACGGTGAAATCTTTAGCTTTTAGTCCCAATGGTCGAATGTTGGCTAGTGGCGGTGATTACAATGAGGGGGTAATCCGCCTATGGAACCCCATCAACGGCGAAAAAGTGGGTAGTATTACCAAAGCCCAAACAACGTCTGTAGAATCTTTAATCATTTCCCCAGATGGGCAAACTTTAGCTAGCTGTGGTGCTGACAAGACAATCAACTTATGGAATCTCAAAAATAATCAGTTTAAACGCTCTTTTGTAGGACATGGTGGGAGTGTATTGTCTCTGGCTGTATCTCCCGATAGTAAAATCCTTGTCAGTGGAGCTTTAGATGGTATTCGACTGTGGGACTTAGTACAACAGCGTCCCTTAGCTACCTTAGTACGCTTCGATAATACAATTTACACTGTAGCGATGAGTCCTGATGGTCAGACTGTCGCTAGTGGTGACAAAAGAGGCGTAATTAAGTTATGGAATTTAAATACTGGTAAGTTAACTCAGGAATTTGTCGCCCATGCTGGTACAGTCACCAATGTGGCTTTTACGCCTGATGGGCAGAAGTTAATTAGTTCTAGTCGCGATCGCACAATCAAACTATGGCATATCACCTCGGAAACACCAGTTTACACTCTCACCGGACACAACAATTGGGTAAATGAGATCGCCATTAATCCCGATGGCAGAACTTTAGCTAGTGCTGGTAGGGATGGGATTAAATTATGGGATTTAGCTACAGGTAAGTTATTAAATACACTAACTGGACACAGTGATTGGGTGAGTGCGATCGCTTTTAGTCGTGATGGCAAAGTGCTGGCGAGTGGAGCATTTGATGGACGAATTAATATTTGGGGGAATCCGTCAAATAAAGTTAGCAAGTAACTATTGTGACTTTGATGTAAGAGCGATCGCACAACATCAGTCTAGATGAAATATGCGATCGCTTGTAGCTCTTGGAGACGATGATTGCTTAATAGGGAATAACTATTTGTGTTTTTTCAACGGTGTCTTCAACTAATAGACTGCCGTCTTGTTGAGTTTGTAGTTGAAAGCTTCCCTGGTGTGCAGGAGGAGAAATCAGAATTTTGCTGTGATTGACATGCTCAATTTGCCAGTTCAAAATCTGCTCGTGATTATCCATAGCAATAGCATAGATCAGCAGATGGTCACGACCAAAGGGGGTAGTCCATTCACATATTTTGCCAGAACCTTCAGCCCCTTGGCCTAGTTGGTTGGGCTGGGGGTGATAACAGTCGTGAACATAGCCGTCTCTCTGGACAAACTTCACATTAGTATCATGATTTTTACCATCTAAATATAGAGGAGAATCAGGAGCAGACCAAAAGTAGTTTCTGGAAATGGCGGCTACAAGCACAAATTTAACAGAAACATCACCGCGCCGAAATAGTAATTCACGAGGAGAGATAACTTGAGTTTCCAGTTTTCCATCCCGATTATTCAGCAAAAAAGATGCTTGAACTGCTATTGATTGTTGGGATTGAATTCTGTCTACAAGGAAGAGACTATTTGCTCCACACAAAATCCATGTTCTTTGAGCTTTTTGGAGTGGCTTACCATAAGAGAATTTGAAGCGTTCTCTTTGGATGATAGACTTACTATAAGCGTCCGCCGCATCAGATTCGATAACAGTCATATTCCCTTTTTGGGAAAGTAGTTTCATCTGACTAAGAACTGGGGCATTTTTGTAGATACTTCCCTGTATAGGCTTTTGTTTGATCGTGGGAAAATTCTTGGTGATAAAAGTCCAGGTATTGTGAAAAGCTGCGGATTTTGAGAGACGTTGAATTTTCAGACGATAACAACAATGTCCAGGATCAACGAAAAAGTCTTCGCCGCCGTAGGAGAGTATAAAACTATTTAGATCCTCATGACGATGAGCGACTGCACGTAAAGGCTCATATCCAGTTTGAACGGAGAGAACTGTGGATTTATGATGCCAGCGATCGCGAACAATCACAGTGCCATTGCTGAATTTTGCTGCTAAGGGAAGGTTAGCTTGCTCAGGTGTGATGGAATTGTCCGCGTATCTCCAGTTGAGCAGAGTCGGGAACAGAAAATTATTAAAAAAGCCAAAGGTAGCTCGATCATCAGGGCCTAATTTGGGTTCTTGATAGGTTTCCTGAAACATCCAAAATGCTAAACCTGCTTCCATTGGCATAGTTTTTTTAGCCCGTCGGGAGATATGGAGTAACAGATCAGCCGTAGGTCTGAATATAGCAGCCGAATCACCCCAATTTAAAGAACGAGGATAAGGTAAATCTCCCCACCCAGGCAGAGGTTTCATTTGAAGGAATGATGATACAACCCAAGGCAAACAGCGAGTATAACAGGATATATCCAGCTTGCTTTCTAAGGATGGATCATAATGCACAAGCACTTCAAATAAGTGTGCCAGGTGCAGAGTTGCGTAGTTCCAGTATTGTAGAGATTCAGCATAGCTATCTTGGTTATATAGCTTGACAGCAAATTCGTAATCTTCTACAGACTTTTGTACACCTGCTTGATCGCCCAGGATTGCCGACACTGTGCCGTAGCCATTGAGAAGAACCATAAACCAGTTGCTCTTAATTTGTTGGTTTTTAATGGTTTTATCCAGCCATTCTCGACATAGTTTTTGAGGCTTATTTCTCAAAGCTGCACGAATTTCATCTAACTCAGTGGTAGTAAAGATATCTGGGCAAAGATCAAGAACAATTGCGATCGCAATTCCCGCATGAGCAGTCTCAAGCTGTCCTGATAATGGTTTAGTGCGTTTTCTAAACCAAGGCCCTACCCACTCATCCGCCGATTTACGTATAACATCTAACACAACAGCCTTCAGCCATTCTTTGAGCCTGACTATTTCTGTTTCAGGCGTTAAACCATGAGATTTAATTACTTGGTTAACCAGATCAGATATTAACGGCAATAATTGTTGTTTGGATATTGTATTATCTTCAGATAAAAATTTATTTTGACTTACCTGAAAATTATGGGATTTTTGCGCTAAAAAGCAAATAAATGCTACATCGCTTAAACGTTCCCAAATAATATGCCACCATTCATTAGTATCTGAAGGTTGTACCAACCCTGGATATTGAGTATTTTTGATAGTACGTTCCAACAGAGCAATTAAGAAATCATGCCGACGATCATTAGCTATCTCAAGGGCTATCAGTTCATCATCTGAAATCAACAATCCCATGACAGTTGCACCTTTATTATCAGCGTATTTACTTAGTGTATTGTACCTGCTTGCCATCAGCTTATATTGCAATCAGGTTTAGTTGATTTGAGTAGTAAATGCGGCTGAGTAACAGCGAAAACCGCAAAAGTCTTGATATAGTTAGGTTTGATTCGGCAAACTCATCTACACTATTGTTAATTTTTCTCCTCAAGAAACCAGTATTGACTGTATTTGATGTTACAGAAATACACAAGAAAGTTTCTAACTCAGCATTTCCTAAAAAAAAACCCCCAAAGGGGGGAAATTTGGAAGTTGTCCGCGTGGAGTGAACAACTAAATAATGAATTCTCACAGTAAATAGAGTAATCCGAACAAAATAATCCAAATTACGTCAACAAAGTGCCAATAAATTTCCGCAGCTTCCACACCAAAGTGTTTTTCACTACTATAGTGACCGGGAGAGCGCGATCGCCACAACACAGCCAAAATCGCCAAAACGCCGATAGTAACGTGCAAACCGTGGAAACCCGTCAACACATAAAAGGCACTGGCAAATAAATTAGTAGTCAGACCAAATTCTAAATGTGTATATTCGTAAACCTGACCGACTAAGAAAATTGTACCCATGACGGCGGTAATCGCTAACCAAGTACGCATTCCCTTGGTATCATTCTTTTTGATAGCAGTGTCAGCATTGTGCATGACAAAACTACTAGCAATCAGATTGACAGTGTTAACTCCAGGTAGTAGCAGTTCTAACTCTGGTGTACCTGCGGGCGGCCACGCAGGTAAAGTTGAACGGAGAGCTAGATAAGCTCCGAACAACCCCATAAAAATCATTCCTTCAGCAATCAAGAACACAAATATCCCAAACAGACGATGATCGGGATGTTCTTCATGAGCAGCGATCGCCGCCGCATGATGATTCAGTTCTGTTTTCGCTGGGTCAATTGTTTGACTTTGCATGAATTTTGACAAGTGTGAAATGTGAATAGTTTGGGGATTGGGGATTGGGTAAAAGTGTTTCTTTCTCCGTTCCCCTGCTCCCCTGCTCCCTCTGCTCCCCTAGCCTCTAACCTCTAAATCAGACTCAATGCTGGGATATGGCTCATCAGTATCAGCCCTGAGTACGGGATTTTCAGATGGGGAGACATCAGCAGGTGCGAGTTCTACACCATAGTCATAGGGGCCATGGGTTAACACTGGCAGTGTTTCAAAATTTTCAATGGCTGGTGGTGAGGTAGTCGCCCACTCTAAGGTGAGTGCTTTCCAGGGATTATTACCCGCTTTCTCTCCGTACATCCAACTCCAAATAGCGTTGATGATAAACGGGAATGTGGAAACAGCCAGAATGTAAGCACCGTAAGTGCAAATTTCATTTAACAGGGTAAATTTGGGATCATACTGAGCCACCCGGCGGTTCATGCCCATCATCCCTAACTTGTGCATTGGTAGGAATGCCATATTTAGCCCCACAATCGTCAGGGCAAAATGCACCTTACCCCAAGTTTCATTCATCATCCGCCCCGTCATTTTCGGGAACCAGTGATAAATAGCGGCAAAAATACCCAACACACTACCACCAAACAATACATAGTGTAGGTGTGCCACCACAAAATAAGTGTCGTGAACGTGAATATCAAAAGGCACGGCTGCCAACATCACGCCACTGATGCCACCAATGACGAAAGTTCCCACAAAACCCATTGCAAACAACATGGCAGGGTTGAATTGGATTTTGCCAGCCCACATTGTCGCTAACCAGCTAAAAATTTTGATTCCTGTGGGTACAGCAATGATCATAGTGGTGATCATAAAGAACATCCGCAACCAACCAGGAATCCCACTGGTAAACATGTGGTGCGCCCAAACGATTAGCCCTAAGAAACTGATGGCTAAGGAAGAGTAGGCGATCGCTTTATAACCGAAAATTGGTTTACGGGAATGAACCGGAATCACCTCAGAAATTGCCCCAAAGAAAGGCAAAATCATGATATACACAGCCGGGTGAGAGTAAAACCAGAACATGTGCTGGTACACCACCGGATCACCACCACCAGTGGGATTAAAAAATGTTGTTCCTGCCAATAAATCAAAAGCCAGCAGAATCAAACCTGCTGCTAACACTGGTGTTGATAGTAAAACCAACGCCGAAGTCGCCAGCATTGCCCAACAGAACAAGGGCATTTGATGAACACCCATAGTGGGGATTCGCATTTTCAGCAGGGTGACAAGAAAATTAATTGCCCCCAAAATCGACGAAGTACCCAACAACAGGACACTCATAATCCAAATGCCCTCACCCACCTGTCCTGTTACCAAACTTAAAGGAGGGTAGGAAGTCCAACCGGCTTGGGCTGCATCCCCGATGATTAAGCTGGAAATTAACAACAACCCGGCTGGGGGAATCAACCAAAAAGCCACAGCATTCAGCCTAGGGAATGCCATATCTTTCGCCCCAATCATCAAGGGGATGAGAAAGTTAGCAAACCCCGCCCCGGCTGGCACAATCCACAAGAAAATCATGATGGTGGCGTGCAGTGTAAACAGGCTGTTGTAAAGTTCTGGACTCACAAAATCTACTTCTGGAGTTCGTAGTTCTGTACGCACTAAGTCAGCTAAAACGCCGCCAATGCAGTAAAAAATGAAGGAAGTAACGAGATATTGCAGTCCAATTACTTTGTGATCTGTATTAAAGCTAAAGTAGTCTCGCCAATGTCTTACCCCTGGTTCTTCAATATGAGCAGGGATGTTGGCTGTTTCTTGTAATTGAGCTTGTATCATGGTTGTTTGTTATTAGTCATTGGTCATTAGTCATTAGTCATTGGTTGTAGCTTTGGACTGTGGACTATGGACTTTTTGACTATTGGTGAACTTGATGGAGGATTTCGGGGTTAATTCCCATGTCTTTGGTATGAGGTGCCAGAAATTCGTCTGGGGATTGGTTAGCTGGGTTAATAGCGATCGCTTCTTGAAGCGTGTCATTATTCGCAGCTACCTGTTCCTGCATCCATTTGTCGAATGCTGCCTGTGACTCAACTACTACCTGAGTTCTCATTGCGCCGTGGTAAGGGCCGCACAGTTCAGCACAAATCAGCGCATAGTCACCTTCTTTCTTAGGCGTGAAGCGAATTTCAGTCTGTCTACCGGGAATTGCATCTTGCTTGAGACGAAACTCTGGCACCCAAAAAGCGTGGATGACATCATTCGCTGTCATATTAATTTGCACTTCTCGCCCAATGGGAACGTGCAGTTCCCCAGAGGTAATACCTGTTTCGGGATAGGTAAACAGCCAAGCGTATTGCAAACCAGTCACATTGACTGTTAATTCCGGTGGTTGCCCAGCTTTTTCCCGACTAGCACCAATAGTGGGTGCAACGCTACCCACACCCGGAGCATTCTGCTTTTGGGGAATTTGATCCGCATTGCGGACTGCGGCTGTAGCTGGATCTTGCATAGCCTGATCAGATTTTTCTTGATTCAGGTTAGGCGCAGTCTTAGGAGGGGTATCGTTTAAAGTTGCGGCGATCGCCGCCCCAGGCATTGTCATCGATTCCTGCATAATTGGGGCTTCATGGATGGCGTGGGGATCAAAACCACCGATGTCGTTATAAACATCAAAACTGTAGACAGAAATACCGATAACGATAATTGCTGGGATTGCAGTCCAGAGTATTTCTAAAGGTACATTACCTTCAATTGGTGGCCCATCTTCCTGATCACCAGGTCGGCGACGATATTTAAATGCACAGTAAAATAATACACCTTCAACTAGCAAAAATATACCTGCTGAAACAGTCATCATCGTATTAAACAGACCATCTACCAAGACAGCCTCATCTGATGCGGCAACTGGCAACAAATTATGATTTTGTCCGTACCACAGGCTAATCAGAGTTAGCCCAATGCCAATTAGTAATGTCCAGATTGAACTTGGAATTTTCACGATTCACTTAAATGAATTGATCACGTTATCTCAAAGTAACTCACTTACTACGGTAGACCAGGCTATTAGATATGGAGACGACTGTTCTGAAATTTTTATTAATTTTTTCGCCTACAATCAGAATTTTGAGTAAAAGATAACTATTAGATACTGCCGAGAGTAGATGTCAAAAATTAGCAAAATTTAAGGAAAATTTAGGAAATTCACCTTGATGAATCTTAAGAAATTATTGACAACTTAAAAAATACCTAAAGCTTCCGGCTAGCAACAGCCAGAGTGATTCAAAGTATTAAGTAAAAGCTAAACAATTAACCCTGGTTCTATACGCTAGGGTGGAGATGAGTCAGTAATGAAAATAGAAAATTCTCAAAACTTCACCAATAGCGGGCTGAAGGTATCCTTCATGAACGAATTTGTCTTAGAACAACAAAATGAATCGGCAGCAATGCAGCAAAAGCCCAAGGATGTAATTCGTCGCTTGGTATGGCGGATGTGTATAGCTACCTTGATTTTGATGGCTATCGGCAGTGCTACCCGCGTCATGAATGCTGGGCTAGCTTGCCCAGACTGGCCACTGTGTTATGGGGAACTGGTGCCAGCTAAACAAATGAATCTCCAAGTGTTTTTGGAATGGTTTCACCGCTTGGATGCTAGTTTGATTGGTGTGAGTGCGATCGCCCTCTGTGGTTTATCCTGGTGGCATCGTCGAGTTTTACCAACCTGGTTACCCTGGGCATCGACATTTGCCTTGTTTCTCATCGTCTTCCAAGGCATTTTGGGGGGACTCACCGTTACTGAATTGTTACGATTTGATATCGTTACAGCCCACTTAGGCACAGCTTTATTATTTTTCACTACCCTGTTAATTGTCGGCATCGCGCTGACTCCCTATCAGGGAACAGGAAACGTAGGTAAGCTGCCGTGGATAGGTTTAACCGCCGCAATTTTAGTTTACGTGCAGAGTCTACTAGGTGCTTTGGTCGGTTCTCGTTGGGCTTTACACCAGTGTTTTGCAGGTTCTCAACTTTGCGGTGTGATGTATAGCCATATTTTTGGCTTAGTACCGCCAACAGTGGCAACTTTGGCAGTGGTGATCATTTCCTGGCGTACACCAGCACTACACCCAGCTTTGCGACGCTTGGCTAATATGGCTGGTGTCTTATTGGTTTTACAGCTATTGTTGGGAGTTGCAACTTTCCGATTACATCTGCAAGTCGAACCTCTGACTGTATCTCACCAAGCTGTGGGTGCCACTCTGTTAGGTACTTTAGTCGCTTTTACCGTTCTGGCATTACGTGACTGGAGTGCTAGCCGTGAAATTAATACTGCCTTTGTGGGTGTAACCGCATCTACTACCAGTACCCAAGCGAATGGCTCAAATCTGTAACTACTCTCAAGTTTGCTTGCATCCTAGATATTACCTTTATGGTTACTAATGACTAATGGCAATTAGCCATTAGCCATTCCTCTTTTAGTGTTGTAACCAACTTGACATCACCTATAGTATTAATCCCCATAACTAGAAGTGGTGGCAGTTTACAAAAATTCCCCTGCGTCAGCATTGACTCTAGAAAAAAGCCATAAGTAGTTGGTAATGAACTCCTTACACCAACAAACCATGAAAAAGTAAAGAGGAAGTAGAAGCAAACTCCCTACCCCTCTGTTCACAACTCTCACCCCCTGCCTTTTTCCTTTCCACACTCTCTACATGGCAGTTCTAAAGGCAAGGAATACAACCCTCACACAAGGGCTGTACTTAAGTTCTTGAAAAATAAGGAATTAAAGCGAACATGATTGAGACTAATGTCTCTCGCCACCACGAAAACTTTTTACAGGTAATTCACAGCTATTATCAGCTCACTAAACCTCGGATTATCCCATTGCTGTTAATTACTACTGCTGGGAGTATGTGGATTGCTGCCCAGGGACAAGTAGATCCATTACTCTTGTTAGTAACCTTGACTGGCGGGACTTTAGCGGCTGCTAGCGCGCAGACAATTAACTGTATCTATGACCGTGATATTGATTATGATATGGAAAGGACGCGGCATCGTCCTATGCCTTCCGGTAGGGTACAACCCCGTGATGCGTTAATTTTTGCGATCGCACTAGCAATACTTTCCTTTACACTCCTGACAGTATTCGCCAATCTCCTCGCCGCTTTACTAGCATTATCCGGCATTATTTTTTATGTTTTGGTCTACACTCATTGGCTCAAGCGTCATAGTACCCAAAATATTGTGATTGGTGGGGCGGCTGGTGCAATTCCCGCTTTAGTCGGTTGGGCAGCCGTCACAGGTACTTTAAGCTGGGCAGCATGGTTAATTTTTGCCATCGTCTTTTTATGGACACCTCCCCATTTCTGGGCTTTGGCGTTGATGATTCGTGATGACTACGCTAAGGTGGGCATCCCCATGTTACCTGTAGTGGAAGGTGCTACCGTCACCGTCAAACAAATTTGGTACTACACACTAATTACAGTTGTAGCGACGCTGTTATTGGTGTATCCTCTGCACGCTAGCGGCATGATTTACGCCGCCTTCGCGGCTGGGTTGGGAGGATTATTTATTCGTAAGTCTTGGTGTTTGTTACACAACCCCGAAGATCGCAATTTAGCTAGAGATGTGTTTCTCTTTTCTATCTCATACATGATGCTGTTGTGTTTGAGTATGGTGATAGATAGTCTACCAATTACCCATCGAGTGGTTAATGCTGTAATCGCTTTCATTAGTTAGCGCATGGACAATTGAGCGATCGCGTTGGTAAAGTTCAAGGCGCGATCGCATTACTCAATATTAAACAAACTACTAAATAATGGGGATAGATCCCCGACTTCTCAAAGAAGTCGGGGATCTGAGTATTACGTTTTTTTAAGTTGAGCTACTTAACAACCACAAAATTAAACCAGTCACTACAACACAAACAATTCCCGCCACCCCAGCCAGGGGTTTTTTATTTTTACCAGTCCACCACTCGGAAACTGTACCTGTGTAAGTGATTAATTGGGCTGTATCTATAGTAGCGATCGCCCATACTAAAGCTGAATGTAATCCCCAAGCTATCCCTAAATTACCGCGATCGCTTATCCTCGCCAACACTAACATCATTCCTAATAACCATAACCCCGGTAGTTGTGGGATAGTTTCCCGTTGTTCCCAGACTAAATGTAATCCAGCAAAAATCAGACTAGAAATTACTGCTGCTAACCATAGAGGGTATTCTCGCTCTAATTCCGTTAACAGGAAACCCCGAAAAACTAATTCTTCTATACCCCCAACCAACAACGCTATTAATAGAATTGGTAAAAATCTAGCTGGTAGTTGCTGAATGTTGGACTTTTCCCAGTCGCACCAACCCAACCAGAATTGAAAGATATATAAAACAGCTATACTCAGCAATCCTAAGCCGAAACCAAGTGCTAGGGAACTGAGCAGGGTAAAATTAGCAGTAAATCCGTAATTGCCAATAGAACTATTAGTTAACCCCATAACTCCCCATATCATCAGAGGTGCTAATAGGTAAAGTGAGACAATTAACGGTAATTTCTGCTGTGGTTGTAGCGGTTTTAGTGGTTGCCAATGCAGCAATCTGAGTAATGTGACTGCCACTGGTAGCCAACAACCTACCCAGCTAAGAAAAAATGCCATCACCACAACTATGACTGGTGCATCTTTCATCAATGCCAGTAGATTGTTGAGGAATGGCTGAAGTAAATTTGTCAAATTATCTAAAAAAAGCACAATAGACTGCTTGCAGAATAAATGTCTTGCTGATCAATCAAGACTTTACCAAAACTGGTGAATTCTGCAAGGGGTCTAATCGGATTTTGGTGTTAGAGCCAATTATTCAATTAGAGATACAATTTTTTTCTGAAGTTAGGGATAAGTCAAGAAGCTTTCAGCGTCAACTTACCCCTAAGACAAGAAAATTTATTCTTCGTCTTCTACATCTTCTTCAGATTCATCAGCATCAATGTCTGATGCCATTTCTTTCTTATCACTTTCACTGAGTTGAATCAAGTGAATATGCTTGTATCCCAGTCTAATTTCAAACTCATCACCAGGTTTTAAGCCCATTGCTTTGGTGTAAGTCGCACCAATGACAATTTGACCGTTCTGATGAACGCTAACGCGATATGTCGGTTCACGACCACGACCATCTTTTGGTGCTTCTGGACTGAGGGGAATTCCTCTAGCCGATAGCAAAGCATCATAAAAATCAGTGAGATTGACGCGAACCTGATTATTCTTAGTAACAGTGTAATATCCACACTGCTTGGCTCTTTCTCTTCGTGGTAAATTAGAAAGTTCTTTTACCTTAGCCAGCAGAGCTTTTCCAGTTAAAGGGGCAGTTGCAGTTTCAGTCATTATGCTCAAATTTTCCTTACTCTCTCCAAACTGATAAATTATGTAGTCTCACACCAGTCTTTGACTTTTTCGCATCTGTACAAAGCTACTGGGGACTTCCATCTCAAGGGTGAATTCCTGCTGAGATTAACCTCAAGAACCTCTATTATGGATAACCATAACAACTGAGAGGTCAGGGGGTTAACAGGCATTAGTTTTGTTGATTTTACGGCATTTTAAACCATAATTCACTATGGAAAATGCAATTATTTTCTCTTTTGGTCTAACGATTACAAATAAGTTGTAGACCCAAGAAATTGCAGGTTGCCCACTTGCAGTCCTTGCCTTTATTGCTTTTGAGGTGTCAGGTTTTCTCTCAGCTTACTCTTAAGCAAAGGACAGCATAGTATTTGAATATGGTCTGATGGACATCCACCCTTTTGTCCTGCCTGTCGAGGCATGAAATTGCCTCTAGATTACGAAGAAACTAAGCAGTGTTAGCCGCACTTGTACGGCTATTGATCTGGGATTGTGACTTCGTAATTTTATATTAAATACTAGCATGGACTAATAATAGCAAAATAATTGTTTCTTTTTGAATTTAACTTGCAGGGAAAATTTTCACTAAATCCACTAGCACCTAGAGAAAAAAAGCGGTGAGGATTTTACTGGCAGTTTATGACTGTAGTGATGATTGCTGTACAGCTTTTATAAAAATTAATCTAAATTGATGAGATGAGTAGTTTTGATGAGTGAGTGTTCTCCTGTGATTTCCTTGATTGAGAGCAGAGGAAAAAGCATCAGGATTAACCTTCTGGCTGATTATCCCCAGAGCAAAAGCTTTTGTCTTTTATGTACTTCTGTCTGTGGGAAGAATAAAATTATTCACATCTGTCAACGACTTTATGGCGATGACTGGATGTTTATTATCAGCTTTAATGCTTCTAGACAACCATAAAATTAGCACTTAGGAACTATTGAAGGGTGTTTTCCAAGCGGTGGAGATCACAGAGACTGGATTCAAGATGTAAAGATAACCTAAAAAGCATTTATTTTGGTTATTTTTCCCATATAAGAGATAAAAGTATATTCACCGCCTGGTCAATCCCCTTGACTCAGGCTGCCAAACCAGTGAACTAAATCACAAACAACGATAATTTTTTTGGGTTCTCGGCGCATAAGGAAATATCAATCTGGCCTACAGCACTTCTACAACTAAAATTTTAATGGTTATCCTGAGACTATAATCAGTCGCTCTTTGATTATCAGCCTATTCACACCAGTCTGGAAATTAGAGGCAAGAAGTATAGCTCATTTTTCGCAGCCACCAGCCTTAATTTAATATTTCTGCGGCTGATTAAGCAATTTTAAGACTTTGGTCGCTAACAATGGAAGTTATTTTTAAAATTATTCGACAACAACAAAATTCTGCCCCTGTCTTACAAACTTACCTTTTAGAGACAGAACCAGGCAATACGATTTTGGATTGCCTTAATCGCATTAAGTGGGAGCAAGATGGCACATTAGCATTTCGCAAAAATTGCCGTAATACCATCTGTGGTAGTTGTGCCATGCGAATTAATGGGCGTTCTGCTTTAGCTTGTAAGGAAAATGTAGGCAGTGAATTAGCCAGATTTAACCAATCAGCAAATACGATTCCAGAAATCACGATCGCACCCCTAGGCAATATGCCAGTGATCAAGGATTTAGTCGTGGATATGAGTAGTTTCTGGGATAATTTAGCAGACGTAGCTCCCTATGTCAGTACCGCCGCCCGACAAATACCAGAAAGAGAGTTTTTACAAACACCCGCAGAGCGATCGCTGTTGGATCAAACTGGTAACTGTATTATGTGCGGTGCTTGCTACTCTGAATGCAATGCCCGTGAAGTTAACAGCGATTTTGTCGGCCCCCACGCCTTAGCTAAAGCCTACCGCATGATTGCCGACTCCCGCGACAGTGATACAACCAATCGCTTAGAAAATTACAACGAAGGCACTAAAGGAGTTTGGGGTTGTACCCGTTGTCTATACTGCGATGCAGTCTGTCCCATGGAAGTTGCCCCATTAGAACAAATCACTAAAATTAAACAACAAATCCTTACCCACAAACAAGCTAGTGATAGTCGCTCAATTCGTCACCGTAAAGTCTTAGTGGACTTAGTGAAAGCAGGTGGTTGGATTGACGAAAGGCAATTTGGCTTACAAGTTGTTGGTAACTACTTCAAAGACTTGAAAGGGTTGCTGAGTCTTGCGCCTTTAGGATTACGCATGATTGCTAAAGGTAAATTCCCCCTATCATTCGAGTCATCCGAAGGAACAGCACAAGTGCGATCGCTCATTGAAGCAGTAAAACAGCAGGAAGGGAGTAGAGAAAAATAAATTCAAAATTCTCTCATTCAACATTGTTGACTGTTGACTGTTAATTTATCCCCAATCCCCCCAAGAGGCAAGGGAACTCTGAGCAGGGAGCAAGGGAGAGGGGACTTTCCCCTTTTCCCCCTGCACTCTGCCCCAATTCCTCTTTTTTCCCAATCCCCAATCCCCAAACTATCGTGGATCTTGAGGTACATTCACAGGTTGACCAAAACGGTCATAAACTGAAATGTCCCACTGTCCGTTATTGCTAAACTCAAAAGCAATCCTACTACCATCAGCACTAATAGTAGGATTGCGGACTTCTGCTTGCAGGTTAGCCGTTAAATTACGTGATTGTCGTGTTTCTCTGTCGTAGAGAAAAATTGCCGATCGCCCTTGACGACTAGCAGCAAATACAATATAACGAGCATCTTGGGAAACGCTGGGATGGGAAGCAATAGTATCCAAGGCATTTAAACCCGGTACATCAATTAAATTGCGCGTCAGAGTATCAAACAGATAAACGTCTTGGCTACCCCGGCGATCGCTTGTAAATACAATATATCTACCGGAAGTTTGCGGGTTAAGTTCCGACGCAAGACTATTCAGACTCCTCCCACCTGGATCAAAAGGATAACTTACCAACCGAGGATAACCAAAACAGCCACTTAACAAGGTTGTACAAGCAAATATAGGAATAAAAAGACGTTTAGTCATTAGTTATTAGTCATTAGTCATCAGTTATTAGTTATTCTCCTCCGCTCCCTCATCTCCCTCATCCCCCTCATCTCCCCCCCACTTCCCTACTGCGGTGGAGTTACAGTTGCACCATTGGGAATATCTAACTCAATATTTGGCCCTCTATCGAGAACTTCAATATCCCACTGACCACGGGCGGCTGTTTCAAAGACAACATAACGTCCATCGGGACTGATAGCCGGATTTCTCACCCAACCGCGATAGGTGGGTGTAACGATTTGTGACTGTTGCGTAGCGCGATCGTAGAGTGCTACTACTGGTCTGCCTTGGTCGCTGGTTAGGTAAGCAATATAACGTCCTGTATAGCTGAGGCTGGGACTTTCGATAATTGTCTCGCGGCGATTTAAGCCAGGCGTAGCGATAAAACTCTGCTGTTGTAAATCATACACAAGTAACTGATGACTACCATTACGATTGGAAATCAACGCCAAAAACCGACCATTGCCACTTAAGGCTGGTTGCTCTTCTGTGTAACGACTATTGAGGGAAGTAGGGCCAAGCGGAATCTCACCTGAGCTACAAGAGCCTAGCAACCCTGCCAAGCTAAAAACCAGGCTCCAATAAATCGGTTTTTGGAGCCAAAACTGAGAAGCAAATTTTTTCACCTCAGATATTTACTTTTTTCCATCGCCTTTAAGCTTACAACTATCCTGACCGCTTTATAAGTCCTCAAAATCTGTAGAATTATCAGACTGTTCATCTGATTGATCTATGGGTTTATACGGTACATAATCGGTTGGGATAGCTTCATCATCTTCTATTGGTCTGCGAGGAGTGGTTTCAGCAGGTGGACGGCGTTTCCTTGGTCTGCGTGGGACATCTTCGTTCATCTCTGAACTTGGCGAAACGTCATTAGTTCTACGTGAGGGTTTTCTTGTCGGTCGCTCAGAACTTTCCCAATCATCAACTTCTCTAGTGGAGGAAGAACCCCAATCTTCTTGTTGATATGTTTCACTCACGCGACTTGATGGACGGCTGGGACGGCGGCGTGGTCTATCTGTTGGTTCTTGTCTGTCGCTACTTGTGCGGCGATCGCGCCGGGGCGGTTGTTCGTCATAATAATCATCACGAGAAGAACGCTCATCTCTACTAGGGCGAATCCGCGCGCGTACAGGCCGTTCTTCCTCTTCTTCCTCTTGATAAGGCAGTGGTTCAAAGTCTGATTCCACCTCAGCCTCATATTTCCGCCGATTATATGAATATCTGTTACTAACCGGACGTTCTTCATCGACAATCGGAGTGTTACGTTTAGCTTGTTGCGTAGCAATACTACGCAAGCGAATACTCTCCACTGCAAAAAATACAGTTGAACCCACCAAAAGCAACTGACCAAATTGCAAAATCGGGTCTAAACGCCATCCTTGAAAGATGAGAATAAAACCGCACAGCAAACCCACAGCTGCAAAAAAGATATCTTGATCTCTTGACAGTTCTGGACGCACAGTTCGCAGAAAATATAGTGCTGCCCCAGCCACAGCCAGGAAAATTCCTAGAATACTGGCTGAGTTCGTCCCAAAATTTACCTGAGCCAGAACACTGGCTGAGTTCAGCCCAAAATTTAGCATTGTTCTTTTCCCAATATCAAATCTATGTTAGCGAGTTACACTTAAAATCACTACTCTCAACAATCACCAAACCTCCTCGCCCCGGAAGACCTTATTTTCTAAGCATGGGGAGAAAGGGGCGTTTGCGTTTTAATCGCCGTTCCAACAACTTAAAATTTATACGAATAGCCATCCTGTTTGTGAATAGGTGTACAAAAGCGGTAACTAACCCCAGCAACACGACCAACATGGGTGACAATATCGAAGCTACCAATCTTACGGCACAGCAATCGACCAACATACTGTCCTACCTTCTTGCCGGACAGTACAACAGCTTTGACTATATCGCCAGTCCTGAATCCAAAATGAACTTGCTTGCGTTCTCTGTGTCGAATAGGGAATCCGTATTTATCTGTACCGCACATTTGGCGGGTTCCCCATCCAGTGCATTTAATCCGCAATGGTTGTTGAGTCAACAGATTTAACTTCTCCACATTACCAACACAAGCTGCATCAACCCAATGATGTTTAGGTAATTCCAGCCTTGTTCGGTTATACTTAGTTTGTCCGCCTGTCCCCGTTGTTGTGGGCAGGATATTTTTCAAGGTTTGGAACAACGCCCAACGAGTTGAGTTAACAACTGCTGCATCCCTAAGCGGTTGTTTGGCTTGTCGCTGAATTTTCTTGAGTCGAGAGGGGTTTTTTTGGAGGAATTCATCGATAGACCTAGTTCCCTTTTTGGTGTTACACCTCTGACAACTTAAGGTTAAGTTACTGACTCGGTTACTACCTCCTTTTGCTCTGGGATGGATATGTTCAATTTGGAGTGGGACAGCTTCTTGATCGCAATAAGCACATTTGCGTCCCCATTTTTCTAACAGGTATTCCCGTACCTCGTATCCAGCCAGTTCCCCCTGTTGATACTCAACACCATCAATTTCAGGGTTTTGCATTGCTTGAGTGTCGAACTTAACCAATTCCATTGTAATTTGAACAATTGGAGCATAACGGCAAAGTCGTTTTACCCAAGTCTCAATTGTGAAAACACGGTGCATCAATGATGGTGCTAACCATCCCTCTGTGCGCTTACGGTTATTGAATCTTGGCTGACGATACCGAGTCTTGCGATTCCGACGACTGCGACGTAATGATCTTCTTGATTCCAATGCGTTTTTAATTTGCCCTCCTCGATGTTCTAGCTCGGCAACCCAAATAACATTTTCCTCATCTAAAACCGCAATGCCACTAAATTTACTGCCAGGATCAAGCTTGACGGTTAATGGTTTTAGTGTTGGATTCAAAACAGTGTGTTTGAGGATAATCGTAAATGGATACATCCTGAACACTGCTGCTTTTTCCTTAGTCAACAATTCCCTTGCTCTCGCTGGGGGAATTGGATTGAGAGGTTGTTTGTTGGTGTCTACAACAAATACGTAATTTTGCATTTCTGCATCTTTGTTACAGGTAATGTTTGCTTCGACTTTGTTTAAGGTCGGTACTATCCAAACGACACTGGTTTATTCTCCGTAAGCCTGTTTAATCGCTTGGTTCTAGAGCTTGGAACTAGCAAGCATTCCAAGGTAGGACTTTAACTCTTGCCTTAAACGAGTAGTCTGGTCAGGCAGCGAAGATAGCTAACCCCTAACTTCTAGCTGTGGGGTTTGCTCTCAACTAGAGAACCCTGACAATATAATATTTAAGCTTCAAAGCATCTGGCAAAGAAGCTCTGAAGCTATTTACCGCAAAATAAAAATGGTGAAGTCTGTCAGGTTAGTAAACCTATCGCTGACAGACAAAAACTTGAGAGAGTCAAAATAACTCTGCCAAGCACTAGGAACGTTGGATTTTATCTTTTTGGCTGATGAAAATTAAACCAACGGTGGCAGGGATAACAACGATCGCAGTACCCCAAGCCAGACTCCAAAGAAAGTTTGCTAAAGATGGTGTCATGGATCTCAACCTTTTTTTACACACTTCATAATAATTCTAATGGTCTATCACATCCTTGAGAAGCCTCTTGTCATCAGGTAGCAAACCAAATCAACACCTGCACACAGGTTAGTTACTTTTTCTTCCTCACTAATAAGTTCCAGTCTTTCGTTAGAATTTAAATAGATAAAGCTTTACAAAGCTTAAAAATTTCAGATTTTGCCCTCAGTGTTTTCTCGACCCATCAAGAGTAGCTCAAATCAATTCCATGACTGCTGTTAACCTGACCGTTTGGATTCTCGGCCCTATATTGGGCATCATGACATTTTTATTCATTTTCCGCATCATTCTCACTTGGTATCCGCAAGTGGATTTGAATCGGTTGCCTTTTAATCTCATCGCCTGGCCAACTGAACCATTTTTAATTCCTTTGCGGAAAGTTGTAGCACCTATAGGCGGAGTTGACATCACCCCAATTATTTGGGTAGGTATCTTTAGTTTGCTACGAGAAGTTCTCTTAGGTCAGCAAGGTTTACTCACCATGATGTCCCGTGTTAGTTAGAGCATGGGGTATAAATTTTTCTCATGCTCATAATGCGTTAGTGCAGATCAAATAGGTGAAGATTTTTCTCTACGAGATGCTGCCCGTGGTTAGCTTACCCCTTTGGGTAAGCTAACGCCATCAAGCACCAAAAAATCTCAATAACTTCTGTAATTTACTATCCCGTCTGTAGTTGGTTTAGCTTCTGCCTGATTAAAATTTCAACTTCTTCAACCTCAGCCTTGCAGTTGGGGATGTCAAAAGTTTCTGGAGGTGCTTCAGCCGTAAAGCGGTCAACAAAGGCATGAAATGCAGCCTTATCATCAGGATGAGCTATGACATAAGCTCTTAGCTCACCCTTTGTTATGGTACTGAAGTCAGGCTTCATCACAAGAACCTCCAACGACCATTGGGATAGATTTCTATTTCTATGTTATCTCCAGCTAGCAGGAATAAATTACCTGTTCGCTCATCAAGGCGAACAACGAAAATAGGGGTAAAGGTGTTAGTTAAGGACTGACACAGGATTACACACCTAATAGCTTGTTCGGGAGTTGGCAAAATTGATATACCCTCACAACCATCTAATACTGCACCAGAATATCAGATAGCAAGAAGGGGTAGAAGTTTGACTTCGTTAACCTGAGTTCGGAGTCAGGAAAGGGGCAGGTATTAAGCTGAAAATAAGATATTTATCCGCCTTTTACGCTTTACCCTTTACCTTTCTACTTTTCAATCCCCAATTCCCTAGAGTTTCATCTCTTGAATGAAATTGGTGTAAACCTGACCTTCTAAAAACTGTGCGTTTTCCATGATTCTTTGATGGAAACCAATTGTTGTCGGCAACCCAGTCACAGCACACTCCCTTAAGGCGCGTTTCATGCGGTTAATAGCAGTACGACGATCCGGCCCCCAAACAATTAATTTACCGATGAGCGAGTCATAGTAAGGGGGAATTTGGTAGTCAGTGTAAACGTGGGAGTCAATCCGCACACCAGGGCCGCCAGGGGGAAGATAACCACTGATGCGTCCGGGGGCTGGGCGAAAATCATGGTCGGGATCTTCGGCGTTGATACGGCATTCAATGGCATGACCTCTCAAAACTACTTTGTCTTGAGTTAGTCTGAGTTTTTCCCCTTGAGCAACTCTGATTTGTTCTGCTATCAAGTCCACCCCTGTTACCATCTCGGTAACAGGATGTTCTACTTGAATCCGGGTGTTCATTTCCATGAAGTAAAATTTACCGGATTTATCTAAGAGAAACTCGATAGTACCCGCCCCGGTGTAGTTAATGAATTGGGCAGCTTTGACAGCAGCTTGTCCCATTTTTTCCCGCAATTCTAAGTCAAGTGCCGGGCTGGGTGATTCTTCGAGTAACTTTTGGTTGCGGCGTTGTATTGAACAATCCCGTTCACCTAAGTGAATAACGTTACCGTAATTATCGGCCAAAATTTGAAATTCAATATGGCGCGGACGTTCAATAAATTTTTCGATATAAACGCCGGCATTACCAAAAGCTGCCCCGGCTTCACCTTGGGCGGCGTGGAAGAGTTTGACAAATTCATCTTCCGATCGCACTAAGCGCATACCCCTACCACCACCCCCGGCTGTGGCTTTAATCATCACTGGGTAGCCAATTTTTTTGGCGATCGCTAATCCTTCTTGTTCTGTCTCTACCAAGCCATCACTTCCCGGTACTGTGGGAACTCCTGCTTTTTGCATGGTTTCCTTGGCTGTGGATTTATCCCCCATCAACCTGATAGCTTCTGGAGTCGGGCCGATAAACGCAATGTGATGATCCGCACAGATTTCCGCAAATTTGGCATTTTCCGCCAAAAAACCATAACCAGGATGAATTGCGCTAGCATTGCGTGTTAAAGCTGCCGCAATAATATTGGGAATATTCAAATAACTTTTACCGCTAGCCGGTTCACCAATACAAACTGCTTCATCAGCAAGTTGGACATGGAGAGCATTCCGGTCAACAGTCGAGTGAACCGCGATCGTCGCAATTCCCATTTCTTCACAGGTGCGGAGAATGCGAAGGGCGATTTCTCCCCGATTAGCAATTAATATTTTGTCAAACTTCATTTTCGAGTTTCGTTATCAGTACCAGTAGATAGAAATTGTCTCCCATCCCATTTGCAACAGCGCGATTGCTTTATTTCAAATTATGACAGGAGTTTTACCAGCCTCATCATCCTCACAGATGTTGGGAAACTCAGCTACTTTAACGCTGAGATCAAAAACAATCACAAAGGCTTAAGCCGCAGTCAAAAATTTATAGGCTTTAGCCAGCAGAGTGTCAACTCCAGTAGACTGCACGATTTTAGTGTTGAGTTACCAGCCCTGAGTTGTGAGTCGGGTGATTCGCTTTGTAATTGGAACTCCAAACTCAGCAATAACTACAACCCTTTTAATATCACTTGTCGAGATACTATATTTCTGTCAGTCTGGTATCCACCTTCGGGAAATTTGTGAACCGATAAAATTAAATTTTTGGTAAAGTTTCACAACTAACAGATCATCTTGACGTATTTTTGTTTCTTGTGCTATACTTCGTGTTTGTAATGCTTATGCGGATGTGGCGGAATTGGTATACGCGCACGTTTGAGGGGCGTGTGGCTTTGCCTTGCGAGTTCGAGTCTCGCCATCCGCATTTTTTAAAAGATTGGAAGACCCCAACTATAACGAAGTTTAGTTGGGGTACTTCACTGCTACAGTCTGGGCGTAATACAGAAGTTGCACAGTAACGCCTGTACAAGTCAATCTAACCAGCCCATATTATGGCTGACGGGGGTGTTGCCGTAACTTCTTTGTTATTGCTACACCCCCATTTTTGAACTAATGACTAATGACTAATAACTGATGACTAATGACTTAATTTTGTTTTTTGTGCTTTTATAGAGATAGGTGAACTTTTGTAAAGAACATTGACTGCTATTTTTACAAGTAACAAATCAACACTGCCAACCGGGTGGCATCGCCTCACACCAATTTGGCAAGGTGGCGAAGAAGTCATCAAAAACAGTTTGCCACACACTCAGCTAGCACCAGCTTGGCAAATGCTGCTACTTGGCGACGGCTCACCAACTAGGCACTTAGAATTACTTACGGGAGAATCTACAGAAGTAGATGTGATTGATATGTCATTAATTGGCATGGACTTAGATTCTGCGCCAAGCTTGATTACATCTGTTCCAGGGCCAAGACTCAGGCGGCAGGTTTGGCTACGCACTGCCTCTGGGCAAAGATTGGCTTATGCTACTTCATGGTGGGAAGCTAGTCACGTAGATGAGTATTTACAAAATCGTTCTTTAACTATTTGGGCTAGTCTAGCTCGTCTCCGCACAGAATTGTATCGAGATGTGCGAGGCATTTATTATGGTTACTCAGATGCACTAAACACAGGATTCAACGAGGATGGGCCTTTTTGGGGTCGTCATTACCTCTTTTGGCATCACGGGCAGCCTTTGACATTGATTTATGAGGTGTTTTCGCCTTATTTGACTAAATACTTGGGGCCTATGCAGCTTAGTCCCAGTAAAGGTCAAGTTTAGAACCAACAGCAATAGATAGTTAGAGTTTTGGGATTGAGCCAAAGCACTGCTGATTCTCTGTGTTGAGGTACAAACCATCACAGCAGAATCAACTGAAATTGAGATGGAAAAATTTTAATTAAATTTAATGTTAAAGATATTCTGACACGATACGGCAGTTAATTGCGACAAATATCTATGTAAATTTGCTTATGAGCAATATAATTATTCTTGGTATTACTGGTAGAAAATGACAGCAAATAATTAATTGGACAAGGCAATCACATCTGAAAATAGAAAATAATTTTTACCTGGGACAAAATAAATCAAGTAAACGTCATAAATAAGTAGTTATATTTTAAGTAAAAAATCAATATACAGATAACTTGCAGCTTTTGATAGTAAGTTATATTCTCAAAGTGATTACCAATAAAAATTCATAACCCGCAGGTTTAACAGGTGAGACTTGCCGGGTTAAATAACTATTGCAGGTAAATTGTCCAGCAAATTTTCAGCAAGAATGCTAAAACAATTGAGTAACTATAAAAATACAACTTAGAAATTAAGTGTCAGGTAAGTAGACAGCCGAAGTATAAACATTATCCAAAGCGGAAAAATACATCTAAATTAACTGACTGAAAAATAAACAACCTGGAATTTGAGCTAATTAATTAAAATAATCAAAAATTTGTATGTATAAGGTGTAGTTTGCAATGACACCGCCTATTTTGTCTGTTCCCATGAGAAAAATTAAGCAATCATCTTTAGTGCTGACACTCTCGGCTGCTGGGTTATTGATTGGTGGTGGTGTAGCAGCATATTGGTTTTTCAGCCAAGGACAATTATTTTCGAGAAATTTACTGGCAGGTGCCAATATTATTCCCCATGATGCTTTGTTTGCGGTTTCCCTGACGACAGATGCCCAGCAATGGCAAAAATTACAGGAATTCGGCACTAAAGACACTCAAGCACAACTGAATCAAAGCTTAGTACAGTTGCGCGATCGCTTTCTCACGAATAACGGTTATGACTTCCAGAAAGATATCCAACCGTGGGTAGGCGATACAGTCACCTTGGCAATTTTAGCCCCAGAAATCAAGAAATCGGCTCCTAAGCCAGTTTCAAACATTGGGGAAGCAGTAACTAATCAGCAATCGATAGTGATGGTTTTACCTGTAAAAAACCCTGAAAAAGCTAAAAGTATTTTTACCGAATCAAAAACTTTGCCTCCAGGTACGTGGGTTGATCGTACTTATCAGGGGATTACAATCAAACAAAATCAGGGTAAAACCGGAGAAAGCCTGGCGGCTGCATTTATAGATGGAAAATTTCTGGTAATTAGCGATAGCCTAAAAACTACAGAACGTACAATTGACGCTTATCAAGGTAAAACATCCTTAGCAAATACAGGCGGATTTGCTGAAAATTTTGGTAAAATCGCCAGTTATCAACCATTAGCCCAATTTTATATCAACGTACCCAAAGCTGCTAAAATCGCTGCTTCTGCTCCCACACGCCGCTTACCTGCTCAAGTTTTAACTCAACTGAAAAATAACCAGGGTTTAGCCGGGAGTGTGACTTTAGAGCCAGAAGGGTTAAGAATCAAAGGAGTTTCTTGGCTCAAACCGAATAGTCAGCGAGTTTTGACAATAGAAAACAAAGCCGGAAGTATGCAAAACCGCGTACCAGCAGAAACCTTGATGATGTTGTCGGGTGGTAACTTAAGGCGTTTATGGGGTGAATACGTTTTAACGTCTAAAGGTAATCCTCTGTCACCGATTACACCAGAACAACTACAAAGTAGTGTCAAGTCTCTGACTAATCTGGATTTAGAGCGGGATTTACTCAGTTGGATGCAAGGCGAGTTTGCTGTCTCTGTGATTCCGAGTCATCCCAAACCGGGAAAACCAGAGGATTTTCGTGCTGCTTTAGTATTCATGATCCAAGCGAGCGATCGCCAAAAAGCAGAAGCAGCAATTAAACAGCTAGATGAGGTTGTGCAGAATCAGTACCAGTTCCGCATCAAATCAACAACAGTAGCAGGTAAACCCGTTGTGAATTGGATCAGTCCTTTTGGTACTCTCACCGCTACCCACGGCTGGTTAGATCAAGATGTTGCTTTTTTCGTAGTAGGCGCACCCATTACCAATAAAATCTTACCTAAACCTACTAATACCCTCGCTAGCAATCCCGAATTTAAAACTACAGTACCCATAGAACTCAATCCAGCTAATGGACAATTCTACTTAGATGTGGAACAGGTAACGAAAAATTTCCCTCTACCACCACTGATTCCCCAGCAAAGAACTTTGCTAGGTGCAACACGTACTATTGGAGTTTCAGCCGCAGTTAGCGACAATCGCAGCACCCGCTACGACATTTTTTTGACACTGAAAAAAGCGGAGAAGTAGGTTGTTAGAGGGATGAGGAAGATGAGGAAGTAGGGGAGGTAGGGGAAGCAGGGGAAGCAGGGGGAGCGGAGGAGAAGAACTTTTACCCAGTACCCAGTACCCAGTACCCAATCCCCAATTTTGAATTTGGAATTTTGAATTTTGAATTACTTAAGCAGATAGGATCAGAACAGTCAGAATCAATAATTTTCAAACATCCTTGGCGGAGAACACTTTATGGATCTGGTTTTGCTCCAGAATTGGTTGGATAATGCTTCTTTTGCTGCCTTGTTTGTCACCATGCTGGTGTATTGGGTGGGTGCAGCGTTTCCAAATTTACCAGCAATTAATGCTTTAGGAACAGCAGGGATGGCGATCGCTAATTTGTGCATTGCTACCCTTTTAGGTGCGCGTTGGCTAGAAGCTGGATATTTTCCTTTGAGTAATTTGTATGAATCCCTATTTTTCCTGACTTGGGGGATCACTACAATTCATCTGATTGCGGAAAATTCTAGTCGTAGCCGCTTAGTAGGCGTGTTTACTGCGCCTGTGGCTATGGGAATTGCTGCTTTTGCGACTTTGACACTACCATCAGAGATGCAAGTAGCAGAACCCTTAGTACCAGCCTTAAAGTCCAATTGGCTGATGATGCACGTTAGCGTCATGATGTTGAGTTATTCAGCTTTGATGGTAGGTTCACTGCTAGCGATCGCTTTTTTGATCGTCACTCGTGGAAAAAACATCCAATTACAAGGTAGTTCTGTCGGTAACGGTGGTTATCGCACCAATGGCTACCGCTTGCATAAAGCAGGTGAACTAATTTCTCAACCTGCAACAGCAGAAAATAATGGCGTAGTTCGTTTAGAAACTAATCACAACGGTAAAGGTAACACTGCTGTCTTAGACTTAATTACCACACCTGAATCCTCAACCCTAATCAATGCTGAAACCCTTTCACCGCAACGCCTCAGCCTTGCCGAAACCCTCGACAATATCAGCTATCGCATTATTGGTTTAGGATTTCCCCTATTGACAATTGGGATTATTGCTGGTGCTGTCTGGGCTAATGAAGCTTGGGGTTCCTATTGGAGTTGGGATCCTAAAGAAACTTGGGCGTTAATTACTTGGTTAGTATTTGCTGCCTATCTCCACGCTAGAATTACTCGTGGTTGGCAAGGCCGTCGTCCTGCAATTTTAGCAGCTAGTGGTTTTGTTGTGGTTTGGATTTGCTACCTGGGTGTGAATCTTTTAGGTAAAGGTTTACATTCTTACGGTTGGTTTTTCTAAATGTATTTTCCCCTCTTCATTTGCCAAGAGGGGATTTGAATTTATGAAAATGATTACTATCTTTTGGGAACTATAAATTTAGTGCCAGGAGATTACTATGAATGATAAATGGGAAACCCTGAATATTAACGATGATGTTATTCATTTTTATCAACAATATATTCAAGATGTCTATAATACTCAAATAGCCTTTCAATTGCTGAGAGCAATTCAGAAAATTTGGAGTACATATCGCTCTGAATCAGAATCTCAGCTATTTGATGAAGGATTAGATTGTTATGTTTTAGCACCTGGGAAAACATGGCGCAAAGGTAAAATCAGATTGCGGTTTGAATTTCTTCCGGATGAGTCAGAACCAAAGGAAATTCAAGACAATAATCTTGAGACTTCCCCACTCGATGATTTGAGAGAGAAATTAAAAAATCTTGAGGAAGAATAGCAATTTAAGATAAAGTTATTCTCATCTAAAAATTTTAATCTTTTCAAAATGGTATGGACTGCACTCCACGCAAAAATACATCGTACTATCAAAGCGCGCCACTTATTTGAACGTGAGCAAAGGTTATTAGTAGCAGTCTCCGGTGGACAAGATTCGCTGTGTTTAATTAAATTACTATTAGATTTACAACCCAAATGGGGATGGGAGTTAGGTATTGCCCATTGTGATCATCGTTGGCGTGATGATTCTCAAGCTAATGCCCATCATGTCGAAAATTTAGCGAACAATTGGGGTGTATGTTTTTATTTAAAAATTGCCTCTGAGCCTGTTAATAGTGAAGCTAAGGCTCGTGATTGGCGGTATCGAGCTTTAAGTGCGATCGCTCAGGCTGATAATTATCAATATATCGTCACAGGTCACACCGCTAGCGATCGCGCCGAAACTCTCCTCTACAACTTAATTCGTGGAACTGGTGCTGATGGTTTACAAGCTTTGACTTGGCAACGTCCCCTAACTGATAAAATCTCTCTAGTGCGTCCCCTGTTAGAAGTTACCCGCAAGCAAACCGAGGAATTTTGTCAACAGTTTGAGTTACCAATTTGGGAAGATGCCACCAATCAAAACTTAAAATATGCTCGTAACCGTATCCGGCAAGAACTCATACCATATTTACAGCAAAATTTCAACCCCCAAGCAGAATTAGCCCTAGCCCAAACCGCCGAACTACTACAAGCAGAAGTTGAATATTTAGAACAAGCCGCCCAGCAGTTGCGGGAAGCATCTCTAGAAAATGCTTGCTTATCTTCCTTGTCATTAAGGTTAAATCGTCGGGTATTGCAAACAGCACCCTTAGCACTGCAACGGCGAGTGATGCGTCAAGTCTTGCAGCAAATACTAGCTGATGCGCCTAATTTTGAACATATCGAGAAATTAACCGCATTAATTACCGCCCCGAACCGTTCACAAACCGATCCCTTTCCTGGTGGTGCGATCGCTCAAGTCCAAGGCGATTGGATATTATTAGAGACGGTTGACGGTTGATGGTTGACTGGGGATTGGGCATAAACAAATCAAAATTCAATAATTACAGGGAAAAAGTATTTAATGCAAGAATTTTGTAGGCGCAGCCTTTGCTACGCTGGCGTAAGCCTAGCCGCAGGGTATTTTGAATTGATTTGTCTCCCTCATCTTCCCCTGCAACAAAAGCACATTTCACGAAGCTAGCAACTCCGGCTGAGTAATAAAACTATGGATAGTGTGACGGATTTCGCTAATAGTTTGGAGTTGATAATCGCTAGTTTCTTGAATCTGAGCCAAAGATTCCTTCATGCTTTGCAGTTTTCCTCGTAAGCCATCCAAGCAATCTTGAATAGGTTGTAGAGCCTCTTGATAAAGATTAACCCGTCCCCAGCATTCAGCGTTGGCTATCCGTAGAGACAGTAAATTTTCCTCCATTGTTTTAAGTTCTTGCTTTTGTTCACGGAGGTTGTGGGTTTGGTTATCAATCATGCCTTGATCTATCTCAATCGCAGCACGCATCTGCTCAACTTCGCGTTCTAACTTCTGTATTGCTTGATATTGGTGTTGTCGCTGATTTTCGAGTTGTGAAACAATCGGGCTGAAATCAATGCTATTTTCCTCTTCAGCATGAAGAACAGCTTGTCCTTGTCGGCGTAGCAGCACATTTTGGTGTCGCTTGACCAACTTTTGCTGTATTAACAAATTGCGTCTTTGTCCTACCAAAGTTTCATTAAGCATCCGATAAAGGTCTTGTTCATCGGCGAGTTCCATTTGCAAATTAACTAAATCTTTATCAGAAGCGTGGTTAATCTTCTGTTGCAATTTTTCTATAGTTTCTTGTTTATATTTCAGTTCTTGCTCTTGGTCTTGAACAAAGCTAGAGTCTATTTCTAACTTGTCTAATAAGTCTTGTATTAGCTTTTGCAGTTCACCTATAGGCATATTTTCCAGAGCTTGCACATCAACTTTTTGACCAGGAAGCCCATCACCAGCACTAACAGCTAAAGAGTAAATTTGCTGGTATAATTCTTCCTGAAAGTGTAATTGCGCTTTAGCTAGGTGAATGTATTCTTCCTTGCAGGCGATCGCCGCCATATTGACTTGTAATTGAGTGGTTTGTTGCTCCAAAGTTTTTTGTGCTTCTTGCCAGGCGGTTTGGCGATCGCTATAGGTTTGCGCCAGTTGCTCAACTTCCTGCTGCTGTTGAGTGGCTAGAGTTTTTTGTTGTTGGAGTTTTTCCCAATGGGGATTAAGAATAGCTTGCTGCTTTTCGACTAATTCACCAGCCCAATGGAGATGTTCCCGCACTTGTTCTGTAGGAGCAATGCGATTAGACAAGCGATCAAGTAACTCGCTCATCTTGCGACTTTGCTCTTGATCTAACACACCTCCCTCTTGCAAACGCTCCTCCAAGCGACGCTGTTCACCCCGCATATGCTCCCAAGCACCTGCTAATTCTTGACGATTTTGCTCAATTTCTGCTTGCAATTGTTCAATTTGCTGACGGTTTGTCTCAACCTCCTGTTGCTGTGCTTCCAGGCGTTGAAACTCCTCCTCCATATTTTGCAACTGTTCCAATCGCACTTCCATATCCATTTCCCGGCGATTTAACTCTTGCGCCTGAAACGTCAGCGATTCTTTCCATTGATCAATTTCGTCTTCCTTGAGCTTATGTTTTTCTACCTGACGGGAGAAATTTTGCAAAATATTAACAAGTGGCCTGCCCGCCTCCTGAAGTCGCTGCACTTGACGATTGGGAGTCAATTCTACCAACACCAGCGCACCATCATTTAATTTGCTGGCTTCCTCAGCAGCAATGATATCTTCCGACACAGGACTCCAATTCTGGTCGGTTCGCTGACAAGCTAGCAGTTTCAGTTCGGTTTTAGAACTACCACCCAGTAAGCCGGCTTTCTGCTTTTGTACTTCTGCTAAATACAGCACACCGCTAGTCCTCTTGTGTACTTAATGACCGTGTTTGAAAATCTACTTTAGATTATTCTGTTAACTGGTCTGATTTACCTCAAGTTAGGCAAACAAGACCAACAAAACTATTTATAGTCGTTTTATTCTGCGCCCTGATCTTTATAGCAGCGATTTAATCGCTTCTTTGAATATTTTGTACTGATGACAGTGACGATGGCTTCCGTGTTATCACTAACTTTGTCAAATACTATTAAGAAAATTTACGGTTTATAGCTCAATGTATTTCCTGTTTCAGACTAATTGTAAAGAAAATATATTTTTAATACTCCGTACCTTACGTGCCTAAGATCAACATGGAGCAACCAATGTGCCAAAATCACATGATGTCAACAGCATCAAAAGGAGCCACTCAAAGCTAAATGCAGGGAAATTTACGGGAAATTGACCTTCGCAGTATTCTGCAATTAATTGAATTAGGGCAGCGAACTGGGCAACTTTTGATAGAAAGTGATTTCCACAGTTTCCACCCAGGAGCTAAAGAAGATACCGAGGGAGATAACCATTCCTGGCATTGCAAACGTCAAGCGTGGTTCATATTTTTTCTCAATGGTCAAATTATTTATTGCCAAGAAGGGCATAATAAGTTGTCACGGATTGACGAATACTTACGTCAGTATCGCGGGGAAATCTCTCTGGAGCCACAGCAAATGAATGCTTTAGGTGAACACAATTCTTCAGAATATGGCTATATTTGGATGCTATTAGAGAAGAATATGCTCAATCCTACCAAAGCTAGCCATCTCATCTACCGCTTGGTTTGTGAGACACTGTTTGATTTGCTGAGTTTACAGCAAGGGAGATTTATTTTCCATCAGGATACAGCCCTAGCACCCCAGTTAACTACCTGGGAAATTTCGGCTTTAATCTGCAAAATTAGCCAACAATTACAGGAGTGGAAGCAGCTATCTCCATATATTCAATCTCCAGAACAATTATTAATCCTGGCGGATACAGTGCATCTATACTCCTCGCTCCCAGCGACAACAGTCAATAAACTCAAACATTGGGCAGACGGTAAAACCACCTTACGTCAACTTAGTCGTTATCTTGATCGGGACATTTTAACAGTCGCGAAAACAATTTATCCCTACGTACAGCAAGGTTGGCTAAAACTGACATATCCACCAACAACTCATCCCCAGATAGCAAACCCAGCAGTGACAGGACAAAATCGGCAACAGGTAAAAATACTATGTATTGACGATACCCAGACTATTTGTGACACTGTAAAGTCTATTTTACAAGCACAAGGATATCAAACAATTGCGCTCACCAATCCCTTAGAAGCACTCAGTCAAATTTTTCAATTCCAGCCCCATCTAGTTTTATGTAACATTGCCATGCCAGAATTAGACGGTTATGAAATTTGTGCCATGCTCCGACAATCACAAGCATTTCGGCATATACCGATGATCATGCTGACCAGTAAAGATAAATTTATAGATCGAGTCAGGGCGAAAATGGTCGGGGCGACAGATTTGTTAACAAAACCTTTGAGAGAAGCTGAACTACTGATGCTAGTGGAAAAATATCTCAATGCTTGATTTGGTGTAGCCAAATCAACCTGCTACAACACTTGTTCATCCCATAAAAGATGGGGTAAAAAATGTTATCACAGTATCAACTAAGGACTCAAACGAAGTTATTAACCAGTAAACTGCGGAAAATACTAAATTTAATTTATACAATAACTATTTTCGGGGAGATCAGGGAATGTTCCAAACAGGAACGTCTACATCAGGAGGTAGATAGCCATTTATGAGTACAGTTCTGATTGTGGAAGACAGTCTAGCACAGAGGGAGATGATTACAGACCTCCTGAAAGCCAGTGGCTTAACAGTCACCCATGCCACGGACGGATTAGAAGCCTTGCAGGCAATTCAAACAGAACCCCCTGATCTGGTGGTTTTAGATATTGTCATGCCCCGAATGAATGGCTACGAAGTTTGCCGTCGGTTAAAGTCTGACCCCAAAACCCAAAATGTTCCCGTGGTGATGTGTTCTTCTAAAGGTGAAGAATTTGACCGCTACTGGGGTATGAAACAAGGAGCAGACGCGTACATAGCTAAACCCTTTCAACCTACCGAGTTGGTGGGAACAGTCAAACAACTGCTGCGAGGATAAGGATGAAAACATCATGGTTAGCAAACCGGACTTTTTAAATGGTAGTGGTCAAGACCACTTTCGCCCTGAATTACAAGTAGAAAGTCCTGAAGGTGAGTTACATTTACGGTTTTATATTCCCTCGCATCAGGAGTTTGCACTACCCGCCACTGGTATCCGAGAGGTAATGGAACTGAGTCCTGACAGAATCACTCCGATTCCTAATGCTTCTCCCTTACTTTTGGGTACTCTAAATCTACGAGGTCGAGTAATTTGGGTAGCTGATTTGGGTCAATTTCTAGGGGAGGCAACTCCTTTAAATACAGATCGAGCAGAGATTCCAGTGATTGCTGTACAAGAGCAAGACACAATCGTAGGCTTGGCAGTAGAAGCGGTAGTAGGTATGGATTGGCTGGATGTACAAAATCTGATGCCACCGACAAACATACCAGACACCATGACTCCTTTTTTGCGTGGAGAGTGGTTATTAGAAAATAAAAACAATCAGTGCCTCAGACTACTCGACCAAATCGCAATTTTACGGAGTGCGCGGTGGGCAGGATGATATTGGGAGTGAGGAAATGGCAGCAAGTATAGACGATTACCTCGAAACTTATAACCAGGCTTGTACAGCCTACGCGCAACAAGACTATGAAGTTGCCGCGAGTTTAGTTGATCAGGTGGTGCAGAATGTCCCGGATGACCCTAACTGCCATTTATTGCGGGGTCACATCTACTATGTTTTGCAGCAATACGATATAGCAAAATTAGAATATCAAAAAGTTTTGCAATTGAGTGACGACTTAGAAATTATCGGTTTTGCTCACAATGGGTTAGAAAATATCAATCAATCTCAACAAAATGTCACAGAAAACCTTGATAATGACGAGCCGAGCCATCTCACAAAGACAACAAATGATTCACTGACATCTCAAGCATCAGAATTAGAAGATTTAGGAGCAATAGACAACTTTGATCTCGATAGTTTTGATTTGAATGCTTTAGAAACCCCACAATCATTACCAGATAACGATGAGTTGTCTTTGGACAATCCTTTTGCAATTACTACAGATAGCCAGGCTGTTGAGCCAACCATAGAATCTATACCAACTTTTAGCGATGATCCATTTGCTTTACATGAGCAACCAAATTCTCAAAATTTGGATGACAGCAATCAAGACAACTTTGGAGAACTAGAGTTACCTGCTTTTTGGCAGGAAGATTCCTCAGAAAATGGTTTAGCATCGTCAGAACTGGAGACTAATTTTTTAGATAGTGGTAGCAATTCCCAAATTGGTGACGACAATAGTCTTGATTCGCCTTTTGAAGAATTTGAACCACTAACTAACCTGAATGGGGAATATACTGCTGCGGATTTTCTCAACCCAGAAGAGGCTGAACCACCCAGCACTGTGAAGTGGGAATCCAGCAGCCATGAGGAAGCAGAGGAGGATTTGGTGATGGGTAAAGAAGAACTGAGCAATAACCCAATCCCAGATGATAATTTTCTGAGTAGCAATCAAGATAATTTTACTCAACCGGAAGCGAATAACTGGTTACAAGAAATAGCAGAGTCAGAAAACTTATCAGAAACTCCTTTAGCTTTGAACGGTAGGATGGCAAATAAAGAACAGCCATCGCCAACAATTGCTCAACCAGAAACGCATAGCTTTGATATTGATGAAAATTTTGACTTGGAAGCCTTTGAGTCAGCCTTTGGTTCCGAGAGTGTGACAGCAGATGAGGAGCCGAGCAGTATCATCAATGGAGATAACTCCCAGAATAATATCGAGTTTTTAGACGACTTTGATGACTTTGACGATTTAGGCAATATTCCGGGGTTTGATTTAGCAGATGCAGATTCTAGCTTTAGTGATGTGATGCTTGCCAGTGCTGAGGAAATTGGTAGCATTCCCGAAAGTAAAGAAGCACAAGTTACCAGTAGTGAGAATAGTAGCGATCGCGATGAGGAACTATTCACGATTACTGGTTCCCAAGAATCAGTCCCAGTATTTACCCAAACAGATGTCGCCAAGGTAGAACCCAGCGTCAGCGTTGAACAAGGCTGGTTAGCACCAGTAGAAAATGCTACCCTAGACACCAAACCTTGGTTAATCGGCGGAACTGTGGGTGTGTTCTCCGCTTTGATAGTAGCAGCTGTTAGCTTTGCTGCCACCAACTTTTCCCCTCCCCAACAACGGGAAACAGTACGGAATACAGGTTGGGCAATGTCACTAGCAGCCGGGATCACAGGTTTTGCTACAGCTGCTTTTATGGGTAATCTTACCCTCAAACAAGTTCGGCGCACTACCAAAGATTTACAAGCACAATTTGATTCTGTCCGCCAAGGTAATTTGAACGTACAAGCTAAAGTCTATTCTGAAGATGAATTAGGGCAGTTAGCCGCTAGCTTTAATGAAATGTGGCAGGTAATTTTTACGACTACCTACGAAGCCCAACGTAAAGCTAATGAACAAGAAGAAGCCAAGGAAAACCTACAACGCCAAGTTATCCGCCTGTTGGACGACGTGGAAGGAGCAGCCAGAGGAGATTTAACAGTACAAGCTGAAGTTACAGCCGACGTATTGGGGGCGGTAGCTGATGCCTTTAACCTGACAATTCAAAACCTGCGGGATATTGTACAACAGGTAAAAGTCGCAGCCAGAGAAGTCACAAAAGGGGCAACCAATTCCGAAACATTTGCGACGGCTTTATCTAGCGATGCTTTACGCCAAGCCGAAGAATTGGCAGACACCTTAAAATCTGTACAGGTGATGACTGACTCAATTCAACGGGTGGCAGAAGCTGCAAGACAAGCAGAGTCTGTGGCTCGTGATGCTAGTACCATCGCCCTCAAAGGAGGGGAAGCAGTAGAAAATACGGTGGCGGGGATTTTGGAAATTCGGGAAACTGTAGCGGAAACTACCCGCAAGGTGAAACGATTAGCGGAATCTTCGCAGGAAATTTCTAAGATTGTGGCGTTAATTTCTCAGATTGCCTCTCGCACCAACTTACTAGCACTCAACGCCAGTATCGAGGCGGCACGGGCAGGAGAAGCCGGACGTGGGTTTGCAATTGTCGCTGATGAAGTCCGCCAGTTGGCAGATAAATCAGCTAAATCCCTCAAAGAAATTGAACAAATCGTTATGCAAATCCAAAGCGAAACCGGCTCAGTAATGACCGCAATGGAAGAAGGCACACAACAGGTAATTAAAGGCACAAAACTTGCAGAAGAAGCCAAGCGATCGCTTGACAATATCATTAAAGTAGCAAATCAGATTGATGGTTTGGTGCGCTCAATTACCAGTGATACCGTAGAACAAACGGAAACCTCCCGCGCCGTCGCTCAGGTAATGCAATCTGTAGAACTCACCGCTCAAGAAACATCCCAAGAAGCACAACGAGTTTCCGGCGCACTACAAAACCTAGTAGGTGTATCCCGTGACTTGATTGCTTCCGTAGAACGTTTCCGCGTGGAAACTACAGAAACAAGGTAATTAGTCAATAGTGCAAAGTCCAAAGTCAAAAGTCCAAAGTTGAGATAATTGGCTATTGACTGATGACTGATAACTAATAACTGATGACTATTGACTATTGACTATTGACTATTGACTACTGACTAAAAAACTATGTTGCCAGAACAACAACAGCGAATTTTAGGTTACTTTATTGAAGAAGCCAGAGACCACCTCAACACCATAGAGCAGGGGTTATTAAATCTTCAAAGTACCTTGAACGACCCGGAACTGATTAACGAACTTTTCCGGGCGGCTCACTCCATTAAAGGTGGTGCGGCGATGCTGGGTTTAACTAGCATTCAGCACATTTCCCACCGTTTGGAAGATTCTTTCAAAGTTCTGAAAGAAAATCCGATTCGAGTTGATCAAAAATTAGAATCATTACTTCTGGGAGTCTCTGATACCCTCAAGGCACTTTTAGAGCAGTTGAGTGGGCCGTTTGGTTTATCAGAAGAAGCTGCTAACACTTTGATGTCAGAGACAGAACCAGTCTTTCAATGGCTGAATGAGCATTTAGAATTGCTGGTGCAACAAGGTGCGGGTACAGGTGATACCAGCGCGACTGTCATCCAACCAAAATCAACAGAAACTGTTGGCACTACTATTACAGAAATTTTCTTCCGCCAAGATGTGCCGACTGGTGGCGAACCAACACCACAAACAGCTTCATCTCAGGCAGCATCAGCCCCAGCCACCTCCACAGCACAAGATCATTGGGCTGAGTTTCAAACCCAGGTGTTACAGAAACTCAGGGAAATGTTGCAACTGTTTAAGCAACAACCAACACCAGCATCGCGTCAACAACTTCAGCAATGCTGTAACCAATTACAGCAAATGGGTCAAACCTGGAATTTGCCTAATTGGTGTAATTTGTGTAAAGCCGCAGCTACTGCAATTGGTAATTCTGAAAATAGCTATCTTACCTTAGCTAAAATTGTCATCACTGAAATTAAACAAGCCCAAGAGTTAGTCCAGCAAGGTAGAGAAGCAGAAATCACAATCAGCCAACAATTAGAAGCTCTTTGGGGTTTTTCAGACAATGCTTTATTGGAAGTAGCTCAAAATTTGCTGGGTGATATCCCTTCTGCTGTGCAGCCATCATTAATTTCACCAGCAACCAGCGAAGTTACTGATAACACTGATAACACATATTCAACAATAACCAAGGGAGAAGACAGTAATATTACTGTTGATTTGCCCACAGATAGCATAACTAGCCTGACAGAAGTTTCTGAGCAACTTGATCCCCACACAGATATTTCAGAAACCACAGAAAACACTGTTTCTGAACATGATATTATCGGGCATCTTATCTCGGAAAGTGAAGCACCAATATCTGTTCATACTGCTAGAATAGATGCCCATGGCCCAGAGGTAGGTTTAGCTGAATTAAATACCCTAGCTGATTTGTTTGAAGGTGAAACACCAGAACTAGATGACAATTGGCAGCAAGAGGAAATTATAGAAATTACAGACTCTAGTGCATTAGGGGTAGATATTGGTGCAACTGTTATTCAAGAATTTGATAGTGATTTAGCTGATTTTCTGTCACTAGATGGCAATAATGATGAGATACAATCTAGTACAAAGAATACAGAAGATTTAAGTTTATTATTTGGTGAAAATTTATTACAAACCGACAAATTAGGAACAGAAAATTTACAAAATTCTCCAGCTATTTCTGAGGAAATATTGCAGGAACATTCACCAAATACTGAGGGTGAACAGGATGAGAATGATGATTTAGAGGAATTTTTGCATCTAGAATTTGATGCTAGTAACTCGCCTACAAGTAAAATCATTGAGATAGAAAATAATCATAGTTCTCAAGCCGAAGTAGCTCCTAAATCATCTAATGAACTTGATGATTTATTTAGCGAAAATGAGTTAAAAACAGAGGATTTGGCAAGAAATGATTTCAGCAATATCCCTGAGTCAAAATCGGTAGAATCACCAGAAGATTTATCTTTAGATAATTTATTTACTGAAGTACAAGAAATACCCAGAATATCTATAGATGAGTCAGAAATTAATGATTTATTTGATGAACAACCGATAACAGTATTAGATTTTTCTGCTGATGAAGATGACTTAAGTAACTTCTGGAGCGAAGAAAATACAGCAGAATCAGAGCTAATTTTGGACGATGTTGATGAACATGATCTAGCCAAAGAGTTAGAGGAAAGTTTATTTACTGATGCGGCTTCTGGTGAGAGTTTTGGAAACGTTGAAGATTCGGCTAACTCTGGCTTGGAAAGTTTTGATGCGGTAGATTTGAATGAAACTTTTCTCCCGCAGGAAGAACAGTTAGATTTAATGTTCTCATCAGAAGATACGGAAGATAACTTATTTGAAGATTTAGCAGCAAGTGAATCGACAATTAACCAGATACTTAGTGAAGAAGGCGAAATTTTTCAACCAGAAACTCCAGGTTTTTCGCAAGCACCAGAGTCGTTAGATTTTATTCCAGAATTTACCAATCAGAACATAGAAATTTCTGCTGGCGATTCTAATGTATCATTCGCTGATGTGCCATTTGATTTATTCAGTCTCAACGACGGTAACAGTGAAGAAGAATCTCTAGAAAATATAGATAATCCATTTGATGATTTATTTGCTAAGACTAATGATATCGGCTTGGAACCTCAGCAGGATACAGAAGGTTTAAATAATCATGCCACTAGCTTAGAAACTGATAGTACGCTGGCAGATGTGGAGGAAATTTCTGAATTAAGTTCAGGTGATAATCTTCTGCCGATAGACACTCAACTATCAGCACCGACATTTGGCGAATGGGTGATTCCCATTAGTGAAGTAACAGATGTTGAGTTTGAAGACACTAGCTTCGATATCGGTGATGGTTTGTTAGAGACAATTGTTCAGGAAACGCCGGAATTAGATTTAGCTGAGAGTTTCTTAGGCATAGAAGCGGATGTCTCGGAGGTGAGTGGTGAAGACACTAGCTTAGATATCGGTGATGAACTGTTAGAGACAATTGTTCAGGAAACGCCGGAATTAGATTTAGCTGAGAGTTTCTTAGGCATAGAAGCG
>NZ_CAWMSA010000005.1:28072-186431 GCF_963870205.1 Anabaena sp. CA = ATCC 33047 | reverse complement strand
AATTTTGAATTTTGAATTTTGAATTGATTTGCTCCCCTTCCCTTCCTAGTTCGGAAACCCGTACACCCCGCATTGTTGCCATTGTTGGCTTATCTTCGGTAAATTAGCACTCAGGAGTTGAGAGTGCTAACTCTGGAGAAATTGAAATATGGCAGCTGTATCTTTAAGCGTATCTACAGTTAAACCTTTAGGCGATCGCGTGTTTGTCAAAGTAAGCGCGTCCGAAGAAAAGACCGCAGGTGGTCTGTATTTGCCCGACACCGCTAAGGAAAAACCCCAAGTAGGCGAAGTAGTTGCCCTTGGCCCTGGCAGACGCAACGACGACGGTAGCCGTCAAGAATTGGAAGTTAAAGTTGGCGATAAGGTGCTGTACTCCAAGTACGCTGGCACTGACATCAAACTCGGCACTGAAGAATACGTACTGCTGTCCGAAAAAGATATTTTAGCAGTCGTTGGCTAATCAGTGATGGCAACAGCCGTTACAAATAACCCAATTTAACGACAAAAAACTGACTTAACTACCTGAGATTGAGACAACTATGGCAAAGCGCATTATCTACAACGAAAACGCACGTCGCGCCCTTGAGCGTGGTATTGACATTCTAGCTGAGGCTGTAGCTGTTACCCTTGGCCCCAAAGGTCGTAACGTAGTATTAGAAAAGAAATTTGGTGCGCCTCAAATCGTTAACGACGGTGTTACCATCGCTAAAGAAATCGAATTAGAAGATCATATTGAAAACACTGGCGTTTCTTTGATTCGCCAAGCCGCTTCTAAAACCAACGATGCAGCAGGTGACGGTACAACCACCGCTACCGTTTTAGCTCATGCGATTGTCAAAGAAGGTTTGCGTAACGTAGCCGCAGGTGCTAACGCAATTCTGTTGAAGCGGGGTATTGATAAAGCTACCAACTTCTTGGTAGAAAGAATTAAAGAACACGCTCGCTCTGTAGAAGATTCTAAGGCGATCGCTCAAGTTGGTGCAATTTCTGCTGGTAACGATGATGAAGTCGGTCAGATGATTGCCCAAGCTATGGACAAAGTGGGTAAAGAAGGTGTAATTTCCCTAGAAGAAGGGAAATCCATGACCACCGAGTTGGAAATTACCGAAGGTATGCGCTTTGATAAGGGTTATATCTCCCCTTACTTTGCTACCGATGCAGAGCGCATGGAAGCAATTTTTGATGATCCTTACATCCTGCTCACCGATAAGAAAATCGCTTTAGTACAAGATTTAGTACCTGTTCTAGAGCAAGTTGCCCGTCAAGGTAAGCCCTTGGTTATCTTAGCTGAAGATATTGAAAAAGAAGCTTTGGCAACCTTGGTTGTTAACCGCTTGCGTGGTGTACTGAACGTAGCTGCTGTGAAAGCTCCTGGTTTTGGCGATCGCCGCAAAGCTATGCTGGAAGATATCGCAGTTCTCACCGGTGGTCAAGTCATCACCGAAGATGCTGGTCTGAAGCTAGAAAACACCAAGATTGATAGCTTGGGTAGAGCGCGCCGCATCACCATCACCAAAGACAACACCACAATTGTTGCTGAAGGTAACGAAGCCGGCGTTAAAGCTCGTTGCGAACAAATCCGTCGTCAGATGGATGAAACCGAATCTTCCTACGACAAGGAAAAACTGCAAGAGCGTTTAGCTAAATTGTCTGGTGGTGTAGCTGTTGTGAAAGTTGGTGCAGCTACCGAAACCGAAATGAAAGACAAGAAACTGCGCTTAGAAGACGCTATCAACGCTACCAAAGCTGCTGTAGAAGAAGGTATCGTTCCCGGTGGTGGTACAACCTTAGCTCACCTCGCTCCTGAGTTGGATGCTTGGGCTAACAGCAACCTGTCTGGTGAAGAGTTGACTGGTGCTTTAATTGTCGCTCGTGCATTACCCGCACCTCTGAAGAGAATTGCTGAAAACGCAGGTCAGAACGGTGCTGTAATTGCTGAACGTGTGAAAGAGAAAGAATTCAACGTTGGCTTCAACGCTTCTAGCAACGAATTTGTAGATATGTTCGATGCTGGTATTGTTGACCCCGCGAAAGTAACCCGTTCTGCGCTGCAAAACGCTGCTTCTATCGCTGGTATGGTGTTGACAACCGAGTGCATCGTTGTTGACAAGCCAGAACCCAAGGATGCTGCTCCTGCTGCTGGTGGTGGTATGGGTGGCGGAGACTTCGATTACTAAAGTCTTGACCTAGTTTAAAAAACAGTCGCTTCCGCAAGGGGGCGGCTGTTTTTTTGTCAATTCCTACCTTTCCAGAAAAATTGTAGCTGTTAACATAGGATTTAGATTGCCTAACAACAATATTATTTTGAGGAAGTTTAACTATGACGCTGATTAATTATCAATCTAATTCTCAAAAATTAACCGAAATTGTCAAAACTTTAATTGACAATAATCCGATTTATCAAGAAAACTTAGATAAACAGGAAATGATAGAAGTAATTAACCATACTTTTGATCCTGCTGCTGTTCCTGATTTGGAAAGTATTTCTGAGGAAGAATTAACTAAACGGATTAAGAGAATTTTGTCTTTACATTTAGTATCAGGAATGCTAAATGATTTGACTCCAGAGCAAATGCGACTTTTTGATGAATCTGTAAAACGGGGTTAGATGGGTTATTTATTAGATACTAATATTGTTTCAGCAGCACTAAAACAAAATGTCCAAATAAACTTGAAATTGCAAGAGGTAAGTAGTTTAGATATGGACATTTTGATTAGTGGCATAACTTACTATGAAATTCAAAGAGGACTCTTGAGGAGCAATGCCACTAAAAAACTAGCTTTCTTTCAACAATTTTGCCAAGATTATCCCATTTTATTCTTAGATGATATTAGAATTTTTCAAAAAGCTTCAGAAATTCATGCTGATTTAACAAACAGAGGTCAAATTATTCAGGATGCAGATATTTTGATAGCTGCTACCGCTATCATTCATAATTTAATTTTAGTTTCTCACGATTCTGATTTAACTAGAGTTAAGGATTTACATTTAGAAAATTGGTTAATTTCTTAGGTTAATTATTGATTTAAATATAATTTAAGTTTACTGGTGGTTTAATTGTGGCTTGTGTGTTACCTGCACTTCTGAAGAGAATTGCTGAAAATGCAGGTTATAACATTTATAAATATATGCTGTATTCCTGGATATGGAGACGTTATATATAACGTCTCTATATAATTTATTTAGCGCAGCTTCACATAGAATTGGTATTAGCTGAGACTATTGTTGAAATTTCCTGTAGAATATCATTCTGTTCTATCTTAATAGCTTCTAGTCGGCTTAAAAGTTTGCTGAGTCGGGCTTGTTTATCTTCAGAGTTAACAGTCTCTGCGTCTTGATAATTACCTAGTAGAAAAGTTCCGGGCTTCCAGCTAAACTTAAATAATCTGGTTAATAATTTAAAGGGGGCTGTTAATGTAGCTAGTAAGCCTTTCTCTAAGAGACGACTGAAAGCTTTAAATAATTGCCAAATACTAAATAGTATTAACAAAATAGCGATTAAACCGATAAGAGGATGATTGATACTCCAAGTTAGGAATTTTATCATCCAAGATATCACAGGATGAACATCAATCCAATGTCTGATATTTTCCAATTGATGATTAATTAACGAATTAATACTACGTTCGATTTCTGTTGAAATAGTAGTACCAAACTGCTCTACTTTTTGCAGCTTATCCTCTACAGAATTTACCAAATTCTGTCCTGTAGCTGACAAAGAATCTCCTGCCTGTTTTGCTTTTTCAGAAAGTGCGCCTACGGTGGTGTTAGTAATTTGGCTGACGTTATTAGCTGTCTTACCTAAACTGTCAGTTAGAGATTGTTTGGCTTCATCAGTTAGTTTGCTGAGAACATGATTAGCTTGATCTACTGATTCTGTAACACCATTGATAGATTTATTAGTTATGTCTGTGAAACTGTTAATAGTTTGATGAGTTGTTTCGTTTATGGTATTTATGAAACCTTGTGCCGCTTGTTCAGGTAATTTGATTGTCAGAATTGTGTGAATTTGTAGAATATCCATGTTATTTCTCCTGTGTTTACTTAACATAACTAAATAATTTTTACTTTTGTATCCGTATTAACACTGTTTTTCTTTAAACTTTTATTCATAAAAATAAGTACAATAATCAATATTTCGATAAAGTAATGTAGAGTGGACAAAGCCCACCAAAACCTATATATGGCGAGCAAAGCTGAACAAGTCGCTACAATTTCTGATAGGGAACAAAGACAAAATATTGCTGGTTGTACAGAAATTCTTGCGGGTTTGCGGTTTGAAAAGGATTTGATTCGCCAATTACTACGGGAGGATATTATGCGCGAGTCTGTAATTTATCAAGACATCGTTCAAAAGGAAGCATTGAAATTGATTAGCCGCCAGCTTAGACGGCGTTTTGGTGATATTAATACTGCATTACTTGAACGGGTTCAGAATTTATCTGCTGAACAGTTAGAAGATGTAGGAGAAGCGTTGTTGGATTTTTCGGATGTTGCTGATTTAGAAGTTTGGTTAAACCAGCAAAGTTAGTAGGGTGTGTTACGGCTAATTTTTACAACGAAAATGCTCAACTCTTTACATGGTAGTAATTTATATCTTGCAGCATTCTTAATAGGCGTAAGGTGGGCATTGCCAACAACATAAAATTAAGGGTATTAGCAGCAACCAAGCAATGCCCACCCTACCAAAATTGTCATTAAGTCATAGGTGCAAGATGTCACGTAACACACCCTACTTAATATTTACTGAAAACAGGACTAAAGTCCTTACTACGAACTTTAAAAAGTATGGTAGTTGAGTTGAGTATATAACTTTAGCGTCCTAGGATTTTATCGCGTAATTGTTTGATACGATCGCGCAATTTTGCTGCCTCTTCAAATTCTAGTTTTTTCGCAGCTTCTTTCATCTGGGTTTCTAGTTGCGTAATCAATTCGGGAATCTGTTCTAAAGGTAATTCGCCAATATTCTCCTCGACTGTTTTTAAATCTGCTGCGTTCAATCTTCTAGAAATATCTAAAAATGATAAAATCGCATTACTCGATTTCTTCACAATCGGTTGCGGTGTTATTCCGTGCATCCGGTTATACGCCATTTGAATACCTCGCCGTCTATCTGTTTCTTCAATGGCTTTAATCATGCTGTCTGTTAAATTATCAGCATACAAAATCGCCTGTCCCCGGACGTGACGCGCGGCTCTACCTATGGTTTGAATTAAGGAACGTTCGGCGCGTAAAAAGCCTTCTTTATCTGCATCTAATATTGCGACTAAAGAAACTTCTGGTAAGTCTAAACCTTCTCTTAATAAATTCACACCCACTAACACATCAAAGTTACCATCGCGCAAATCTTGTAAAATCTCTATGCGCTCAATGGAATTAATTTCTGAATGTAAATACCGCACGCGAATACTATGGTCTTGCAAATATTCTGTTAAATCCTCCGCCATGCGTTTAGTTAAAGTGGTAATCAATACCCTTTCTTGACGCTCTACTCTATCTTTAATTTCTCCTAACAAATCATCAATTTGTCCTTCTGTCGGACGCACAAAAATCTCAGGGTCAATTACCCCAGTCGGTCTAATGACTTGCTCAACTATTCTGTCTTCTGAAATTTCTAATTCCCAATTTCCTGGGGTGGCGGAAACAAAAATACATTGGTTGACTTTCTGCCAAAATTCTTCCGCTTTTAAAGGACGATTATCCGCCGCACTGGGAAGTCTAAACCCGTGTTCAATTAAGACTTTTTTCCTGGCTTGGTCGCCGTTATACATCCCGCGAATTTGCGGGACGGTAACGTGAGATTCATCTATTACTAATAGCCAATCTTTGGGAAAATAATCAATTAAACATTCTGGCGGTTCTCCCGCTTGTCTTCCTGCTAGGTGACGGGAATAATTTTCTACGCCGTTACAATAACCTACCTCGCGCAACATTTCTAGGTCATAGCGGGTACGTTGGTCGATACGTTGCGCTTCTACTAATTTCCCAGTCGCTTCTAATTCCGCTTTGCGCTGCTTTAATTCGGCGGCGATATCTTCGCAAGCAATTTCTAACCGTTCCTCTGGGGTGACAAAGTGACGCGCTGGGTAAATATTCACAGAGTCTAAACTTTTGAGAATTTCACCGGTTACTGGGTCAATGTAGCGAATTGCGTCAATTTCATCGCCAAAGAATTCTACTCGAATTATTCTATCTTCGTAGGCGGGGCCGATTTCTAAGACATCACCCCGGACACGGAAACGTCCCCTTCCCATTTCCATGTCGTTGCGGTTGTACTGGACTGAAGTTAATGCTCGCAAAATTTGACGCTGGTTAACTTCCATGCCAATTTGCAAGGGAATTGCGGCTTTTAGGTATTCTGCGGGAATTCCTAAGCCGTAGATACAGCTAATTGATGCTACCACAATCACATCACGCCGTTCAAAGAGCGATCGCGTGGCTGAGTGGCGCAACATATCAATTTCATCGTTAATTGCTGCTGTCTTCTCAATGTAGGTGTCGGTAACGGGAATATACGCTTCCGGTTGATAGTAGTCGTAGTAGCTGACGAAATACTCAACGGCGTTTTTCGGGAAGAACTCCCGCAACTCATTACAAAGTTGTGCAGCTAAAGTTTTGTTATGCGCTAAAACTAAAGTCGGTTTCCCCACCTTCTCAATAACTGCGGCGATGGAAAATGTCTTACCTGTTCCCGTTGCACCTAGTAAGGTTTGATAACGGTTATTTGCTTTAATACTAGCAGCTAACTGCGCGATCGCTTGCGGTTGATCACCTGTGGGACTAAAGGGAGCTTGTAGACCAAATTCTGACATACATTTGTACTAAGAAAGACCCTATATTATGGTAAGACATTAGTCATTAGTCATTAGTCATTAGTCATTGGTCATTAGTCATTAGTCATTAGTCATTAGTCATTAGTCATTAGTCATTAGTCATTAGCTTCCTCATCTCCCTCATCCCCCTCATCCCCCCCTACACCCCTACACCCTTACACCCCTATTTCCCAATCGCTTTACTCTCAACCCAAATCTTAATAAAATATTCTCATCCAAAAACCAGCACAATTGTAGATGGACTGGATTACGCTACTGCGATCGCTACAGTCTGATTTTATTCACAGGATATCATCTGGTCGTCTTCTGCATTGCGAAACAGAAGGTCAATATAGTGAGTTAACTGTCATCTCCGGCGAAAGGTTAAACACTCTCCGGGATTTTTGCTGGCGCATGGCTGAAAAATATAAGCGGGTTTCGCCAGTGCGTGACGTTTTTCTTAGCTATCTCAAAGGTAAGTTGGGTGAGGAGGTTATTAAGGAACGTTTAGCAGATTTAATTACAGAAGTCGATTATGAACAGCGTTTTGGTGGTGATGGTCAAATAGATTTTACTTTAATTGCTGACCCTTCTATTGGGATTGAGGTTAAATCCCGTCACGGTAAAATTGATCGCGTCAAATGGTCTATTAGTGCGGAAGCTGTGGCTAAAAATGCTGTTGTCGCTTGTATTTTTATTCAAGAAGAAGTTAACGAAGCACAATCAGCATATCATTTATTGTTTGCGGGTTTTCTGCCGACTCGCATGATTAAATTAAAAACTGGCAAAATCTCTTTTGGTATCGAACAATTACTTTATGGTGGTGGTTTACGATGCTATTTAGAACAGTTACAATCTTCTATAGTTGATTACCCTTCTCAACAGATAATTCAGCCAGTATTACCACCTCAGTTATCTCAAAATCAGTTATCTAGTCAACTTAACAATAATCTGGCGATTTCTCAAAATCTAGATTATTCTAAGCTGGGTGATGAATGTTTTGCTCAAGGTGAATATGTTGCAGCAATTAATCATTACAACCAAGCTGTAAAACTTAATCAAAGTGATACTGAACTATATTATAAACGAGGTTTAGCTTATTATCAAATAGGAAATTATGAAGCGGCAATTAATGATTATTCTCAGGTAATTAAAACTAATATTTATGATGCGAAAGCTTACCATAAACGAGGTTTGGCTTTAGCTCAATTAGGAGCTTATGCAGCCGCAATTGATGATTATTCCCAAGCTATTAGACTTAATCCTCATGCTGCTATTGTTTATAAACATCGTGCGGAAGCACGTTATTATTTAGGTGATCATCAAGGAGCAATTGAAGACTACACCCAAGCAAGCAAAATTAATCCGCAATATCTAGATACATATAAAAATCGTGGTATTGCTCGTGATATTTTAGGAAATCAGCCAGGGTTTACGCCAGTAATTCCGCTTAATCCCCATGATGCGAATGCTTTTAAAAACCGTGGGAATGCGCGTGCAGATATTGGTGATTATGCAGGAGCAATTGAGGATTATACGCAAGCAATCCAGATTAATCCTCATTTAGCTGATGCTTATTATAACCGGGGAAATGCTCGTTATGATTTAGGCGATGAGCAGGGAGCAATTGAGGATTACACCCAAGCAATAAAAATTAATGTTAATTATGCCGATGCCTATTATAATAGAGGTAATATTTACGCGAATCTGAAAAATACTCCAGGTGCGATCGCTGACTTTCAAAAAGCAGCAGATATCTATCGCCAAGCGGGTAAACTAGAAGCTTTGCAAGACGCAAAAGATAGAATTTTTGAGTTAGAAATCGTAGAATCTATAGATATTTTAAATTTTTAGTTGCTGATTATGTTTGTAGAGACGCAATCATCACGTCTCTACTAAGTAAACTTATGGCAATTTAGTTCGTAGTAAGGACTTCAGTCCTTATTGTAGGACTAAAGTCCTTACTACAAACCTTTAATTATTTACGCTGTGCTATTTAATAACTAAGAAAAAGTATATCCGGTAGTTGTCTGCACGTACTTTAACACTTTTTCATAAGAATCTGGATTGCTGAGGGGGTTAATCACAATGGGGATTGTACCATCAGGCAACCAAAAAGTTATTCTACCATTGGGTTCATGACAAAAGGAACTAATACAATTAAGATTAATTACATATTCATTTCGATCATAGATAATTTTGACCCAGTAGGCATTTTCGGCGGTAAATTCAGTCACTTTTTCTAGATAATCTAGAATCTTTTGATAATCTCCTACATTATTTTGGGGGTTAATGACAATGGGAATGGCACTATCAGGCAACCAGAAGGTAACTCGCCCGTTTTTTTCATAACAAAAAGCATTCACACGGTCAAAATTAATCACATATTCATTCCTCTCATACAGAATCTTTACCCAATACGCCACAACCTCTCCTCAAGTCCCAAGTTCATGATTAATGCTTACCCTGAATATTCCGAAATCTACTGATTTCATAAGTTAGTGTTGTTGTTTGTGGATCGAAAATTCCCAAAATTAATTTTGAATTTGGTAGATGCTGTTGCCTGGGATACCTGTAGGGGATGGTAAATGGTTTAAGATACCTCTACGGGTGTCTGGACATTAGCTGTAGGATGATTCTGAGCGATCGCCGCTTGCATAAAGCCTTTAAATAAAGGATGGGGGTTGCTAGGACGAGATTGAAACTCAGGATGGAATTGACAGGCGATAAAAAATGGATGTTGAGGTAATTCTACAATCTCCACTAACCGTCCGTCAGGAGAAGTTCCACTGATTACATAGCCAGAATCTAATAACAACTGACGATATGTGTTATTAAACTCATAGCGATGACGATGACGTTCATCAACTACTTCTGCTTGATAAAGCTGAGATGCCAAGCTATTGGGGAGAATATTACAAGGATACACACCTAAGCGCATTGTCCCACCTAAATCGATCACATCATGTTGATCTGGCAGTAAGTTAATAACTGGGTATTTGGTGGATGGGTCAAATTCTGCGCTGTTAGCACCGGTTAAACCACCGACATTTCTCGCCCATTCAATTACAGCACATTGCATACCCAAGCATAAACCTAAAAAGGGAATTTGGCGATCGCGGGCGTATTTAATCGCGGCAATTTTACCATCTACCCCACGAGTCCCAAAACCGCCAGGTACAAGCACACCATCAACACCAGCCAGATACTTTTCTGCGGGTTGGGTTTCCAAGTCTTCCGAGTTCACCCACCGGAGACGTAAATCCCCATGAGTGGCAAATGCAGCATGACGTAAAGCCTCAACCACGGATAAATAGGCATCACTCAACCGGACATATTTACCGACAATGGCAATTTCTACAGGATGTTGAGGACTGTACAATCTATCTACCATTGTTTGCCATTTTTCCAGATTAGGCTGGCGTTGTTCCATCTGCAACAAATCTAAAGTTTGTTGTGCCAGTCCTTCCCGTTCTAGAATCAGTGGAACTTCATAGATACTGCTAGCATCTTGAGCAGTAATCACACATTCCACGGGAACATCGCAGAATTCCGAGAGTTTTTGTTTTAAACCCACAGGGATGGGGCGATCGCTCCGGCAGACTAAAATATCTGGTTGAATGCCAATTGATCTCAATTCCTTCACCGAGTGTTGCGTCGGCTTAGTTTTCATTTCCCCTGCCGAAGCAATATAAGGTAGTAAAGTAACGTGCATATACAGGACATTTTGCCGTCCTACCTCTTTGCGTAACTGGCGAATAGCTTCCAAAAATGGCAGGGATTCAATATCGCCTACCGTCCCACCAATTTCTGTAATTACCACAGATGGGTTTGTTTCCTTAGCTACTAACAAAATCCGTTTTTTGATTTCATTAGTAATATGGGGAATTACCTGTACAGTCCCACCATTGTAGTCACCCCGGCGTTCTTGGTTAATCACGGCTTGATAAATTGAGCCAGTGGTGACACTGTTGAGCCGAGACATCAAAGTATCGGTAAAGCGTTCGTAGTGTCCCAAATCCAAATCTGTTTCTGCACCATCTTGGGTAACAAACACTTCCCCGTGTTGAAAAGGACTCATTGTTCCTGGATCAACATTAATATAAGGGTCGAGCTTTAAAATCGACACCGAATAATCTCGTGATTTTAGTAAACGGCCTAGACTTGCTGCTACAATGCCTTTGCCTATACTGGAAACCACACCTCCAGTTACAAAGATAAATTTAGTCATAGTAGTTTGAATTGCTATCAACTGCGAAAAATCTCTACCCAAAGGAATATCTCGTCATTGTCCCACAGTCACATAGTTAATTTTTCTGTGATCCTGCTGTGAAAAAATTTTTAGTTCCAGTTATCTCCAGCTGCTTTATCACCTCCTCTGTAGCATTGGCACAAGCAACACCATCACTAAAAGTTGTTTATCCTCGAACCAACCACCAGACGAGTGCGGAAAAAATCTTCTTTATTGGTACAGCACCACCCAATGGACAAGTTTTCATTAATGGTACGCCAATTACCCGCAGTCGATCTGGTCATTTTGCACCCAGTTTCCCGTTAAAGTTGGGAGAAAATATTTTTCAAATACGTCACCAAAATCAAGTGCTTCAGATTAAAGTGACGAGAATCAGCACTCAGCCTGAGATTCCACAGGGTTTAGCTTTCGCGCCAGGTTCTCTGACTCCAGCCGCCGACATTGCTAGACTACCAGAAGAACTAATTTGTTTTAGCGCAGTTGCACCCCCAAACGCCAGTGTTTCTGTAAAACTAGCTTCTCAGACTGTGGTACTTTCCCCTCAACCACAACAAGCACAACTACCCAGTAATTTGGCAGCGTTGACGGGGCGCAATCAACCTACTACCCAGTCTAACGTGGGAAAATATCAGGGTTGTACTTCTGGTGTTGTTGCCTCAGAAATTAAAAAAGCGGTAGATTTAGGACAGCCAGAATTCCAACTCACACTCAATGGTCAGACGGTAACTCAACTAGGGACTGGTAAGATAACCATCCTATCACCTGCCCAGTTACCAGTGGCTGAAGTCACAGCAGATGCAGGTGTGGCTCGCACTGGCCCTACTACAGATTATTCTCGACTGACTCCTCTACCCAAGGGAACAAGAGCCACTGTCACGGGGAGGGAAGGCGAATGGTTACGTTTAGACTATGGTGCTTGGATTAATAGCAAAGAAACCCGCACCCTTCCGGGAGCAATTCCCCCACGCGCAATTATTCGCAGTGTGGGATCTCGAAAACTTCCCGGTGCAACCGAGATGCTTTTCCCGCTTACAACCCCTGTACCTGTGAGTGTGCAGCAAGGTAATCAAAATTTTACCCTGACACTTCATAACACCACTGCCCAAACTGATATTATTCGCCTGGATGATAACCCCTTAATTTCTCGCCTAGATTGGCAACAGGTAGCCCCAGGACAAATACAATACACCTTTAACCTCAAAAAAAATCAACAGTGGGGATATAAGCTGAGATACGACGGTACAACCCTGGTTTTAGGCTTGCGTCATGCGCCTGTGATCAAGGCAAATAGGCAGAAGCCCCTATCTGGTATCAAGATTTTACTCGATCCTGGTCATGGTGGTAAAGAATCCGGTGCGGCTGGCCCGACTGGATATTTAGAAAAAGATGTGAATTTGATTGTTTCTAAGTTGCTGCGGGATGAATTAGTTAAGCGGGGTGCCAACGTGGTGATGACAAGAGAGACGGATAAAGATGTGTCTCTGGCAGAACGTCAAGCAATTATCAATCAACAAGAACCTGCGATCGCTCTTTCGATTCATTACAATGCTTTACCAGACAACGGCGACGCAGAAAACACTAAGGGTGTGGGTATGTTTTGGTATCATCCCCAGGCGCATAATTTAGCCGTGTTCATGCAAAATTATCTAGTGAAAAAACTCGGTAGACCTTCCTACGGAGTATTTTGGAATAATCTAGCACTCACACGTCCAGCTGTTGCCCCCTCAGTATTATTAGAATTAGGCTTTATGAGTAACCCTAATGAATTTGAGTGGATAACAAATCCCCAGGAACAGAAAAAGTTAGCTAAAGCCTTAGCAGAGGGTATTACAGAGTGGTTTAGAAGCGTGAGGTAGAACAAGTTTGTAGTCAACACTTTAGTCCTGATTTTTTCAGTTAGGGTAACGCATCAAACTGTTTTCATAAGGTGCGTTACTAAACATCAAGAAAAATATCAACATCAACTTGAGCTTGTTTTAAAATACTTCGCAGTGTTCCCTCATTAATCTCCCGATGATGAGGAATAGTTGTTTTTTGATTGGTTTCTGGATTAAACCAAATTTCATGATTTCCTTTAGCTGCACGGTAAAACTCAAAACCCAACTTTCCTAACTTCCGAGTCACTTCTCGATAAGAAAAACCCGCCAGTCTTCCCATCACACTTCCATGATTAAAGGATATTCAAATTGAGAAGGCAAATCTTGCAGATGAAAATCCTGATTTTTTTCTTTCTCTAATTCCAATAATACCTTAGCTACATCTTCAGCAATTTCTATAGCTTCTTGTACTGTTTTCCCTTCTGCAACCAACCCTTGTAAATCATCACTCGTAGCTACAAAATACTCTTGTTCATCTTCAATAAATCTTTCAATTTTGAGTCTGATTAGCGTTTGCATTTACTTAACCTGATCAGATTGAATTAGTTTAAGAAAAATTCCCTAATTTTCATGTTAACTTATCTTTAAACTAGGCTGCAAAAACAAAAAATTTGCGTGTTAAATAAATCAAAAGACATAAATATATCTACTAACTGCGCTGGAATGGGGGAATGTGTAGAGACATTGCATACAACGTCTCTACATTTGTAAAAAAAGGTTTTTAAACGGCATTTTCTAAGCCATTCTCTTTTCCGATTTATGCAAAATCGGCATTGTAAATAAACCCCAAGCCAAACCTGTAATCAAACCAAAAGGCGTAACTAAATAATTATTAAAATCCCACAGACCAAAAATTTGCGCTGCTAATTCCACAGGATACGCCATCATCAACACGCTAGCTAACGCCGCACCATTCCAACCATATTGACTCAGCCAATAAAATCCTTTACCACCAGTCGCAGCATACAGCAAACGAGTAATTAACAAACCTGTGACAGTACCATAGCAGCGCATACACACAGCCATAATAAACGGGGGTGCTAAATCTAAACCCATGTCTGGTTGCGGACATACATGATTACCCATAAAGTAAATGATGTCCGCAATAACCCCAAGTAACCAGACACCAGACGCAGCTAGAAAAGGAGCAACAGGTGGGCCGAATACCATTCCCACCAGCATAAAGTCAGCAATGAAGCTAACCCAGTTAATCTGCAACTCTCTTGTTAAAGCTACTCTTACCATTTCCTTTCTGTGCGTCTTGTGTAGTCCGTTGACTAACCTACCTTAGATACATAGGGGCTTGTCAACTTATCTAACTGTTGAACTAGCAGACTGAGGAATAATCCCACATCTGTCACCACACCCACTGATTCTATTGAACCGCGATCGCTCAGTTTAGTCACGACAGCCGGGTTAATATCCACACACACCATTTTCACACCAGCCGGGGTCATATTCCCCACCCCAATCGAGTGCAGCATCGATGACAACATTAAAATCATCTCCGCACCTCCCAGAAGTTGGGCGTATTCCTCCTGCGCCTTAATTAAATCCATTTGCGTATCAGGTAAGGGGCCATCATCCCGTATCGAACCCGCCAGCACAAACGGAACTTGGTTACGGACGCATTCATACATCACACCACTATTAATTACCCCCGCCTCGACAGCTTTGGTAATACTGCCATGACGACGAATGCTATTAATTACCTTGAGGTGATGGCGGTGTCCACCACGCACGGCGACACCCCGCTTCATGTCTACGCCGAGGGATGTACCCATGATATTTTGTTCGATGTCGTGGACTGCGATCGCATTTCCACCCAGCAAAGCTTGTACATAACCTTCTCGAATTAGTCGCGCCAAGTGTTCGCCACCACCTGTATGAATCACCACAGGGCCAGCCGTGACAACTACTTTACCGCCAGCGTCGCGGATTTTCCGTAATTCCCACGCCACTTGTTCCACCACCAATTCTACCCGGCGTTCACTGGAAACACCAGCCGACATAAAGCTGAATTCTTGGGCGTTGCGTTGTTCCCGCGATTCAGTTTTACGAATGGTGCGGATACCTTGCACATCTACAACTACTTGCTCACCAACTTTGAGGTCGCGTAGGATTTTACACCGGGCATATAAACCATCGGGGGTGTGAGTAATGGCGATCGCCCCATCCATCCGTTGATTATGTACCTTCACCCACTGCCCATTAATCCGCACTTCAGTAGGATAAATCGTACTTACATAGAAATCATCCGGGGCGACACCATCCTGAAGCACAGGCTCAAGCTTGACATCTCGCTCATCTTGTGGTAAGTCTACCGCACCTAAATCAATCAATTGAGAGATGATTTCTTCCATCACCTCATGGGAAGGTGCAGAAACCTTCACCTCGGCGGCGGAGGTGCTTTGGCGTTGTTCTCCCAAGTTAAAATTGAGAACTTGGAAACTACCGCCAGTATCGACAATCAAATCTAAGGCGCGGTTAATTAAACCAGAGTCTAGTAAATGCCCTTCTATCCGAATGATACGGCTTTCTACTGATATGTTGGCATGAAGTTCTGTCCTGACTGGTTCTGTTACCCGCAAAGTCAGACATTTCGCTGCACCACCAGCTTTGAGAAATTCGGTGAGTGGCGTTTCTAAAACTCGGAAACCAACAGCAGCCAGACGGGCTTTTAAACTATCGCTGGCTTTGTTCATAATCACGATGCTGTCTACATTCACCGCATTACAAGCAAAGTTAACAGCATCAGTTTCGGCTATGGCGATGCGCTTCTCGGCGGCTACGCGCATTTCTATTAAGCGGTTGGAATAGGAATCAAACGCGCCTGGATAATACAGCAAATAGCCGTTTGCTAAGGGACAAAAACAAGTATCTAAATGGTAGAAACGCTCATCGATTAACCGCAGGGATAATACTTCAATATCTAGCCATTTGGCGAGATATGGGTGAGAATCTAATTCTGAACGGAAACCGTAACCAGCCCATAACCAACGCCCTTCTCTGTCTAGGAGTGCGTCACCTGCGCCTTCAAAGGGTAAGTCTTTGGGTAATTCATAAACTGTGTAACCGTTGTCTTCAAACCATTTCTTAAAATATGGTTCTTCTCCCTGACGCTCTTTGTGTAAAAAGCGACTGAGAACAACGTTATCCCCCAAGACTAAACCAGCGTTGGCGGTGAAAACCATGTCTGGCCAACCTTTTTCCGGTGTTACTAAATCAACAATTGCGTGTTCTTTCAGGGTGCGGTGTAGTCCTTGCCACTGTTCAACCGCGCGATCGCGTGATGATTTGTGAATATTCCCTTCCATCCAGGGATTAATCACATAGTCTACATCGTAGTGGTCGGGGGGACACATCAAAAAACGAATCAGAGAATTCATAAAAATATTACAAACGTTACAGGTTTAATTTGGACACAAGTATTTACTTTTCCGGGTCAGTATCTTCTGTCACAGCATATCTATCTCAAGATAGTAGGCAGATTGACAAAGGTTTGGCTTTTATTCTATTACCGGAAAAGCCAAAGTAATGGTAACAAACCTATAGAGTGATTAAAGGTTAAGGAGTGATTAGTATAACGCTGAGGCTGGCAGTTACGGTGATTTTAGCGTTATTTAAGTTGAATAATTTCAAGAAAATATGAACAATTTAACCTTCACAGTGGAAGATAATCCTGATCCCGAAGATATTCTTATATTAATCAGCAAAATTATGGAATATAAGCCCAGTATTTAGCAAAATCAGGATACTGCTTATTCCTTAAGCGGTTTCAAAACCAATAGCGTTCAGTTAAGGCGGCAACAAGTTCGTAGTCAGGACTTTATTCCTGAGAAAATAAGGACTAAAGTCCTTACTACAAACCAGCCTCGCTTACTTCCTCTGTTGTTCACTCTCGCCTCATCGCTGCCACTTCTGCTATTGTCAAACTCAATGAGTCGGCAACTTGTTCTACACTTAGTCCCATATCTAGTAACCGAGAGACAGCATTTAACCTAGCTTGTCGTTCAGCGTCAGCCCGTTGTTGATTTGCCTCCTCTGGTAATAAAACTACGTTACCAGCTTGATCATAAAATCTCAGCCAAACCGCATTGTCATCTTCTACTGTGCCGTTCCAAGTTCCTACCCACAACCCTAAACTGGAACTCCACAACCATCCTTGGGGATTAGGGGTGATTGGTTGGTAGCCTTTGTCACTATCTAGATGCCATCCTTGCAGGGAATTCACTTTAAAGGGATGAAAAACAAAATAGTCTTTAGTTTTAAATACTTGTTCGTAAAGACGTTTTTTCATGCCCAAATCTTTGGCTTCTGTTGAATCTGAAAGTAATTCAACAATCATGTCGGGATAACGTCCATTTTCTTCCCATACTACCCAACCTAACCTTGTGGGGTCATTTTCTACATCTAAAACTACAAAGAAATCTGGCCCTTTAAAATCTTGATTTTTCGCTTGCTTACTGCTGTAATAAATAAACATATTACCGCCAACGAAATAGTTAGTTCGTTCTGCCCAATCATGTTTTAGTGAACGAATTAATACATTCATGGTGATACGGTGGCGGTTACTTTCCAAGGGTTCTCCGTCATCAAAAATTAAATCTGTGGGTGGCATGGGAGGTTGCCATTCCAAAGATTTGTTAGTTGTTTCTTCGGATAATTGGGTACTTTCTATTGACACAAAGTCCGCTCCCATGAATCTTAACTTTGGTGTTTATTTTAGCGTAGGCAAAGTCTAGATGAACGGGAATAGGGAATAGGTGAGGTAGGACGGTTGTTGTTAGGAAGCACAAGCTCGTGATTTGGTTTGGATGATTGCTTTTAAGATACGTTTGAGGGAAGCTTTTTTAATTAACTTCATCGCTTGTTTAGCATCTAGCCAACGTCGATATCTTGTACTCGCTTCGGGATAATGACTACTTACTATGTCAACTGGTAATAAATACATTTTGACGCGGTAAATTTTGCCACGTTTGCGATATTTGTAACTACCGAGTTGATTAGCTTCCACCTGTCCAATGACTCCAGCTTCTTCCCAGGCTTCTTTTGCTGCTGAAGCTGGGGGAGTCATGCCGTTGACAATTCCGCCTTTAGGCATTACCCAACGCTGGCGATCGCGTGTCGTAATTAGCAATACTTCTACTCTACCATTTCTGACTCTGTAAGGAATTACCCCTGATTGTTTTAGCACTTTAGTAACTTTTCTGCCCATATTAATACTCTCATTGTGTTGTTGTATACGCTGTTTACTCCAAAATACGGCGAGTCGATACCGGATAAATTTTAATAAAGTTATGTTTTTCTTTATTACATTTGATCAATACCATAAACTAATGTGAATTGTCTGAATAAAATTACGCAAAAAATTTAGCTAGCAGTCAATTGCTGCTAGTTTCTCCGTTAAGTCACTGATGGCAGGACTACCCAAAGACAGACATTAAACCGCGATCGCCCATGAGTGTGTAACAAAAATTACTAAAATATGAAAAATCAATTCAAAATACCCTGCGGGAACGCCAAAGGCGTACAAAATTCAAAATTGTTGATGGTTGATGGTTGATTGTTGATTGTTGACTGAGAAAGAATTTCTTCCTCATCCCCCTCATCCCCAATCCCTACACGGGCTTTTGATCTAATCTTGTGGCTTGTTCTAAAGCTGCCTTTTCTTTGGCTCTGTGGGCGTAAGATTTTAATTGGGTGCGATCGCAACCTGTAAGAAGACTCAAATTTTCTAGACTAATTCCCCGCGTTAACATTTCTACACGCCAAGTATGTTGGGCTTGAGTAATTGCTGGTGGTTGCCCTTGGGGAGTTAATAAACTTGCTGTCCATTTTTCCCAATGCGTCAACACCTCAGATTCCAAAATGGGTTGACTAGCTGCATTCAAAAACATCGCTGTCTGGCTATCTTTACGACTTTTGAGCCATTTAGTTAAAGGATTATCTGTGTAAGAACCGTAGCGTTTACCCAAAATCCATTGATTGACAGGGACTTGTCGCCAGCATCCTGGGGTGGTAATTTGCAGGAAATGACCATTGGTATCGTAAATTTGATGGTTTCGATGTAAATTAACTATTTCTTGAGCAGATAAGCCAGCCGCAAATAATAAGTAAGCGATCGCATAATCTTGTAATCCTGACTTTTTGGCTTGTTGCAGAATTGTGTGAACTAACACCGCCGGTAAATCAGCTATTGCTTGGCTGTTCAAACTGGTTTCTAAGCCATTCGCCTGTGATGACATCGCACCGTGCAGAAATAACCCCACCAAATTCTCTAGAAAATCGTCTCGACTTTCCCATAGTTCATGAAACTCACTGGTGAATTCAATCACGGCATATCCCAAAATCATCCCATTGAGCAAACTAGCTAATTTTTCTGCTGGTAGATAGGTGTGCAAATCTCCCTGTTGAATTACAGTAGCTAGATACTGGGCTACGTAGCGGTTAGCCTCAGTGAATCCTCTGCCCAAAGCACGCCGATTTTCCGCCGGAAATTGGTCAGCTTCTCCGACTACAGAACGAACCAGTTCCGGTATTCTCTCCAATGCCTGTAAAGTGTCACTTGCATAATCTTTCAACGCTTGGTAAACATCACCTGGAGGAGTAGCCCGTCTGACTAAAGATTCCCCTAAATTGGTAAAAGCTGCCGATTCTTCCAGTACAGCTAACAATAAACCGTGTTTGTTGCCAAAATTGCGAAATAACGTTACTTCGTTAACTGCTGCTTTTTCAGCAATTTGGCGAGTGGTAGTAGCACTAACTCCCTGAGCCGTAAACAACTCCAGTGCAGCTTGAATTAGACGTTGACGGGTGGAAACAGGTTGAGAAGTCATAAAAAAATGTAAGTAACACTTGCAGGGAAAACAGGGAACTGTTAGCATAGCAAGTGTAAGTGATACTTGCTCTAGTCTACTGTAATGAATTCGGTTGCCGAGTAGATGAATCCCTTGTGGGCTAAGTAATGCAATAGATACCAGAGCAAATCTTTACATGAACCATCAACAGGAATTTTTATGACCGCAAAAAGTCTAGCCGCATCAGAGGGAGAAGCTTCACTGCACCTCAAGTGGACAAATGTGGCATTTTTTGGGATAATTCACGCCTTAGCACTGTTAGCACCTTGGTTTTTCTCCTGGTCGGCCTTGGGTTTGCTGTTATTTCTACATTGGTTGTTTGGCAGTATTGGTATTTGCCTGGGGTATCACCGATTACTCAGCCATAAGAGTTTTCAAGTACCCAAATGGTTAGAATATGCGATCGCTCTCATCGGTGCATTAGCATTGCAAGGAGGGCCAATTTTTTGGGTGGGAGGACACCGCCAACATCACGCCCACACCGAAGATATCAACTTAGATCCTTACTCTGCCAAGCGGGGCTTTTGGTGGAGTCATCTGTTATGGATTTTATATCCTCGTTCCGAATTTTTTGATGAACAAACCTATCACAAATACGCCCCTGACTTAGCCAAACAACCTTTTTATCGCTGGTTAGACCGCTATTTTCTCCTCTTGCAAATTCCTTTAGGATTGTTGCTTTACGCTGTGGGTGGATGGTCTTTTGTGATCTATGGTATGTTTCTCAGAGCCGTCTTACTTTGGCACTGTACTTGGTTCGTCAACTCTGCAACCCATCTCTGGGGTTATCGCACCTTTGACGCAGATGATAACGCCCGTAATCTCTGGTGGGTTTCTCTCGTCACCTACGGCGAAGGTTGGCACAACAACCATCACACTTACCCCCATGTCGCCAAAGCTGGTTTTCAGTGGTGGGAAATTGATGTGACTTGGTGGAGTATTAAATTTTTACAAACTTTAGGTTTAGCGAAAAAAGTAACTTTACCCCCCGTAGTTAGGTAGAAAGTAGGGGTTTAGCATTGCTAAACCCCCACAGGTTTAGGGGAGACAAGGATGGAATATACTGGTGAAATCTTACGGCTTCATTTCTTAAAAAACAGCCAAAACCAGTATGAATGAGCATCTACAGCGACTGATTGAGAGTATTCATCAAGAATTATTACCTGAGTTGCAAGTTGAGAGTGTCAATCCCTACGATCCTGTAGAAGTTCACTATCTCCCCCATCCTTGGCGACTGGTTGGTAAAGGTAACTATGCGGCGGTAGTTAATCACCCTGAATACCTTGATGTGGTAGTGAAGATTTATGCACCTGAAAGGCCAGGATTTGCAGAAGAAGTAGAAGTGTATCGTCGTCTTGGTTCTCACCCAGCATTTTCTCAGTGTTTATATGCAAAAGACGGTTGTTTAATCCTCAAGCGATTATATGGGGTGACTTTATACGACTGTTTCCAAAGGGGTTTGCGTATTCCCAAACGAGTGATAGAGGATATAGATCAAGCTTTAGATTATGCCCGTCAGCGTGGACTGTTTCCCCATGATGTCCACGGGCGTAATGTCATGATGTATGAAGGTAGAGGTTTAGTAGTAGATATTTCTGACTTTCTGCATCAGGATAAATGCTCTAAATGGGATAACCTCAAACGGGCTTATTATTGGCTATATCGTCCCATCCTTGCACCACTCCGGCTGAGAATTCCTTACTTTATACTTAATTTTATTCGTAAATCTTATCGCTTCTTTACTTTATTAACTGCTAGAACACAGAAATCTGTTGTTTCCAGTTCCTCTGCTTCTTTGAAAACTCGGAGTTAGCTGTCACTCAACACGGGGAGTAGGAAGCGAAGGAAGCGGAGGAGAGAAACTAATAACTAATGACTAATGACTCATAACTAATGACTTAACTGTAGCTCAAGTCTTTGCTTGGCTGAAGATGGCAAGCTAACCAGTCAAAAACCAGCAGGATTAAACTACAAAATCATAATCACGGTGGTTAATTAGGTGTCAGCAAAATGCTAATTTGGGAAACTGTCACCTAAATATCAGGAAAGTTTAACCTATGCCATACTTGAGTGACGCAAGTGCAATGCGTAGCATAGTTGCTGAATATACTCAAGCTACTACTCTTTGGATAGATACCGAAGTAGCAGAATTTAACACCCGTAATCCTAGATTGTCGCTGATTCAGGTTTTAGATGATCCTGACGATATGAGTGGCGATCGCGTTTACCTTTTCGATGTCCTGCATCAACCGCAAATCATAGCTGAGTTTATTGACCAAATTATGCTCAATCCAGCTATCGAAAAAGTATTTCACAATGCTAATTATGATATCAAATTCCTCGGCAATAAGCAAGCTAAAAATATCACTTGCACTTTAGAATTAGCCAAAAAAATTCCCTACCATATTTTACCGTTACCTAACTATCAACTCCAAACTTTAGCTACAACATTATGTAATTTTAACCATATTGATAAACAAGAACAAACGAGCGATTGGGGACGCAGACCTTTAAGTGAGACGCAAATAGAATATGCTTATTTAGACTGTATTTATCTGGCGCAAATCCATCAGCGTTTGCTAGAATTACAATTAATAAGTAACCCAGACCCACAATTAGAAGATGTCGCAGTTCTGAGTGAAAATTTTACAGAAATTGAAGAACAGTGGAAGCTGTTAAACTCAGAATATGAACATCTCAAAGAGCGTTTAAAAAGAGCTATGGAGGCTCAAAACCTATCCGAATCTGCGTTTTATAAACTGAGTAGTTCTAACCGGAAAGTAGTAAAAGTGCAGTTTTTAGAACTGGCAAGTTTGGTACAAAACCAAGGAATTAGTTTAGATTTTCCGGTAACGCTCACACAAAAACTGCAAAAAGATTTAGGGGAAAATCTCGAACAGTTATCTGTAGATATAGAAACCAGTAAATCTCTGCGACTACTTCCTAAAAAGTCTGAGAATGAAAAAGAGGAGGAGTAGAGTAATCGGTAATTGTTAATAATTGAATGACGGTATAATAAATAACCACAATAAAATTTATTTGTTAAAATTCCTGGTTGAGCAAACAGACTACTGTTAATAAAACCTAGAGGATAGCAGGTAGGCGTGTCTATGGGCTGGGTACATCTCAAAACAATGAGCATTCATGTTTAATAAAGCTCATTCACTGAATTTGGTAGTAGCGTTATCCAGTTGTCAAGACGAATGAGAGCAAGTTATGAAACAGTGGTTATTGGAGCAAAAGCGGGTGAAGTTATCTAAAATTTTGACTATAGGTGTGTTCACCGCACTGAGCGCGATTACCATTGTTTCTTGTAGTAACAACAAAGATGTTTTGGTGACAGAAATAGGGGTAAATACTCCTACTCGTCGCCCTGCGAAAAACTCTCAAGCGGGAACAGCTTACTTTGAAGGGCAGAAACAACACTCCCAAGGTAACTTACAAGCGGCGATAGACTCCTATAATAAAGCATTGAGTTTAGATTCTGAATATGCGGCAGCGTACAAAGGTAGAGGATTAGCCTACTTTGATTTGGGTGACAAGCAAAAAGCGATCGCAGATTACAATGAAGCTATCCGTCTAGCTCCCAATGATGCGGAAGCCTTCAACAGTCGGGGAAATGCTCGCGCCTCCCTAGGCGATCAACAAGGCGCAATTACAGACTACAATGAAGCAATCCGCCTGTCACCCAATTACGCCGAAGCCTATAATAATCGTGGGAATGCGCTGTCTGTACAGGGAGACAAAAGCGGCTCTATCGAAGATTTTAACGAAGCAATTCGCCTTAATCCCAAATATGCGATCGCCTACAATAACCGAGGTAACGCCCGTGCGGCTCAAGGCGACTTACCAGGAGCCATCAGTGATTATAACCAAGCTATTCGCCTCAATCGTAACTTTGCCCCTGCGTATAATAACAGAGGTAACGCCCGCGCCGCCCAAGGGGATAAACAAGCAGCCTTATCAGATTTGCGGAAAGCAGCAGAACTATTTCAAGCCCAAAGCAATAATGATTTATACCAACAAGTAATGAATAATATTCAAGAATTGGGGCAGTAAAAGTTATATCTTGCACCATTCTCAATGAGAATAGTGCAAGATGTGACTTAAGTTATATCATACAGCCACACTCACCTGCTGAGAATAATAAGCAGGTTGGGCATATACGCTAATAATGCTATCACCAACTACAAAAAACTCACCTTCTCGCTCATATTTAGAAAACTGTAAATCAGGATATTTCCGAGCAATTTCCCTTGCTGTCAGGGCTGGTACAGACATTTCTGGCGGTAGCTTACCAGTCACACCAATGTAAAAGACTAAAGGAGAAATTCTTTCTTGATAAATTTTGTCTGCATATTCTTCTAGCTTAACTTTAGCATCAGTTAAAGCTGTCACCATCGCCTCTTTACTGACACTATTACCAGAGAATTGTTTATGCAACAACTCTACTAAATTTCTAGCACCAACTTTAGATAACATTGCTGTGACTATGCCGTAATTTTCGATGCCTAAAAAGTCATCAAAAATTACTTTCATAAACTCATCGACTTTGGTGATTTTGACACGGGATGATAAGAGTTTATGTCTAAAGGCGATATTTTCTGTCAAAGCTAGACTAAAATTAGGTTTAGTGAAAATTTCGCCAGTGTCTCTGTCATATACCTGATACATTCTATCTAAAAATTTGTTGGCAGAATAAAACTTGCTCAGATTCAAAATGTCTTTACTGCCAATATCAATTTTGTAAATAGTCTGTACATCAATCGTACCATCAGCTAATGCTTGTTCACGAGTTGTATAGGCGTTAGTAGTGGGGAAATTTAGATAAACATTGCCAGAAAGATAATGAGTTTTTAATTCATCTAACTGGGGTGGCATAAATGTATCTGATTCTCCTTTGAGATGCGCCGTAATAATACTAGAAATTACCTTGACTTTTGCTAATTCATCAAACCAACCATCCAGCCGAGGACATTTGATAGCATGGTTGACTAGGGGGATATTCTCCAGGTTAAGACTGTATTCCCGATGAAAATCAAATTCTGCTGCGTCTAAAACATCTTGGAGTAATTCAAAAACTTTTTTGCTGCTAATTTTGATTTTTAAACAAGCAACATTCAGCTTACCGTTGCTAACGATGGTATAATTATTGAATGTATGTAAGTCATTAACTAGCAAACCTGCCACTTCTAAAATCGGGGTTTTATCCTCTGATTTGATTAGCTTAACTTGCCGTTTAACTAGCATATTGACTGTGGCAGTATTGCGGTTAAACTCAAACTTATCTAGGCGCACATATTCGGCATTATCTATATATTCTGTTCGTAACCAAGGCTGAATAATTTCTCCTTTGGCATCCCTGACACCACGAACCCGTTTGACACCTGTTCTGTGATAATTTTCTCGCAGATGTTTGATATTGATAATGATGTGGTTGCGGTGTTTTGTCAAAATTTCGATGAGTTCTAGCAGAGAGATTTTTTGTTGATTTGCCATGCTGCTATTCTCCTGATTTAGCGTCGAAATTAATGACTTTTGTTGATATTCCTACCTATATAGTACATTTGTATTAACAAAATGTCAAGCTTGTAGCTCTTGTGGTGCAGGCTAGAAGCCCACACCAGACGGGCTAGAGAGCTTATCCTACATTGGTGCGTGAGGCGCGATGCTGACTCTTGAAGGTGCAATCATCTCCTCTGGCGCGCCTCACACACCCTACAAATAAGTCAGTTATTGTTCTGGTTAATTTTAGGTAAACTAAGTAACGGATAAGTCTGCCAAGTTTCCGCCGAGTGAGGAAGCATTGACAGCAGCAGGCATAGGAATGAAGAGAATTTATGGCACTTATAGTTCAGAAATACGGTGGTACATCTGTCGGTTCAGTCGAACGTATTCAAGCTGTGGCACAGCGTGTATATAAAGCTGTGCAAGCGGGAAACTCTCTGGTAGTAGTGGTTTCCGCTATGGGGAAAACCACCGATGGACTCGTTAAGTTAGCCAATGAAATTTCTCGGAATCCTTGCCGCCGGGAAATGGATATGTTGCTTTCTACCGGGGAGCAAGTCACCATTGCTTTATTGAGTATGGCATTGCAGGAACTCGGACAACCAGCCATTTCGATGACTGGGGCGCAGGTAGGCATTGTGACAGAAGCGGAACACACCCGCGCCCGGATTTTAAACATTGAAACTGAACGCCTGATGCGTCATATTCAGGCTGGTAAAGTTGTTGTAGTGGCTGGTTTTCAGGGGATTTCTAGCAATGGCGAACTGGAAATTACTACTTTAGGGCGTGGTGGTTCGGATACCTCCGCCGTGGCTTTGGCTGCTGCTTTACAGGCGAATTTTTGTGAAATTTATACAGATGTACCGGGTATTTTCACTACAGACCCGCGCTTAGTTGCTCAAGCGCAGTTGATGAATGAGATTACCTGTGATGAGATGCTGGAGTTGGCAAGTTTGGGGGCGAAGGTTTTACATCCCCGTGCGGTGGAAATTGCCCGTAATTATGGTGTACCTCTGGTAGTTAAGTCGAGTTGGACTGATGATCCTGGGACTTGGGTAACGACACCCCAACCTCAAGAGCGATCGCTGATTAATTTAGAAATTGCTCGTCCTGTAGATGCGGTAGAATTTGATACTAATCAGGCGAAGGTGGCTTTGTTGCGTGTCCCAGATAAACCAGGGGTTGCAGCTAGGCTATTTGGGGAAATTGCCCACCAAAATGTAGATGTAGATTTAATTATTCAATCTATTCATGAAGGTAATAGTAATGACATTGCTTTTACCGTAGCGACACCGATATTAAAACGAGCCGAAGCCGTAGCAGAAGCGATCGCCCCAGCTTTGCGGAGTACATCTAACCCCCACACCGACGAAGCAGAGGTTATGGTAGAGCAAGACATTGCTAAAGTCAGTATAGCCGGGGCGGGGATGATTGGGCGACCTGGGGTAGCGGCGAAAATGTTCGCCACCTTAGCCGCAGCAGGGGTAAATCTGCTGATGATTTCTACCAGTGAAGTCAAGGTGAGTTGTGTGATTGAGGCGGCAGATTGCGATCGCGCCGTTGCTGCACTATGTAACGCCTTTGAAATCGTTTCCTCACCTACCTCCACACCCTCCCCCGCCTCAGTTTCCGCCCATCCTCCGGTGCGTGGTGTCGCCTTAGACTTAAATCAAGTGCGGCTAGCAATTCGCCAAGTACCAGACCACCCAGGAATGGCGGCTAAGTTATTTGGGACTTTAGCACAGCATAACATCAGCGTAGACATGATTATTCAATCCCAGCGTTGTCGGGTAATTGATGGAGTGCCGAAACGAGACATCGCCTTTACAGTTCCCCGCTTAGATGGAGAAACCGCCCAAAAATTGCTGACGGAAGTCGCCGCCGAATGTGGCTGGGGTGATGTAGTCTTAGATAGTGCGATCGCCAAAGTTAGTATAGTTGGTGCTGGAATGGTAGGACATCCAGGGGTAGCAGCTAAAATGTTTGAAGCTTTAGCCCAACATCAAATCAATATCCAAATGATTGCTACTTCCGAAATTAAAATTAGCTGTGTCGTAGCACAAGAACAAGGTGTAGAAGCACTGCAAGTCATTCATGCCGCTTTCGGGCTAGCTGGTAATCAAAAATTTGTCGTACCAGCGTAGTGGGGGCTGGGGACTTATCAATTCAAAATTCTCTCATTCAAAATTCTTGCATTAAAGAATTCTTGAATTATTGAATTTTTGAACCAATCTCCCCTGCTCCCCTGCTCCTCTGTTTCTTCAACTATTCCTAAAATGCCCATCCTCCATTTTGGCGATAAGTTCGGCAATGCGACGCTCACCACACCAGACTAAATCTAGTTTTCGCAGTTGTTCTACACTGATGTCATGCTCTATTTGGGTGAGGTTGTAGTCTTCAATTTCTTCCATTGCAATCAACAAATCATGTATAATTACTAATTCATCAAACTGGGGATTTGACTCCTCATCATTAATAATGGCTGTGACTCGTTCCTGTGGTAATCCGGCTAAAGCAGCAAAAATAAATTTTGTCGGGAAATCTACATCTTGAAGTGCAGGGTTGCGCTTGACTAAACCAGCTATCAGCACCCCCAAATAAGCGGCTGCTTGCGAATTACTTAACCAATGAACGTTTTGCGCGGCAATTGCGGTTAAATTGGCAAAAAATGGACATCCTAATTGTTTTTCAATCGCCTTTGTGATATCGGGAACGGGTGAGGTTTGTAATTGTGCCGCCAATAAAACTTGTTGTTCTGGGGGTAACTGATTAAGGATAATTTCCTGAGCGCGATCGCTGATGATAATTTCGTCATCAATGCCAAAGCTGAAGTCTTTACCCGGTTTTAAGCCCGCATTCACTAATATTTGCCACAGATGATTTTCGGCTTGTTGCTGCACTTGTTCATAGTATGATTGCCCGAAAAAATTTTGTAAAAACCATCTGTGACTATCACCATCACATTCGCGCAGAACTTGGTTAACCAGTAAATTAGTGAGTTTTGCTGCACCTAAAACTTTTGTCCAATAAATAATTAATCTTTGTATAGCAGTTGAATCACGCTGGTTTAGTGCCTTCAGCAATTGACGTTTGGCTTCATTTTGGTTTTTATCTCGTCTCAAGCTGTACAGTTTCACCTAATTATTGTGGTTTATGAATGGTAGAGATTACAACTCTTTTAGCGAATTCATCAATGAGATGTCATGAGTGGTATCTCTGAAGATTTGATACATAAAATTACAATTTAGCCAAAGCATAACATAATCATCCGTGCCTTCCTACTAAGGTATTAACTAATTTGCTATTGGCAGTTCTCTAAAAATCGGAAATCATAAAGTCATGGCTATGTCAAGATTAATACGTTACTTTATACTATTGATGCCAAAATTAGTTGTAGGCGACCCCTACACTTTTCTCTTTACCCTCTAAAATGTGAAAATCCAGAAGTTTTTTGTCTAACCTATTGCTAAATTTTGATTAATTGATACACTTGTTCTTCATAATCTGAGTTAAGTAGCACCCAGCTATGGTGCATATTAAGCGCGTAGAACTTACCAATTTTAAATCCTTCGGTGGCACTACTTCTGTCCCTCTGCTACCGGGGTTCACTGTCATTTCTGGGCCTAATGGTTCGGGTAAGTCTAATATTCTGGATGCTTTGCTGTTTTGTTTGGGGTTGGCTAGTTCTAAGGGGATGCGGGCTGATCGTCTCCCGGATTTGGTTAATAATACTCAAACGGCTAAAAGTCGGGCGGCGGTTGAGGCTATTGTGACGGTGACTTTTGATTTGTCGGGGGAGGATTTCTCACGCAGAGGCGCGGAGGCGCAGAGAGAGGAGTTAGAGGAGGATTCCCAGTCTGCGACGGAATGGAGTGTGACGCGCAAGTTACGGGTGACTCATCAGGGAACGTATACGTCTACTTATTACATTAATGGGGTGTCTTCGACTCTGACGGAGTTACATGAGGCTTTGGAGAATCTGCGGATTTACCCGGAAGGTTATAATGTGGTGCTGCAAGGGGATGTTACCAGTATTATCTCGATGAATGCTAAGGAACGTCGGGAAATTATTGATGAGTTGGCTGGTGTGGCAGCTTTCGATCGCAAGATTAATCAGGCTAAGGCTACTCTTGATGAGGTGAAGGAAAAGGAAGATAGTTGTAAAATTATTGAGCATGAGTTAAGTTTACAGCGCGATCGCCTGTCTCAAGATAAGGCGAAGGCGGAAAAGTATCAAAAACTGCGGTCTGAGTATGTTCAAAAGCAGTCTTGGGAGGCGGTTTTATCTTGGCGTTCCCTACAAGCCCAACAGGAATCTTTAGCCACGGCAATTCAAACGGGCGATCGCAATTTCGCTGAACTGACTTCTCAATTGTCCAGTTTAACTACCGAAATTGCTGAAAAGAATGATTTGCTAGCACAACTTAACGCCCATGTCAAGGCTTTGGGGGAAGAGGAAGTTTTGGCGGTACAGTCTACCCTCGCTACCCAAGAAGCTGAACGTAAGCAATTACAACGTCAACAAGCGGAGTTAACTGAGAAGGAAAAAGAAGCGGCGAGGCGGTTGGCGCAAACTCAGGCGGAAATTCAACAACATCAGCAGGGTTTGGCGGAAATCGTCCAAACACAGGCTGTAGAACAGCAATCTATCGTTTATTGTCAGCAACAACGGGACGAAGCACAACAAGCTTTGGATAATTCCCGTGCTGTGGCTACAGAAATTGCTTCGGCGGCGGATGAATGGGTACAGCAGCAAGCGGCGTTAAGTCGTCAAATTGAAAGTTTGCTGCAAGTTCTTGAACCCCAGCGTACTGAACAAGCACAATTGCAAGAACGCAATAATCAATTACAGCAGTTAATTGCAGAAGAAACGCAGTTAATCGAGAGTTTAGAACCGGAGTTAGCTGCAAAACAAGCGGAGTGTAACAACTTAGAAACTGAGTTTAATAGTTCTAGTCAACCTATCCAAGATTTAGCGCAAAATCTCGCCGCGACAGAACAAGAGTTACAAATTCAGCAGGAGACACAAAAGCGGCTATTACAAGAACAACGGGAAAAACAACGCCAGTTAGATAAAATTGAGGCGCAAGCGCAAGCACAGCAAGAAGTTCAAGGAACTCAAGCCAGTAAGGTGATTATTCAGTCGGGAATGCCTGGGGTTTGTGGTTTGGTGGTACATTTGGGACGAGTAGAACCCCGGTTTCAGTTGGCGTTGGAAATTGCGGCTGGGGCGCGTTTGGGACATATTGTAGTTGAAGATGATGGTATTGCTGCCGCCGGAATTGAGTTACTCAAACAAAAACGCGCCGGGAGAGCGACTTTTTTACCGTTAAATAAAATTCACGCTCCTAAATTTACCCAAGATGCTACGCTGCGGTTAGCGCATGGGTTTGTTAACTATGCTGTGAATTTAGTAGAATGCGATCGCCGTTATCGGGATGTGTTTAATTATGTTTTCGGTAACACTGTCGTCTTCAGCACTTTGGAACAAGCACGGAAGAATTTAGGTTTATATCGTATCGTCACCTTAGACGGTGAGTTGTTAGAAACCAGTGGCGCAATGACTGGGGGTAGCACTAACCAGCGTTCAGCGTTACGCTTTGGTACAGGTGAAGCGGCGGAGTCTGAGGAAGCTGTAGCTTTAAAACAGCGTTTGCAGGATATAGAGAGAATTTTAGACCGTTGTGGGGAGGCGATCGCCACTTTATCTACTAAAACCAAACAACTCACCCAAGAACTCACAGAAGCCCGTCAAGCCAGACGGGAACAACAGTTAAAATTAGAGCAGTTGCAGAAGGATATTAAGAGTTTAACCGCCCAGTTAACAGGAACGCGATCGCAACTCACCCACAACACCGACAAGTTTACCACCGCTCAAACCCGTCTGGAAATTTTAGACAGAGAATTACCAGCACAAGAAACTCAGTTACAGCAATTACGCCACACCCTCGCCGAGTTAGAAGCTTCCCAAACTCCCAGCGAATGGCAACAAATTCAGGCGACAATTAAAACTCAAGAACAGCAATTACAACAACGGGAAACCACCTTAAGAGAAGCTGAACAAAGATTAAAAAACCTAGAAAATCAACAGCAACTCTTACAACAACGCATCCAAGAAGCAGAACAACGCACCAGTGAATATCAAACTCAACAAGCATCTTGTAGAGACGCGATAAATCGTGTTTTAGAACAAATAACCAATTTAAATGAGCAAATTAGCCAAACTCGTCTGAATTTAAGCGAACTTGAAAACAACTTAGGAGAAGAGAAACAAAAACGGGACGCACTAGAACAGGAAATGCGATCGCATCTTCACCGTCAGCAACAGTTAGAATGGGAAATTCAAAAACTGCAAGAAACCCAACAAAAGCGACGGGAAGATTTAGCAGTGTTACAAAATCAATTACAGGAATTAGTTCCCGAACTGCCGAATCCCTTGCCAGAAGTGCCGGATAAGGTAGACTTAGAAGAACTACAGAAAGAATTGCGAGCGATCGCCAAACGTTTACAGGCAATGGAACCTGTGAATATGTTAGCCTTAGAAGAGTATGAGCGTACCCAAAACCGCCTCGAAGAACTCAGCCAAAAATTGCAGACATTAGAAGCAGAACGTACCGAACTACTCTTAAGAATCGAAAACTTTACCACCTTGCGACAAATCGCATTTAAAGAAGCCTTCGATGCTGTAAATGAAAACTTTCAATCCATATTCGCCACCCTTTCCGACGGTGACGGCTACCTGCAACTAGATAATCCTGAAGATCCCTTTAACAGTGGCTTAAATTTAGTTGCCCACCCCAAAGGTAAACCAGTCCAAAGACTTGCGTCAATGTCTGGGGGAGAAAAATCCCTCACCGCCTTAAGCTTTATCTTTGCCCTGCAACGCTACCGCCCCTCACCATTTTACGCCTTTGACGAAGTAGATATGTTTCTAGATGGTGCAAACGTCGAAAGATTATCTAAAATGATCAAGCAACAAGCCCAACAAGCGCAGTTCATAGTTGTGAGTTTGCGCCGCCCGATGATAGAATCAGCCGAACGTACCATCGGCGTTACTCAGGCCAGAGGAGCTTATACCCAAGTTTTGGGAATTAAGTTACAATCCTCAAATACATCTGCTTGAGTTTTTGTTAATAATAGTGTATAGATAAACCGGATTCGAGATCAGGACTCCGTATAGAATGACCTCTGAACAAATAATTAGGCGTTCCGACATATTAAATACCCAGGTGATTACCCGTGACAATGGCAAACGATTAGGTATCGTCAGTCAAGTATGGGTAGATATTGATCAAAGAGAGGTTGTGGCTCTTGGTTTGCGAGACAGCCTGATCTCTATCTCTGGTCTACCACGATATATGTATCTTAGCAGTATCAACCAATTTGGGGATGTCATCCTGGTTGATAACGAAGATGTGATTGAAGATATAGAAGTCGAAGCCCTCAGCAACCTGATGAACTGGGAAGTCATCACCGAAACAGGAGAAGTTTTAGGGAGAGTGCGGGGCTTCAAATTCGAGGGAGAATCAGGTAAACTACAGTCCATAGTCATCGCATCTTTAGGCGTACCCCAAATTCCCGACCAGTTTTTGAGTACCTACGAGATTTCTATAGAAGAAGTAGTTAGTACAGGCCCCAGCAGACTAATTGTATTTGAAGGAGCCGAAGAACGAGTCAACCAGTTAACCGTCGGTGTTCTCGAACGCTTGGGTATTGGTAAAGCGCCCTGGGAACGGGAAGCCGAAGAAGAATTTGGCTACTCTGCACCCCGCACCGTTGCACCTTCCAATCAATTACCCAGTGGTGTACCATTACAACCACCCCAGCCCAGAGTCCGCACCCCTGAACCCGTAGTAGTAGAAGAAGAATGGACGGAAGACTATATTGAAGAAGAAAGGCCACAGCGTCAAGTCATGAGGGCGAGACAGTACGAGTCCATTCAATACGAAGAAGACGAAGAAGATAACTGGAGCGAAGCCACAGGGAGAGACAGATATCAAGAACCACCAGCCCAGCCCTACAAGCCCTACAGCAACGATTACGACGATTATGATGATGTAGAGGGTGATGCTTGGGAAGACACACCACCGCAACCAGTGAATATTCCCAAGAAAATCAAAGAAAGACAGCCAGAATACGAAGAAGAAGGCGGATATTAAAGTTTCACCCCTCCTCAGCCACGAGGAGGGGTAATTTTTTGGGGTTGGTAATTTATTGCAAATTGGTGATGTTGTTTTACTTACGAATCACCTCTTAGAGGTGCGATCGCTATTCAAAATTATCATTACTGAATTAAATGTTAAGTACGTGTGTATAAAGAAAGTTACTTGAGTATACTGTATAAAAAAGTAAAGATCAGAAAAAATGAACCACGAAGGCACGAAGGACACGAAGGAAGAGGAAAGAAGAGAAGAAGAAAGAAGGATGAGAAGGTTTGATGATGAGGTGGAGAGGTTGGCTTATGCTGTGATTGGTGCTGCTATTGAGGTACATCGGGTATTGGGAGCAGGTTTTTTGGAGAGGGTATATCACGAGGCGTTAGCTATGGAGTTTCGCTTGCGTGGTATACCTCATCAATCTAAATATTTGGTAGCTGTAAAGTACAAGGGACATCGGATAGGTGAGGGAGAATTAGATTTTTTGATTGGTGATTCGCTGGTTGTTGAATTAAAAGCTGTAGAAAAGTTTTCACCTATTCATGAAGCACAAGTTATTTCTTATTTAAAAATGACTAATTGCCCTCTTGCTCTTCTTATTAATTTTAACGTTCCCATTCTCAAAGAAGGCATTAAGCGAATCATCTTATCATCTTCTTAACTCCTCCTCTTCTTCCCTCTTCCTTCGTGTTCTTCGTGTCTTCGTGGTTTGTTTTTCTTTTGTCGTACCTATTACAGATAACATCTGCAAAAGGTGATGACTTACTGAGAAAAAATGTTATCAAATGATTGTCAGGGTTAGTTAAAATTGCTAATCTTTAATCTTCAGTAGTAAATCTTAAGGAATATCATGATTAGCTGTTCAAATTTTGAATAAGTTGACTTCAAAGACCATAACTCATGTGGGCAATAATGCGTTGCTATCACAGCAATGGGAACTCCTGCCAAGCTACCTCTAGCTTTGCCATAGATGGCTGATGACGGGTGAATTTATGGCAGCATTTGCCGGACAATAGCCATAATCTCCAAAATCTCCCCTTCCCAATCAAAAGTGTTCCAGTTCATCAGCAAAGTAGGACTGGCGTTAGTAACATCAGTAGATATGCAAACCGCCTTCTGTACCACCTGTTAAATACAAAACTTTTGCCACGCTAATTTAGCCGCGCCTACCATACCGGCAGAGTTACCTAATTGTGCAGGGATAATCTGCAAACCCATGCGCGAGGTTGGCATCACTCGCTTGTCAATTTCTGCCTGAACTGCTGGAAAGAAAAATTCAAAACTTGCACTCACACCACCACCAATCACGATCGCTTCTGGTGTTAAAATGTAAATCATACTGGCTAAACCCGTGCCTAAATCACGCCCATATTCTTCCCAAAATGCTAAAGCGTCCACATCTCCAGCTTTCGCCAGCCTTCCCAACTCCGCAGGTTCTTTACCAGTCCGGCGACGAATGGCTTTAATTGATGTGTATTGTTCTAAAGAGCCTTGATTACCACTCTTACATACAGGGCCATCCGGTTGCAGGGTAATTAATCCCAGTTCTCCGGCCGCGCCTCTATGTCCCACAAACAATTTACCATCCAGAATAATTGCACCACCAACCCCAGTCCCCAAGGTTAAGAGAATAAAATTCTGAAATTGCCGACCTGCTCCTAACCAAGCCTCTCCTACACCTGCACAATTAGCGTCATTATCAATAACGGTGGGTTTGCCAGTTTTGGCTTCCAACCAATCAGCTAAAGGTACATTCTGCCATCCTGGTAAATTAATCGCAATTTGGGCAATACGTCCTGTAGCATCAGCCGGGCCTGGAGTACCGACACCAATAGCCATAGTTTGATTATCTACATCAATTTGGGCGATCGCATCCACCATGACCGCCAAAACCGCTTCCGGTGTCGCCGGTTGCGGAGTGGCAACAGTCAAAGATTGCAAACAATGACCATCTGGAGTAAACCGCCCCAATTTTATCGCCGTTCCCCCCACGTCGATCCCAATAACTTGAGAATTCCCCACTTTTAATTCCTCACACCACAAACTATCAGCTAGCTGTGACTAAGCTGATGAAAATAACCCATCTTAGAGGATGTTTGTCAAGTCATCAACGATACTAAAAACCCCTCTCCAAACCTCTCCCCTACAAGGAGAGAGGCTTTAAAACCCCCATTCCCTTGTAGGGAAGGGGGGCTGGGGGGGTTAGGTTTGAGAGACTTTGGTGTTAATGATAATACTTTTCAAACATCCTCTTAGGGTGATTCAGAAAAGCATACAGCAGTTTTCGGCTAATTAGACCACCGTGTAGAGGCTAATTAGACTAAAGTGTAGAGACTTACCATGCTTAGTCTCTACAAGGTTTTCAAACTTTCTTTTGTGGTTCATTTACCAGAAAATCGCTGTATTAGCTTTTCGATGTTTTCGCATCAAAAAATTCTAAACTATCGCTCTTTCGCGGAGTGACTCTTAAATCACTCACAGTAGGACGAAAACTTGATTGTTTATCCCAAGCGGTTATCGGCGCACCTTTTAAAATCCCAGCCAAAGCTACAGAAAGCATAAACCCACCAGCCGCCGCCGCAATTAAAGAAATGTTATCTTTCACTCTAATCTCTCAGTTATGAATACAATGAATGTTTAGCTTCAATTCAGCATTCAAAAACAGCACTCTTAATTTTGAATTTTGAATTTTGAATTTTGAATTGTTTATTTCCGGTTTCCATTTTCTCCCCGTAATCGAGGATTGACAAATTCATTTAACCCCTCACCTAGTAGTGATAACCCTACCACCATGAAAGTCATCGCCAAACCAGGGAATAGGGTAGTCCACCACACACCTGTAGGTAAAGCTTCTAGTGCTAGTTTTAAATCATGACCCCATTCTGGCACTTCTTCCGGTAAGCCTAGCCCTAAAAAGCCTAAACCACCTAATACTAAAATGGCATCGGCGGCGTTGAGGGTAAACAGTACAGGTACGCTTTGAATGACGTTGAAAAACAGATAACGAGACAGTACAATCCAGGTAGAAGCCCCCATTGCTTGCGCCGCTTCAATAAATACCTCTGTTTTAACGCTGACGGTGTGGTTGCGAACTACTCGATAATATTGGGGAATGTATGCAATACTAATTGCGATCGCAGCGTTTAATATTCCCCTCCCCACCACAAACGCCAGTGTCACAGACAGCAACAACCCCGGTAAGGTATAGATACTATCCATGAGAAACAGCAACACCTTATCTAACCTACCGCCCAGGTAGCCACTCAGCATCCCCAAAGGTACGCCAAAAATCATACTCAGTGCTGTTGCCAAAATCACCACTTGCAACGCCGCCTGTGCGCCGAATATCGTGCGAGAAAACACATCATGTCCTAAGCGGCTAGTTCCAAACCAATGTTTAGCAGAAGGTGCTTCTTGAAGCGGGTTTGAGAGAAATTCTTTTGGATCTTGTAGCCATCCCCAAGCCTGAAATACAGGCGCAAAAAAAGCCAGGAAAATAAAAAACAGGGTAATAGCTAACCCTATTACCATTAATTTTTGGGAAAGGCTGCTTTTTTTAGCAAAACGTAACAATAACGGTAGTTGACGTTTAGTGACGGTCATTATGTGAGTCTGCATTGAGCAAGATACCCTGACCATTTTACATATTAGTTAGGGAATTGGGGACTGGGAAAGTTGTAGGGTGGGCATTGCTTGCAAGTTGCTAAGAGCCTGAGTTTTATATTGTTGGCAATGCCCACCTATTATTATGATGGTTGGGGAGAAAGTATCGGTCAAAAAACTCTTCCCCAATCTTTAATCCCGAATCTCTACAAATTACTCTCGATTATCTGGCGATATTCGCTCTTTTGTTTCACACCTTTGACTTCTTTCACGAGTTCTTTATTCTTGAAGAATTGAATAGTCGGTGTTCCAGTCACGCCAGCATTTTCGGCAATTTCGCGGTCTTTGTCAATATCAATTTCGACAAAGTGGATTTTACCGTCAAACTCATCCACGACTTTATTTAATATAGGCTTGAGAGTATGACAAGGGCCACAACCAGGGGCGACGTATTTCACAACTAACAGGCGATCGCTTTCGTGGAATAATTTCCTTAAAGCATAACTCCCTTCATGGCGTGTTGCCGTCAAATCAAATTCCGCCGCTTGTTCTGCTTCCGTTTTCTTAGCGGTTGGCTGAGGTTCTAATTCATTGTTAATTGGTTTTTGGTGGAATTCTTGAATTAACCCATGAGCAGACAGCCAACGTTCCGCCAACAACGCCGCCGCACAGCCACTACCAGCCGCCGTAATTGCTTGGCGATATTCATGGTCTTGCACATCACCAGCAGCAAATACACCTTCTACACTGGTTTCTGGAGAACCATGTCGAGTCACAATGTAACCCACCTCATCTAGTTCTAACTGTCCCTGAAACAAAGAAGTATTAGGCTTGTGACCAATAGCGTAGAATAAGCCCTTAGCTGATAGTTTGCTTTGTTCGCCAGTTTTGTTATTGCGAACTATTACCCCTTCCATGAAACCGTTACCAAATATATCTACGGCTTCCGTGTTCCAATGGACTTGGATTTTAGGGTTACTCAAAACCCTGTCTTGCATGGCTTTAGAAGCCCGCATCTGATCAGAACGCACTAACAAGTTAACTTTTGAGCCATACTTAGTTAAATAAATTGATTCTTCCGCCGCCGAGTCGCCAGCACCAACCACTGCTAATTCTGCACCGTGGAAAATTGGCGTAGCACCATCACAAATTGCACAAGCAGAAATTCCCCGACTCCAGAATTGATGCTCACTCGGTAAACCTAAACGTTTTGCTGTCGCACCAGTGGCAATAATGATAGTATTTGCCTTGACTTCCCTTTCTGGCGATCGCACCGTAAAAGGACGCTGACTTAAATCCACTGCAATCACATCTTCAGTATATAACTCAGCCCCCCAACGTTCCGCTTGCGCCTTCATTCTATCCATTAATTCCGGCCCGGTAATTCCTTGGGGAAACCCCGGAAAGTTTTCTACCTCCGTCGTCGTCATCAGTTGCCCACCTGGCAAACCCCCAGCTTGAAAACCTTCAAATACCACAGGCTTTAAGTTAGCTCGTCCAGCATAAATTGCCGCCGTGTAACCAGCAGGCCCAGAACCGATAATTACTAAGTTTTCTACAGTTGGGTTAGTCATAAACTTATACAAACTCATAACGACTACGTTTAGTATAGCATGACGACATTAATCTCATGAGCAACCACTGGCTAGTAATTCTTCCTGATGTTACATAAATCTGAATGAATAGATAAGTTAAGTAGATGCACCTTAAGAAAAACAAGCCCCTGAGTTTTTAGCTAGGGGCTTTTATCTAAAAATAGATGGTAATAAGCTAGGTGCTAACCACAAGGCATAACCGATAAATCCAAATAGCATGGTAATTAAGATAGTGAGGCCATAGCTGATCCAAATTAATAAGCCATCGGATTCAATGGTAGCGACTGCTAAAAGTAAAATTCCGACTGTGGGGATGGGATTAGTTAAGGGAACTGGTAACATCAGTAATAATGTTAACCAAGAGATACACAAGCCATTGATCCGCCAAGTCAAATCATAATTAGCGATTTTTGTCAAGCGGGGACGGGCAATTTTTTCTAAGACTTTGGTAACACGGCGCAGGTTTTGTAGAAGTACCTGAGCAAAGGAGCGAGGGAATTTATAGCGGGCGATGCGTTTAGGTAGCCAAGGCGATCGCCGACCGAGTATCATCTGTACAGACAAGCATAAACAAGCCGCACCAAAAGGCCCTGTTAACCCTGGTGGCATAGGCAACAAAAAGGGCAGAACTAATAACGTAATGACTAAACTAAAACCCCGTTCAGATGTTTCCGCCAGAATTTCACCAAGAGACAGAGGTTCTTGGGCTAGACGTTGTAGCAATAACTTAATATCTTGAGAAAATCTCAGGTGTATTTGGTGTGAGTCCATCTGAGTTTTCACAGTACCCCGCTTGACTTACCTAAAAGACACTTCAAGTTAAATACAAATGCACCCGGCACTATTCCTGAATATATCAAATTTTTGAGTAACATTGCAGAGATAGTCATTAGTTATTAGTCATTAGTCATTGGTCATTGGTCATTAGTCATTGGTCATTGGTCATTCTCTCCTCGCACCCCTACACCCCTACACTTCTGTTACACTGGTGGAACAAAAACAGCCACAGCTTTCGGGATGACGCGGAAATGAGCAGGGGTGTAAGTGGTAATTTCGCCATCGGTGTTGATAGGACGGGGTTTACGAGTGTAGACTTCAATTTCTTGTCCATGTAAAGCGCGGACATTTTGCCGATGAATATGTCTACCTTTGCGGATAGCAGGTAGCAAGGGTATAATTTGCCACCACTTTTTAATTTCTAAACTATAAAGGTCAAGTCTTTGGTCATCAATTTTGGCATCATGGACTACAGCCATACCACCACCATAGTAGCGACCATTGCCGACAGCGATTTGTACTGTTTTGACGCGATATGATTGACCATTCATGCGAATTTCGGCACTAAAGGGGCGAGACTCCCAAATTACTTGTAATGCAGTCGCAGCATAGGCAAAGACACCCCAGCGTCGTTTAATTTTTTTCGTCAATTTTTGCGTAATTTTGACACTCAAACCCAAACTAGCAACATTAAAAAAATGTTTACCATTTACCCAACCTAAATCAATGCGCCGCAATTCACCATGAGCAATTATTTCACAGGCTTCCTGTAGAGAGTTAGTAATTCCTAAAGTTCTAGCTAAATCATTAGCAGTTCCTAAAGGTAAAACTCCCAAGGGTAATTGAGTTTCTACCAAAGCATCTACTACCGCATTGAGAGTACCATCACCACCGCCAACTATTACTAAGTCAACTTGATTTTTATATTGATGTATAATTTGAGCTAAATGTGAGGGGTGTTCTGTTGATTCTTCAATTAATTGAAAGCCGAGATTTTTTAAGCAATTAATCGCTTCTAAGAGACGTTTTTGACCGTGGCGAGCATGATGATTTATTAACAGCAGTGCGCGGTTATTCATGGGGCGTACTTTTTGAAGGCAATATGAAGAATTATCCACAACCATCTACACTGCTCACTTTTTACTTACATACTAAAACTTTTTTGTTGCTTAAGTAACAAAAAAACTTATGACAGTCATCTGGCGTAATCTAGCTTAACTTGATTATCTTTATATGTGTCTACGACTGGGTATCAAAAAGAAAACATAGAAGGAAAGATAGTTTTAATTAATTAATCTTGTTGTGATTATCTAAAATTTAGATTCAGAATACTTTTTATATGTCAATCCACCTTGAGAAATATTTACATTTATTTATAGTGATGAAATTATAATTTACATAGATAAAACCTCATAATTAAGAATTGTTGAAAAAACAACTAAACACCGATGATTTATCGGCGTTTATCTATAGTTGATTGATTATAAAAAGAAAAGGGCAAAAGATAAACAGCAAAATGACCAAATTTTACATTTTATCTTTTACCCTGATCCCAATTGTGGTCATCTGGGAACACTGTTAACCGACATCATCGTGGGCAAACCGGTTAAAGAGGAAATCAAGCGCATAGTTACGCAGCTTGTAATATTGTGGATCTTCCATAATGCGGGCGCGATCGCGTGGACGAGAAAAAGGAATTTCCATCACCTCACCAATCTTCGCGTGTGGGCCATTAGTCATCATCACTAACTTATCTGCCAAAAACAACGCCTCATCGATATCGTGAGTAATCATCAACACCGTACAGCGATTTTCATTCCAAATTTTCAGCAGTTCTTCCTGTAACTCCTCCTTAGTAATCGCGTCTAACGCGCCAAAAGGCTCATCTAAAATCAACACCTTGGGACGAATAGCCAAAGCGCGAGCAATAGAAACCCGTTGTCGCATACCGCCGGACATTTGGGTAGGTTTCTTCTCCATCGCATCAGATAAACCCACCATTGCCAAATGTTCCCGAACAATAGCCCGTTTTTCAGCTTCCATCTTGTTGGGGTAAACAGCATTAACAGCTAAATAGATATTTTCAAAAGCAGTACGCCAAGGTAACAAAGCATAATTTTGAAACACCACCATTCTATCGGGGCCAGGCTTAGTAATTGGTTGACCCTCCAATAAAACTTGCCCAGTAGTAGGAGTAGCGAACCCCGACACCATATTTAGCAGAGTAGATTTACCACAACCAGAGTGACCGATAACACAAATAAACTCACCCTGTTCCACATTCAAGTTAACACCATCAAGAACAGTAAAAGGGCCTTTCTTAGTCGGATATACCTTAGTAACGTCTTGAATTTCTAAGAAACTTCTATGACCCTGATTACCAACACCTAAAGCTCTTCCCTGTCTATCTCTAGTAAATTCAGTAACATTTGAATTACGGCTTGCCATAGTATTAACCGAGTAATAGATTGAAAACTTGACTTAATTCCGAAAAAAACATGGAATAGAGAGCATCCGAAATTGGCGACCATAAACCTCCGCGTACCTCCGCGTTTACCTCCGCGTACCTCTGCGTTTAAAAATCAACTCAAACCTCGCGACACTCTCTCATCCTCATTTACGCCACTCGTCTAGTTGGAGAGTCAAGAATAACCTCCGCAACTGAAACATCACGCTTAATCCTCAAACTGTTGAGATAAGCAAGAGGATCATCAGCATTAAACGGAGTACCATCAAATAACTGAATAGGTTGACGAGTATAGCTAACATCCAAACCTAACTCTCTAGCAGCAGTGCTGAAAACACGCACACTGCAAACTCTCTCCACAACTTCTACCCAGTTTCGAGGGAAGGGAGTATCACCCCAACGCGCCAATTGACTCATAATCCAAATTTGTTCAGTACGGCTGGGGCGATTAATTGCCGACTCAGAATAGAATTGATGGTGAGCATACTGCCGCAGTGGATGGTCTAAACTACAGGCAACCGAATCGGGGTCTTCCAGTTGGATATACTCTAAATCAGTGCTGACGTAATCTCGACCTGCAACAATACGTCTAATTTCTTCGGCGTTGTTCGGGTCTGCACAATATTGGCAAGCTTCCAGCAAAGCTTTAGTTAGAGCAATATAAGTATTAGGATAAGCTTCCGCCCAATCTTCGCGCACACCCAGAACTTTACCGGGATGTCCCAACCAAACTTCTAAGTCTGTGGCGATAGTAAAGCCCACACCTTCCTCAGTCGCGCGGTAGTTCCAAGGTTCACCAACACAGTAACCGTCAATGCTAGCAGCTTGTAAGTCAGCGACCATCTGGGCGGGAGGGATAGTTTTCATGTCCACATCTATATCAGGGTCAATTCCCCCAGCCGCTAGCCAATAGCGTAGCAGTAAGTTGTGCATTGATGCGGGATGTACTACCCCCATGATGTGGCGTTGGTCACGGGTACGCAACAGATAATCTTTGAAGTCAGATAAAGTACGCACACCTTGGTCATAGAAGCGTTTCGCCAAGGTGATGGCGTTACCGTTGCGGGTCATGGTGAGGGAGGTGACAACGGGGAGGGGTTGATTGTTATGTCCTCCCAATGTTAACCACATAGGCATCCCGGAAGGCATTTGTGCCGCATCGATATAACCGCCAGAGATACCATCAACGATACCGCGCCAGCTTGTTTCCCGGACTAGGTTAACTTCATCTAAACCGTGTTTGGTGAAGAAGCCTTTTTCTTTAGCGACGGCGAGGGGGGCGCAAGCGGTGAGGGGTAGGAAGCCAATGTCTAGGTTAACTTTTTCTAAGCCATGCCGAGACACAGCCGCCGTTTTTCTGGCGCGAATTTTCTTCACCCGTTTTTGTTGGTTGAGGAAGTAAATCATTTCACTCCGTAGGCTGTAATAGCTGGGGTGTTCGACTACTTCCATGCGTTTACGGGGTCGGGGGATATCAACTTCTAAGATGTCACCAATTTTAGATTCTGGGCCATTGGTGAGCATGACGATTCTATCAGATAACAGCACGGCTTCATCTACGTCATGAGTTACCATGACGGCGGTAACTTGATTTTCTTCGCAGATTTGCATTAACTGTTCTTGTAAGTTACCTCTGGTGAGGGCATCTAGTGCGCCGAAGGGTTCATCTAATAGTAGTAGTTTAGGACGAATTGCTAAGGCGCGGGCGATCGCTACCCGTTGTTTTTGTCCACCAGATAACATTCCCGGTTGTTTGTCAGCATGGGGACGCAACCCCACCATATCGATATGTTTTTCTACAACCGCCTTACGTTCACCTGCTGGCATTCCCTTCATCACGGAATCAACCGCCAGAGCAATATTTTCTCTAACTGTCCGCCAAGGTAACAAAGAATAATTTTGGAATACTACCATCCGGTCTGGGCCTGGTCTGGTAATTCTTTGTCCTTCCAGTGTCACCACACCTTCTGTTGGTAAATCCAAACCCGCAATCATATTTAATAATGTGGATTTACCACAACCAGAGTGACCAATTAAAGAAACAAATTCACCTTTTTTAATTTGCAGGTCAATTCCTTTTAAGGCAATATATTGACCGCCGCCAGTCAGATTAAATACTTTGTCAATTTGGTCAACCGCAACAAATACAGACATAGTTTTCAGGAAGTAGGGTGTAGGGTGTAGGGTGTAGGGGGGATGAGGGGGATGAGGAAGAATTTTTTCTTAATATCTAATCCTCATTCCTCAATACCCAGTCCCCAACAATTATTTCTTTTCAGTTGGTAAAATCAGGTTTTGAATCCAAGCCATGAGTTTGTCTAGTAACAAACCAACTGCACCGATGTAGACGAGTGCCAAGATAATTTCACTGATGTAGTTGTTTTGATAGGCATCCCAGATGAAAAAGCCGATACCTACGATACCTGACATAACAATTTCTGCGGCGATAATTGCCAACCAAGCTAAACCAATTGCAATTCTCAAACCTGTAAAAATGTAGGGCAAGGCAGCAGGAATGAGGATGTTCAAGAAATAGTCTTTTTTAGAAAGTTGTAGAACTTTGGCAACGTTGTTATAGTCTTGGGGAATTTCTTTCACACCGACCGCAGTGTTAATTAAAATCGGCCAAATTGCGGTGATAAAAATCACGAATAGGGCGGCGGGTTCGTTTTGGCGTAAAGCTGCCAAGGAAATAGGCACCCAAGCCAAAGGCGGTACAGTTCGCAATAACTGAAACAGAGGATCTAACGCTGTAGACATTGTTTTATTAACACCGATGACAATGCCTAAAGCAATACCAATCACAGCAGCAAAAGAGTAACCAATAGCTACCCGTTGGAGACTGGCAAAAATCTGCCAGAATAATCCTTTATCAATCCCTCCTTTATCATAAAAGGGATAAATAATCAACTCCCAAGTTTCTTGTACAACCTGAATTGGCCCTGGTAATGTTGCGCCGGGAGTCCAAGAGAATAATTGCCACAAAACTAAAAATGTAACAATAGCAATGGTGGGTGGTACAACGTTAGGTAATTGCTTTTGTAGTTGAGATACAAAGCTATTATCAAGCTTTTGGCTACCGGGTCTTTTTTGTGCTAGGGTCATGATTTGTTCCTCAGATGACTACTTTGAAAAAGGAATTGGGAGTAGATAAATAAAATCAAAATTCAAAATTACATCACTTTGATTCTGCATGATTTATTTTTGAGTTTTGATTTATTGAATATCCAATGCCCAATTCCTAATAACTAATGACCAATGACTAATGACTAATGACTAATGACCAATGACTAATGACTAATGACTAATAACTAAACACTCACTTTCTTGATTTGCAAACTCTTGAGGTATGCTTCTGGGTTTTCGGGGTCGAACTTAGCACCATCAAAAAATTCTTCTACACCACGAGATGTGCTAGTGGGAATATCAGCCGCCGCAATACCCGCTTCTTTTGCTGCTTCTTTCCAAATATCTTCGCGGTTGACTTTATCAATTAGTTGTTTAGCTTTGGCTGCATTATTTGCTATGTAATCTTTGGGTAAGAATCCCCAACGCACACTTTCGGTGATGAACCATAAATCATGACTCTTGTAAGGATAAGAAACGCTACCTTTTTCATCTTTCCAGTACAAAGCTGCCATTGATCTATCATCAATTTTGCGACCTTCACCCATGTCGTATTTACCCATAAATGGCTCGATTAAAACATCAACTGGCACGTTAAAATAAGCTCTTTGTGCCAAAATGTTAGCCATTTCTTGGCGATTATCAAAGTTATCGCACCATTGTTGAGCTTCCATGATGCCTTTTAATAAGGCTTTGGTAGCTTTGGGATTTTGGTCAACCCAATCAGCCCTCATGGCTAGATATTCTTCGGGGTGATTTTTCCAAATTTCTGCGGTTAATGCCGCCATGTAGCCTACTTTGTCTTTAACGATGCGGAAAGGCCAGGGATCGCCGGTGCTGAAAGCGTCCATTGTCCCTGTTTTCATGTTGGCGACGGTTTGCGCTGATGGGACTGTGAGCAATTTCACGTCTGCATCAGGGTCAATACCACCGGCTGCTAACCAATAGCGAATCCAGAAATCTTGGTTAACGGCGGGGAATGTTTGGGCGGCGGTGAAGGGGGTGGGTGAGGATTTGAGTTTGGAGAATACAGACTTAGCACCTGCTAGTTTTAAGCCGATGCCGCTACCTTGGTGTTTGTTGGCGATCGCAATCCCATTTCCATGTGTAATTAACTGACACAATACATACATGGGAATCTTTTGATTACCTTTGGTAATTAAACCTTCAGTAATTAAATGGGGCATAGGCATTTGCCATTGACCACCATCAATTCCACCACCAGCCGAACCAATTTCTACGTTATCTCTAGCCGCACCCCAAGAAGCTTGTTTAGAAAGTTCAACATTAGTCATCCCATACTTAGCAAAAAAGCCTTTTTCTTTGGCAATAATTAATGGCGCAGCTTCTACAATTGGGATATATCCTAACTTAACTGCGTTAGTTTCTGGGGCTTGTTCGGGACTAATATTAGCGGCTGGTTGGGCTGTTGGTGCAGATTGGCTATTCCCGCCAGTGTTAGCTTCTGGCGGATTTCCTAAACAACCTTTGAGAAACACAGCACCAGCCGATGCACCTGCTGTGATGATAAATTTCCGGCGAGAAATTTGGTTAAAAAAGTCTGACATAACATCTCCTCAACAATTGTTTTAATTTTTTTAGGCACAAAAATTTATGCAAGTAAACTTTGATGTTTCTTGCAACAGTTATAAAACTGGTCAATATATGCGGTTAGTTGCTAGCAAAGACTTTTTTACAGCAATGCTATTTATGACTAACTATTGGTAAATTGATGGCTTTATTTGGTGGTTGCTAACGTCTTTATTTCGTCAGTGAAATCAGTTTACAGGTAAAAATATCAATTTGGTTGACTCGGAACAGGCAATTATTAAATAAATATTAGATTAGAGATATAAGAAAAAATTTATCTTTGACTCTTTCAGCTCTTAGTAGCTGTCCATGTATCAAGAATTATCAATGATGACCATTGAAATCACATGACAAATTATTGTTTCAATAAACTTTATATATTGCAGATATTAGTCGCCAATTATATAAACGAGAAAACTAATGTTAACTATCAACTCAACTCTATAGGTTTAATTATTGTTTTTTTCTGATGTTTGTTTCTCTAGCCACTGTTCTCTAGCATATTAGTAGGGTGCGTCAGATATTAAAAATACGTTTATTGACAGTATTTAAACAGTCTGACGCAGCCTACAAGACACTTGTAATCTGACACTTGCGTAAGTCCTAACAGTTATCCTCAGCCTCAAAAATGTGATTTTTCCACTCACGCCGGAGTTGCTGCCAGATGTACCATTAAGGGAAGGCTCAATTACCCTTTGCTGATAATGACTTTGGCTGAAACTCCCAATACCGAAAATTCCCTCAATCCTTTTCTCACCCTGAACTATGAACCAGCATTAGCATCCTTGGGTGATGATTATTATGACGAAGTAAAAGCCGCAGAGTTTCCACAGCACATTCTGCGCTGGCGTAATGATGCACTATTACCTCAATTGCGACTCAACCCTCAAGCCGTTACCGACGAAGATTTTATCAACACCTTCGGCAAATTTCAGGGCAGTCAACCATGTCTAGCATTACGTTATCACGGTTATCAATTCGGTGAATATAATCCACAATTAGGTGATGGTAGAGGCTTTTTGTACGGACAAGTACGTGGAACTGACGGCGAACTTTACGACTTTGGTACTAAAGGTTCTGGTAGAACTCCTTATTCTCGTGGTGGCGATGGGATGCTAACACTTAAGGGTGGGGTGCGAGAAGTGTTAGCAGCAGAAGCATTACATCAGTTGGGGGTACGTACCTCTCGCTGTTTTAGCATGATTGAAACTGGTTTATCTCTGTGGCGTGGTGATGAACCTTCTCCTACCCGTTCATCTGTGATGGTGAGGATGAGTAATTCTCATATTCGGTTTGGCACTTTTGAGCGTTTACATTATTTACATCGTCCAGATTTAATTCAAAAGCTATTAGATCATGTAATTGAGCATTATTATCGAAACTTAATGAATGAAGCAGATAAATATGCGTTATTCTATGCTGAATTAGTGCAACGAGTCGCCAAACTGGTTGCACAGTGGATGGCTGCGGGTTTTTGTCATGCAGTCCTAAATACTGACAATATGTCAATTACAGGAGAAAGCTTTGACTATGGCCCTTACGCATTTATTCCTACTTACGACCCATATTTTACGGCTGCATATTTCGACTATTACAAACGTTACTGTTACGCTCATCAACCAGGTATTTGTCAATTAAATCTGGAAATGCTGCAACAACCCTTAAAGGCTATTATCCCTGAAGCTGACTTAGAAGCAGGACTTGCACAGTTTAGCGATTATTATCATGCTGAATACCAAACTTTAATGTTGAAAAAGTTGGGGTTTGAACAGTTAACCCATCCCGAAGCGCATGAGCTTTTAAGTTTAACAATTCAAGTTTTACAGCAGAGTCAAGTCGGTTATCATCAGTTTTTCTCGGAAATGGCTCGCACCTTTTCTATGAAGTGGAGAGATGAACCAGGCTGTATTCTCAACACTTCAGACTGTGTACCTGCATCTGGGGCATTACCAGTTTTTGATAATTGGTGCATACTCTACCATAAAATCTTAAATGATTTTGCTCCTGAGCAGATGGAGAGTATTGCCCAAACGCTGTCTGACTACAATCCTCAGACTGTGTTATTAAGACCTGTGATTGAATCGGTTTGGGAGCCAATTGTTGAGTCAGATAATTGGCAACCTTTTTATGAGTTAATCCAGAAAATTCAGTCTAGAAGTTAGTCAATGTCAGGGTTTTAGCATTGCTAAACCCCTACATTTGCACAGTCCGGTTTATTTCGTTCTAAATATACTACTTTTGGTAGTTGTGGAAAAAACAAAATTAAATATATATAAATAATTTTTATTCTCTAACTAAATAATAAACATACAAATATACTGCCACAGTGTATTAATTCAAATAAGCAAAATATCAAGCTATACCCTTATAATTAGTACAGTCAGCATACTAAAAAAGGGTAATTCATGCAGAAAGATAAGAATTATAGTTATCAAGAAAAAAACCAAAAAATAGAAAATAAATATAAAATTATTAGATTAACTAAAACAAGTTATATCCAAGGTGATGGAGAAAGAAAATTTACGTAATTGTCCCCTTGCTATCATTTTTTTTATTACTTTAAAACAATGATGTAAAAAAAGCTGAAGGTGCTGGAGGATGAATCAGTGTATAGGCAGCACAAATATAACATATATAAATATGTAAAATCTCTGAGAATACGGAGGTTGTTGCCGCTTCTGGTGGGTGTGAGTATCTTGGTGATAGTGGTAATAATATGGCAGAGGCTATTAGTTGCAGAGCAACTGAACATTCAAACGCTGATTCAACAACAGGCACTAGCTACCAAAACAGAATTAATTACTCAACTACAAACTCGCATTTTGGCTTTAGAGGGGATAGGGAAACATAGGCAGTATAGTGATATTCCCCAAGCAGAATGGGAATTAGAGACGGCAGCGTATGTGAAAGATTACGCCGGCTATGAGGCGATCGCCAGGGTTGATTCCTCTGGTCAGGTGCGTTGGATTATACCATCAAACAACAACCAAGCTCGCCAAAATTTTGACTTCAAGCAAGAATGGCGACGGCACACTGCTGTAGAAATTGCACGCAACAGCCGGCAAACTACTTTAACTACTGCAATTAACCTTGTACAAGGTGGGCAGGGATTTGTAGCTTGTGTACCTGTGTGGCAAGGAGATCAATTCAATGGGTTTATTTTAGGAGTGTTGCCGCCCAGGCGATTAAATTCGGTTTTACAGATACCACAAAGTTATCAAATCAGAATCTTTGCCGAACAACAGTTGATTTACGGCTCAGATTTACCAGCAAAAGAGCATTCATTATGGCAGCAGAATCTAGACATTAACTGGTATGGAGTCAACTGGAAATTAGAAGTTTATCCTACTGTTGAGTTACTCAGAGATTTGCAAACACCTCTACCGACATTTGTATTGTTGACAGGAATATTAGCGGCGGGAGCAATCACATTGTTAACTTATTTTACCCAAGCTAGCAAAATCAACAATACTAAACTAGCAGCCCTCAATCAAGAACTAACTCAAACAATAGAAACACAAAAACAAATAGAAATTGCTTTACGTGCCAGTGAAACGGGGTGGCGACAGTTAATAGAAACAGTCAAAGTTATCCCTTGGGAATTAGACTTGCAAACTTGGCGTTTTACCTATGTGGGGCCACAAGCCGAAACTGTATTAGAATATCCCGTGGCAAAATGGTATGAGGAAAATTTTTGGATTAATCATTTACATCCCCATGACAGAGAAAAGGCTTTGAGTATTTGCCAACAAGCAGTTCTCAGAGGCGAAAATCACGAAATGGAATATCGGATGTTAGCAGCTGACGGCAGAGTTGTCTGGTTGCGAGACATTGTGAGTATAGTGCAAACAGACAACACCCCGGTAAAACTTAGGGGTTTCATGTTTGATATTACTGACTTGAAACTTGTAGAAGAAAACTTGAGACTACGGGAGAGGGCATTGACGGCTACGATTAACGGCATTGTGATTGTCGATGCCAGACTCGCGAATAATCCCATCATTTATGTTAACTCTGCCTTTGAAAAAATCACTGGCTACTGCGCTCAGGATGTGATTGGGCGGAATTGTCGCTTTTTGCAAGGTACAGATAGAGGGCAATCAGCACTACCAGAACTACGTCAAGCTCTAAAATTAGGTAAGGATTGCAAAGTGATTTTGCGAAACTACCGCAAAGATGGCAGTTTATTTTGGAACGAATTAAGTATTTCTCCTATCTATGACGAACAAGGTAAGTTAACCCACTTTTTGGGTATTCAAACAGATATTAGCGATCGCCAAACAGCAGAAATGGCACTACGTCGGCAAGCCCTCACCTTTGCCAATATCTATGATGCCGTTATCATCACTGATTTGGATGGTAAAATTATAGACTGGAATCCTGCGGCTGAGAGAATTTTTGGCTATACCAAAGCCGAGATTTGTGAACAATCTATCAGCATTTTACATCAATCTGAAAAAGACACAGTTTTGAATGCTGCCATCCTGGAAGATATTAATCAACATGGACGCTGGAGAAGTGAGATTAACTTTATTCGCAAAGATGGTAGCACTGGAGTTTGTGAAACTACTATAGTAGCCTTGCAAGATGAACAGAGGCAGATTATTGCAACTATTAGTGTAAATCGTGACATTACTGAACGTAAACAAGCAGAAACATTACTACGTCAGAGTGAAGAACGCTTCCAAGCATTCATGAATCATAGCCCTACACCTGTTTGGATTACAGATACTAATGGCACAATTCTTTATTTAAGCGAAACGTATCGGCGCGCTTTTAAATTACCCCTATCAGAACTCATCGGTAAAAATATTGTGGACTTTTATCAACCACAATTTGCTCAACCCTGTCTTGATACCATCCGCAGGGTAGCGCGCACCCAGAAAGTGATTGAAGCTGTGGAGTCTGTACCAGCCTGTAACGGTAAGGTGCGAGATTTTTTAGTGTATAAATTTCCCATTGCCAATCCACCAGGGGAACAGTGTCTAGTGGGGGGAATTGCGATTGATATTACCGCACGTAAACGAGCCGAAGAAGCACTGCAAAGACAGTTAAACCGGACATTGTTGCTGGAAAAAATCACCCAGAAAATTCGCCAAAGTCTTGACACTCAAGAAATATTTGAGACTGCTGCCACTCAAATTGGGCAAGCTTTTGCAGTTGATCGCTGTCTGATTCATGCTTACATTAGTGAGCCAGTTCCCCAGATTCCCCTAGTCGCAGAATATAGCATTGTACCTCATCCTGGCTTAATGAAAAAATTGGAAGTGCCGATGGTGGGAAACCCTCATATTATCGAAATAATGTCCCATGATCGGGCGATCGCTTCTCCCAATGTCTACCAAGATCCCTTACTTGAGTCAGTCTACCAAATTTGTAGTCAATTGGGGCTAAAGTCCATGTTAGCCATCCGCACCTCTTATCAAGGAAAACCCAATGGTGCGATTGGTTTACACCAGTGTAGGCATTTCCGACAGTGGACTCCAGAAGAAATTGAACTGTTAGAAGCAGTCGCCGCACAGTTGGGCATAGCCTTAGCCCACGCTCATTTACTAGAGCAAGAAACCCGACAACGAGAAGAACTCACAGTCAAAAACTTTGCCTTAGAACAGGCTAAACGGGCAGCAGAAACCGCTAACCGCACCAAAAGCGAATTTTTAGCAATGATGAGCCATGAAATTCGCACCCCCATGAATGCGGTAATTGGGATGACGGAACTACTGCTAAATACTGAATTGACAAGCCAGCAACAAGATTTTGTCGAAACTATCCTCACTAGCAGCGAAGCTTTGCTCACCATCATCAATGACATTTTAGATTTGTCTAAAATTGAGTCGGGTAAGTTAGAACTAGAAGCCCAAGCTTTTGACTTCAGAAAGTGTGTAGAGCAAGTAATTGATTTATTAGCTCCCAAAGCTGCCCAAAAAGATATTGAACTGGCTTATCTAATTTATCCGCAAGTTCCCACCCAGATAGTCGGTGATTTAACTCGTCTGCGCCAAATCATCATGAACTTACTCAACAATGCGATTAAGTTTACTGAACAAGGCGAGGTTGTACTGTCTGTACGTGCTGCCCCACTGACAACTCACAAAGCCAAAAACTACTGTCAAATTCTCTTCACTATTAAAGATACAGGGATTGGCATCCCAAAAGATAAAATGGGGAGGTTATTTCAAGCTTTTGTACAAGCGGATGCTTCCATGACGCGCAAATATGGAGGTACAGGACTAGGGCTAGTAATTAGCAAACGTTTAGGCGAGATGATGGGTGGTTATCTTTGGGTAGAAAGTCAAGGCTGTGTTGGCGGTAATCCCCCTCCCCAATGGCAAGTTAAACAGCCAGTGTTATCTACCCTTGCTGAACCTGGTTCTATTTTTTACTTTGCGATGACTGCCCCAGTGGTGGCTGATGCAGATGCCAATGAATTGACAGCAACTGCCCCCAATCATCTGCGGGGTAAGCGGTTGTTAGTCGTTGATAATCATGCGACTAACCGCAAAATTCTGCAATTACAAACTCAGCTTTGGCAAATGCAAACCTATACAGCCGAATCCGGTGCAGCTGCTTTAGCTTTACTTGAGCAGGGGATACAGTTTGATATTGCTATTTTGGATCTGCAAATGCCAGAAATGGACGGACTCGCTTTGGCGCGGGAAATCCGCCAGCGTTCTGGTGATGAATATTTACCTTTAGTCATGCTCACATCTTGGGGTGAGCTAAATCCTGAAAGCGAGTGCAGTCAACTGGGTGTTGTTGCCTATCTGCATAAACCCATTAAACAGTCTCAACTGTATCATGTCCTGACCCGTGCTTTAGAAAATCAGCCGATGCGGGCTAGTGTTCCTGTTGCTCATCCTCCCCAAATTAATCAGCAAATATCATTGCGAATTTTGTTAGCAGAGGACATCGTTCTTAATCAAAAAGTGGCTTTACTGATGCTGAAAAAAATGGGTTATCGGGCAGATGTGGTAGCTAATGGCTTAGAAGTGCTAGCAGCTTTGCAACATCAACCTTACGATGTGGTGTTGATGGATGTGAATATGCCGGAAATGGATGGACTAGAAACCAGTCGCCGCATCCGCGAAATGGGGTATCGTCCATACATTATTGCCATGACTGCCAATGCGATGCACGGCGATCGCGAAGCTTGTCTAGCTGCTGGTATGAATGACTACATTACAAAACCCCTACAAATCGAGGAATTAACCAAAGTTCTCCGCAAATATCAGCCCGGTGACTATAATTTAGCACCTCAGAATCTCTCTGCGCCAACCGCTTCTGCTACCGATGAGTTGTTCTCTCAACAGCAACTCCCTGCACAGACCAGTGAGCAAAACCAGATGCTCTCCCAGACAAATCTTGTAAATCAGGAAACAATAGACACTGGTATACTCAAAGAATTACGTAAAATGCTGGGAGGTGAATCAAAAGTATTTGCTGAATTAATTAATTGTTACCTGACGGAAGCCCCCAGGTTAATCCAAGATATTAAAGTAGCGATAAATACGAATGATGCCGAAACCCTCTGGAAAACGGCTCATAAATTCAAATCTAGTAGTGGCTCAGTGGGTGCTGTATTATTGGCACAACTTTGCAAGCAGCTAGAAAATCAGGGACGGAGCAAAAATTTGACAGGAATGGCAGAAATCTACTCACAATTATCTCAAGAGTATGAGCAAGTTAAGGCGGTTTTGCAAAGAGAAATGAGCCAGGAGTGATATGAACAATGATTTTCAAGAAGATCAATCTTTAATTCTCATTGTTGATGATGAACCTTTCATTCGCGCACAACTGCGGCTGTCTCTACAATGTGAGGGCTATAGAACAGTTGAAGCTCAAGATGGCAATCAAGCTTTAACTGTTTTAAAGAAAGTGACTCCAGATTTAATTCTTCTAGATGCCATCATGCCAGATATGGATGGTTTTGAGTGCTGTACAAGTTTGCAAAATCTAGAGAGTAGCAAACATACACCAGTGTTAATGATTACAGGATTGGAGGATCAAGAATCTGTTGACCGTGCATTTGAAGTTGGTGCTATTGATTATGTCACTAAACCGATTCATTGGCCGGTGTTGCGTCAAAGGGTAAAACGCTTGATTCAACAATCTCATCTACAACACAAGTTAGAAGCAGCTAACCGGGAATTGCAACGATTGGTGACAATTGATGAGTTAACGCAAGTAGCTAACCGCCGCAGGTTTGAAGAGTATTGTTTACAAGAATGGCAGTGTATGCTGCGAGAGCAACTACCTTTGTCTCTTGTCCTTTGTGATGTGGATTTTTTCAAAGCATACAATGATACCTATGGTCATCGTGCAGGCGATCGCTGTTTACAATTAGTTGCTCAAGCCATTAAAAATAGTGTCAAGCGTTCTGTGGATTTAGTGGCGCGTTATGGTGGTGAAGAGTTCGCCGTGATTCTCCCTAGAACCGATGCCCAAGGTGCTGTTCATATTGCTATGACAATTTGTGAATCTGTGAGGGCGTTGTTAATTCCTCATAGCAGTTCTCAGATTAGTAATTATGTTACCTTGAGTGCGGGAGTAGCTACCGAAATCCCACAGCTAAATTCTGATTTTCAAGCAATTATTGATCAGGCGGATCGGGCATTATATCAAGCCAAAATTACCGGACGCGATCGCTGTCAACAATATACACAACTATCCAACTCTCAGGCTTTGTTATGGCAGTCGGAATGTTAGCGGCGATCGCTAGCTCGCGATCGCCGTTAATTTTATACTGTTATTCGGTCATCTTATTGGCGGCTCGATGCGCGCGTGCTTCTGCTGAAGCCATAACTTCCTCGAAATTTTCGAGGATTTCCCCAGGAAAATTTTCTAACACTCTGGTAGAGATAGCAACACGACCTTTACCTTCATCCAAATCAATAATTACAGCTTTAATTTCTTGACCTACTTGAAAAACTTTTTCCAACGAGTCAATAAATTTTTGACTTATTTGCTTGATGTGCAGCAAAGCACTGATACCATCTATATCAACAAACACACCAAAAGGTTTAATTGCTGTAACTTTACCTGCTACTAACTGACCAATTTCTAATAGGTTAAAGTTACTAGAACGAGCAGCTAAACGTTGGGAAAGAATCAGTTTTTTATTTTGACGGTTTACTTCTAAAAAAGCCACCGTGAGACTTTGACCTTTAAGTGCTTCTAGGTGATCACGTTCTGCCAAGTGCGATCGCGGAATAAATCCCCGCAATGATTGCAAATCGACAGTCACACCACCTTTATTTACACCTGTTACCCTCACTTGCACCGTTTGGGAATTTTCTTGCATCTGCGCCAGTTTATCCCAAATCTGCTGAAGTTCTAATTGCCGACGGGAAAGCGTGACTTGACCCTCTGCATCCTGTTCGCGGACAATTAAAAACTCTAACACCTCATTTAAGGGTAACACCTCCGACAAATCGGTAACAGTTCTCAAAGAAGCCTCATCACGGGGAATAAAAGCCGACGACTTGCCACCAATATCAACATAAGCCCCATCCGGGTCAAGTTGAAACACTTTGCCAGAAACAACTTGTCCCTTTTGAAACTGGTAGTCGTGTTTTTCTAATGCTTTAGCAAAATCGTCCATTGTAAAAGACGAATTGGCTTTTTGAGAAACTTTCGATTCGGAATTCATGACAATTGACAGGAAATTATGATTATTTGATTCGATACCACTGGAACTGTTGTATTGCCAGAAAGTCCCTATGCAGTTAGCATACTGCTAAATAGTTGCTGAACTTGCTGCCAAGCATCAGCCGCCGCTTGAGGATTATAGCTGGCACGACGGTCACAGAAAAATCCGTGGTCAGCTCCATCGTAGCGGAACACACGATGAGAAATGTTGTATTTTTCTAACTCTGTTGTAATCTGGGCTACATGGTCTGGGGGTATGCTGGCATCATTAGTACCAAAAAATACATAGATTGTACCGGCAATTTCTGAGGTATGGCTAATGGTAGGTGTGTCGCCTCCTGGACTGCGGGTGGGAATTCCAGCCCCGTAGAAGGAAGCTGTAGCTGTAATGTCTGAGAGAGTGGCAGCAAGATATGCTACATGACCACCAAAACAAAAGCCGATGCAGCCAAAACCATCTTGTTTAACTTGGGGTAGGGTTTTGAGATAGTCAATGGCTGCTTGAATATCACTTAATAATTCAGATGCTTGAGTTTGTCCCCAAGCGTATTTTCTGCCAATTTCAATATCTTCAGGGGTATAGCCGGTTTCAAAGCCAGGGGCGACACGTTGAAACAGTGCGGGTGCGATCGCCACATATCCTAATTTAGCAATTCGTTCTGTTACGTCGCGGATATGCTCATTCACGCCAAAAATTTCTTGCAATACTACCACACCAGGGTAAGTTCCTGGTGCTTGTGGCTGTGCTAAATAAGCTGCTATTTGCAGGTTATTGCTGGGGATTTTAACGGTTTTAGTTTCTAAGACTGGCTGATTCATCATCTTTAGCCTTGGTATGTGATCAAGCTCTGTGATTTGATATAACTATGCCAGTATCTCTAGTCCATTACCAAGCAAATATCAACTACCAATCATAGTAAATCCAGGGAATGGGGAGTGGGGAATGGGAAGACAAGGGAGACAAGGAAGCAGGGAAGAATGCCCAGTGCATCGATGCCCAATGCCCAATTTTAAATTTTTCAGGAGATTGGGGAATGATTCAATTCCGTATTCAGCCAGACAGTGAGATTCCCGCATCAACCCAGCTATTTAATCAACTTCGGTTTGCGATCGCATCTCGGCAATATCCACCCGGATACAAGTTACCCAGCACTAGGGCTTTAGCCATGCAAACCGGATTACACCGCAATACTATCAGTAAAGTTTATCGTCAACTCGAAGAAGATGGTTTTGTTGAAAGTTTGGCTGGTTCAGGAATTTATGTCCGCGCCCAAGGGCATGAAGGTGGTAGTAGATTACAATCACCAATATCTAAACAATATCCTGAAGCGTCCGAGGTTTTACAGCAAGCCCTTGATCAACTCCTCAGCCAAGGATGTACACTGCATCAAGCGCGAGAGATATTCTTAGCAGAAATTGACTGGCGGTTGCGGTGTAGTGCGCGGGTATTGGTGGCAGCACCCTCTCAAGATATGGGTGTGGGTGATTTAATGGTTTATGAATTAGAAGACACCTTACAAATCCCTGTACAATTGGTAGCGATTGAAGAATTAGCCGCCGTACTAGAAAAAACTACCTCAGCAACAGTAGTCACCAGTCGCTATTTTATCAATGATGTGGAGGCGATCGCCGCACCTAAATCTGTGCGGGTGATTCCTTTAGATATCTATGACTACACCAAAGAAATTAACCTCCTGAAAAACCTGCCACAAGATAACTGTGTTGGTATAGTTAGCCTCAGTTCTGGAATTAACCATCAAGCAGAAATCATCTTGCACGGTTTACGAGGTGATGATTTATTGGTGATGACGACTCAACCCACAAATACATATAAATTGCAAGCGATAGTCAAGCGATCTGAGGTGATAATTAGTGATCAAGCTAGTTTCCCGATGGTGCAAGCAGCCTTACAAGCTGCTGCTGAGGATATCATTCGTCCACCCAAGCTGATTAAAGTTGAGAATTACATCGGTACAAATTCGATTAATTTGCTGAAGCGAGAATTGGGATTAGGTTAAGGTAGAGAATGATTTAGTGGGAGCGATCGCACTCAGATATACTGATGATTCTGGAGGGCGATCGCTTACTTTTAAAAGCAAATCTATTACAGGTTTAGTATTAGTATAGTTTATTTCTAAAATCCACTAATAATACTGAACATTAGGAGAAGGGGTGACTTTATCTACAACTAAGTTGATTTTCATACCAGAAGTATAGGTTGTTCCAGAACGGGTAGTCTGTGCAATCTCAATTAGATACTCAACAGGTTCTCCTGGTTGTAGCCAAGAATCAAAGCGATCGCCTAAATTGACCTTATAAAGATTGCCCCAGACTGATAAACCTTCAGGATAGGGTGGTTTTGGTGTCAGTGGATAAGAAATTTCACTCTTCTTGGAGTCGTTTTGGTAGAGACTGATTGTGATTTTGAGTGCTTTTAACTCGCCCAGAAGTTTACCTTCATCTACAAGAGCAAAGTTACGGGCATCTCGGAAGCGATCAAAGCCTTTAAACTTAAAACGCTCCAACCGTTCAGGGTGAATACCTCCAGTAATCGCAACCACGGTTTGGTTTTGCTTGTTGGTGAGTTTGTATTCTAGTGTGCCGGGAATATCAAATTGCAGTTCTCCTGATGCTGTAATTGAGGCTCTCATCTCAGGATTTCCTAACTCTTGTGGGCGTTTAGCTGCTTGCCAAGCCACTTTAAATGAACCTTGGACGGTTTGTAACAAATTGAAAGTATCCCGAACATCATAACCAGTACCAAGTAAACTTTGTAGTCCCGCCTTTTGCAACCAATTATTTTTGAGCAGAGGAATATTTTTATCAACTAACAAGCTGATGCGATCGCTATAACTAATTTGCTCTTTGGGAATTGTTGTACCCTGTACTAACCATACCTGACCATAATTACCTGGTTGCCCATCTGCTCCTTTGCGTCCCCGTCTACCGCTTTGCCCATCCTCACAAGTATAAGTATTCCGCCGTGATAGACCAATATATTTCCAGCCGTAGCGGTAGTTTGCATCTGATTTTGGCGGTTGGGGTCGATTTTGTCTTTCATCGTAGAACGCATCACCAGAACAGCGAAATAATTTTCGTTGAACTTCTGTCCACGGGGGAGGCGTTACATTAGTTTGTTGTCTATTTCTGTTGGTTTGTGGGGGAGGCGTTACATTGATTGGTTGCGCCATCAATGCCCAGGTGCAATAGTTGATAATCCAACGGGATTGAGTGCAGTTACATCCATTACCAGCCTGACCGCCATTTCCCCCTGGGGCTGCTCTCCCGCCTCCATTACGTAACACTACATTTTTGAGTTGAGAAGGTGAGTCAAAATAAATCATGACATTTCCTCCATTACCACCATCTCCACCCTTACCGCCATTACCACCGTGACCGCCTTCAGCACCGCATACATTTACTGCTCTCTTTTTGGGTTGTTGGCATCCAGAAGCGTGTTCACCAGAGCTAGCAGATTCTCCAGCCTCGCCATCAGAGCCTGAGAGGTCAATTGTTTGTGGTTGTTGGCTAGCGCGGATTGTTTGATCAGATGCTGAGTTACCGTATAGGATTCTCGCGCAAGCACGCAATTACGGTTATCGAACAGTCCGTTTAAACCTACAGGATGTAGATGAAGTAAACTTTAGTAACTTAGATAGCTTTTTGCGTTGGTTTTGTGCTTATGTCAGCCTAGAGTTAAATATCCGCGATCGCATCCATGATTTTTGGAAACAGCCTATCGGTAGTAAAATCAGCTGTAAAACCTACTTGCAAGACTATGTATTTCAGCAAATAGACACCCCCTTAGTCTTGGCTTGTGATGAAGTAGATCGAGTTTTTCATTACCCTGAAGTTTCTCAAGGTTTTTTTGGACTACTGCGAAGCTGTCATGAAGAAGCGAATAACCGAGATATCTGGAAAAAACTGCGCCTAGTAGTAGTACATTCCACGGAAAATTATGGGCCATTAGATATTAATCATTCACCGTTTAATGTCGGAGAAGCCATTGAATTAACAGAGTTCACCCCTACCCAAGTCAAAGATTTAGCACAGCGACACCAACTTGATGGGAATGATAGTTTAGTGCAGCAACTCATGGCAATAGTAGGAGGACACCCTTATCTAGTGCGATTGGCATTTTATCATCTCGCTCAACCATCTCCAGGAAGATGGGGAAATCTACCACAATTGTTACAAGATGCACCCAGCGATGTAGGAATTTATAGTCAACATTTGCGGCGACACCTGGGAATTCTGCGGGAGAATGAAAAACTAGCAGCAGCATTCAAGCAAGTGATTAGCAACATTGACGCAGTGCCATTAGACTCAATATTAGGGTATCAACTATACAGCATGGGATTAATTAAATGGCAAAATAATCAAGTCATGCCACGCTGCGAATTGTACCGACAATATTTTACAGAACGTCTGGGAGATTAATCAATTCCAAATTACCAAAATTATATTTATATAAACTCCTAATTTATGAATTATGATACAACATTTAAGTCAGCTTTCAACTATTACAAAGTAGGCGGGAGTTTATCCCCAGAACACCCCAGCTATGTGAAGCGACAAGCAGACAAAGAATTATATGCCAGCTTAAAAAACGGAGACTTCTGTTGTGTGTTTAATTCCCGGCAAATGGGAAAATCTAGCTTGCGAGTCCAAATCAGAAAAAAGCTAGAAGCAGAAGGTATCAGGTGTACTTCAATTGATATGACAACAATAGGCAGTTCTGATCACACAGCCGAAAGTTTTTATGCAGGTATAACTTTTGAATTATGGTCTGGTTTCCTAGATGATATATCTAGCTTTTATTCCTGGTGGGAAAAACATCAAGTTTTACCACCATTGCAACGATTGAGTCAGTTTATTGATAAAGTATTGCTAACTAGATTACCCCAAAAAATTGTAATTTTTATCGACGAAATTGACAACTTAATTAATAGAGAACCTAAAGACGAATTTTTAGAATTTATTCGTGCTTGCTATAACCAACGTGCAGACAAGCCAAAATATAAAGGTTTGACATTTTGCCTTTTGGGGGTAGTCACACCATCAGATTTGAAAGATAAAAATGGCATACCTTTTAATATTGGTAGAACCATTGAGTTAGCTGGATTTAGTCTAGAAGAAGCCAAGCAATCCTTAACTAAAGGATTATTCCAAAAAGTGGATGCACCTGATCAGGTTTTACAACAGATATTATCTTGGACTGGTGGACAACCATTCCTTACACAGAAATTGTGCAAACTGATTGTAGAAAAAGAAGAAAGTAGCACGCCTAATATTGACATATTAGTTCAAAATTATATTATTAAAAATTGGGAATACTACGATGATCCAGAACATTTACGAACAATTAAAAATCGGTTACTTTTTGATAAAACACTAGCATATAAGCGGCTAAAACTGTATCATCAAATCTTACAGAATGCTCAAATTAATGCTGATGATGATTCAGAAGAAATAGCATTACGCCTATCAGGCTTAGTAGTCAAACACCAAGGCAAGCTAAAAGTTTGCAATCAAATATATAAAAATGTCTTTAACCTCGACTGGGTTGAAAAAAATTTAGCAGCACTACCACCACCATTAGATGAAAATCTTGAAACTAGAAAATCAAAAATTTTAAATTATAGCTTGCTAGTTCCTATAGCAATTATTCTGGCAGTTATCAGTTTAATTTCCCTAGGATTTTCATATATAGTTGTTGAAAGTAAACCTTGGAATCAAGCATATAATAGTAATAATTTAGGAGTTATACTTGAATGTATACGCGTCTGCTTTTTATTAACATTAGAAGTTTATGTGATATGTTCAGAATTTAGTGAAGAAACCATCCAATTTATTCAAGATAAAAAGTTTTATTTAAGGCGGAGAACCACCTGTATTGTAGGGTTTATATTTTTGCTCATGTTGCTCTTCCATCACTTATGGTATGGGCCACATCAACTACTGGGGAATAATCAAGTTGCCGCCAATGAATATTTTAATCAATATCTACTACCTTATCTATGGTATTTTCCTTACTCTTTTATTAACTTTATTATTATAGGTATTCCCTTATCTGGATTAAGTATACACGTCGTTATACAAGATTGCAATAAGCTCAGTATCAAAATCCAAAAATATAAAAGCTATCTCACTCAAATAACCAATAAAATTCAAAAGACATCTTTCCCAGCTTCTCTTCCTGACAAAAATGAGATTATCCAACAACTCAAACAAATATATTGGGATTTTAATGAAAAGATACAACGTCCCATCAACTTACTTTTAGGGATTTTAATTCTGATTTATTTTGATGCCACCTTTAGCAGAAGTACATTATCAAGTAGTGCTTACATCTGGACGCAATTGTTTTGCATATTCGGTTTTATGACACCGGGAATTGTGTTGATTTTATGGGGATTATTAGCATATCAAAAAACTTTAGCAGAGACTATTGGTGTTTTATTTAATCTAAATTTTGAATGTCCTGAAATTGAAAATAAGTATAATACATTGAATTTGTTCAGTAAAATATTGACATCAAATATTTTCTTCCGTACAATCTGCATAATTGTTGTTTTAAATATTATTTATACCCTATTAAAAAACTAATTTTTACAATTACTTTAACTTATGGTCAAAATTATTAAAAGGAAAGTTACCAAATCAGAAGCAGAGTTACTCGTCAAAGAAATCAAGTTAACACCTAACATTATGGGTTATTCCTTCAGAGAATGGATGGCAGCAGAACATATCATAGTCGCTGAAGATGAAGATGGTAAAATGTTAGGAGCCTGTTTAAATTACGACTTTGATCAACATTGGCATAAAATAGCTGCATTATTTGTCTTCGAGGAGTTTCGAGGCAGAGGTATTGGTAAACTTTTGTTTTATGAATCATATCAAGATGCTGTCAGCCGGAAAAAGAACGTATTGACAATCAGTGCGAATAAAATTGTGCTGAAAATGATGAAAGATTTAGACTTTATTATGTTGAAAAACCTATTAGATTTGCCACCAGGTGTTAATCAATATAAATTGAACTTTTATTGGCATTATATTGTCTGGCTAATGAATTTCTACAGAATTCAAGAAATAATTAGAAAAACAAAAGTTTACGGATATCTGACAAACTTTATTTACGGCATTAAGATTACTACTATTTAACCCATAGATAGAGGGTACAAGACAGAAGATAAGGGGAGAATATCAAAGAAATACACGAAGAAAAACCTATGTTTGTCGAAATGCACCCCTATATCGGTTTAATAGAAGCAATTAAACAACGTCGTGCTGCGAGAGCCTTTAAAAGCAATACCATTCCTGAAGCGATTTTACAAGAAATCCTAGAGCTAGCAGTACAAGCACCATCTGGTTTTAACCTGCAACCGTGGCGATTTATAGTAGTCAAAGAACAAAAAAATAAAGACAAACTGCAAGCTTGCGCCTTTAATCAACGCCAAGTAGGGGAAGCACCAGTTATGCTAATTTGCTGTGGTGACAGACGTGTAAAACAGAGAGAAAATATCACCTCTGTCATCCAACTAGGGGAAGCACAGGGAATTATGACACCCAGCTACGCCAACTATATGCGTGCCAACATCCCCGAATTCTTCACCAACCATCCCAGCTTTGAGACAATGGAAACTTGGACAAATCGCCACACCATGATAGCTGTAGCTTATATGATGATTGTGGCTAAAAGCTTTGGTGTTGATAGCTGCCCAATGGAAGGATTTAACACCCAACAAATCAAACAAGCATTTCAAATTCCCGAAGAAGTTGATATTTGCTGCCTATTAGCCCTTGGCTACGCTGCCGAACCCTTGAAACAATATGGCGGACGCTTTCCCATCAACCAAGTATGCTTCCAAGAAACCTATAACCAACCCCTCCAACCAAATACTTAACCCCCTCAAAAAAACTCCGCGCCCCTCCGCGCTAACTCCGCGCGACGGCAGTCGCTACAAGTCTGGCGACCGAACGCGCTGCCTCCCCTCCGCGTTTAAAAAAACCCACCATTCAACAGCGCACAGGAACCTGCAAAAACTCCCGTACCCGTTGCAAATAAGTCGCCCCATCCTCCAACATCGGAAAATGAGCCGTATCAGGAATTACCACAAACTCCACCGTATCATTTAAAGCTGCGGCTTGTCGCCCCATATCCGCCGGAATAATCTGGTCATATTCCCCAGCCACTATCAAAGTCGGTACTTGCAGTTTAGCAAACTCCTGGGGCATCAATTCCGCCTGAGCCTTACTCACCGAAGTAAAAATAGTACCCAACGCCGCATCATAATCAGCTTCCAAAAAATCTTGTAAAAAAGCTTGACGCTCAGATTTGGGGATAGGACGATGTAAAAACCTCGCCATAAACATTCTGTCAACCAATGGTATTTTCCCTAACCACTTGGGACGGAATTTCACTACATAACTACCAAATTTATAAAAGGATGTAAAAGCTTTTTCATCGTATTCAAAAATCCCGCTACAAGTCAAAATACCCTTTTCAACTCGTTGGGGATAGCGGTTAAAAAACAAAGCCGCAACAGAAGCACCCATTGAGTGGGCATTAATATAAACACGCTGAAGATGCAATTCATCGAGCAAAACTGCTAAATCTTCAGCGTATTCTTCTAATTCATAAGTTAACTTTTGAATTGTTTGAGTTGAGTGTGACTCAACTACCGACTCGCTAGCTTGGGCGATAGTCGGTTTACCTTGAGAACGCCCAAACCCTCGCAAATCGTAGAGTAGACAATCAAATTCATCTACTAAAGCATTAGCTGTACTTTTCCAGTACCTAGCTGAACCAGCCCAACCGTGAATGAACACCATCACAGGCTTGACAATTTCACTAGATGGCTGTTTCACCCACTCATAATAATGCTCAACACCACGAACAGTAATATAAGGCATTAGTCAAACGTTGCTGCGCTCCTAATTCAAAATTTAAAATAGCCTACGGCATCGCGTAGCGTCCCGTAGGGAAGGCTTACGCCTACAAAATTCAAAGTTCAAAATTCAAAATTAGTTATCTTTTGACGTTCTCACCGCCCTAAAAGTGCGGTGATTCTAAAAATCACTTTTTAGGTTTTCTCTTTCACCGACAAACCTTAAAATCAACTATCCATTGCTGGCAATGCTTAAACCAATTAACCGTTCAACAGAACTAATTAACGAGTCTAACTTAGTTGACCCCAGAGGGCTGTATCTCCTCCAGACTTACTAGGATACTAGACCTAGGGTTATCGTGCGCCCCACGATACGTTTACGGACAAAAATATTTTGTTTTCTGGTTGGTGCTACTTTGTTGATTTCGCTAGCTTTGATTAGACTCGTTTTCGCCACCGAGTTGTCTTTATTATTTCCCGACCTGTCGTGTTTCACTCAACAATTGAGTCGTCCTGTATCGGCGGATATTCTACCTGAGACAATTCAATTATACCAAAAAGCCGTCCTAGAAGGACGGGGAACCTCAAACCCAAATTTTCGGTAAAGACGCGATCAATCGCGTCTCTACAGATGATTGACTAAGCTGATTCGGGTTTGCGTAGTGAAGATGGGTGTACTAGCAGTTCGGCGGTGGAACGCTTTTCAACCATTTCCTTAGTAACGGTGCAGAGTGTGACATCTTTACGGGATGGCAACTCGTACATGACATCTAACATGAGTTCTTCGACAATTCCCCGTAATGCTCTCGCGCCAGTTTTGCGGCGGTAGGCTTCTTGCGCGATCGCTCGCAACGCTTCTGGTTTAAAGTCTAATTGGACGTTATCCATCTTCAGCAGTTTTTGGTACTGCTTGACTAACGCGCTGCGTGGCTGGGTGAGAATCGCCATTAAAGCTTCTTCATCCAGAGGATCTACCACTGCTACCATTGGCACACGCCCAATAAATTCGGGAATCATGCCAAATTTAACTAAATCATCTGGTTCTAGATGACGTAGTACATCTGCTGCCCGTTTTTCTTTTGATTGTCCGTCCCCAGGTTGCACAAAACCTATTGACTTTTTACCTCCTCTCTGCTCTACCACCTTCTCTAAACCAACGAAGGCTCCACCACAAATAAACAGAATGTTGCTCGTATCAATTTGGATACAATCTTGGTAAGGGTGCTTGCGTCCGCCTTGGGGGGGAACGTTGGCAACGGTGCCTTCTAGCATTTTCAGCAAGGCTTGCTGTACACCTTCCCCGGAAACATCTCTGGTAATTGAGGGGTTTTCGCTCTTGCGGGCGATTTTGTCAATTTCGTCGATGTAGATAATGCCTCTTTGTGCTTCTTCTACATCCAAATCAGCCACTTGCAGCAATCGCAATAAGATGTTTTCCACATCTTCCCCTACATACCCGGCTTCTGTTAATGTTGTGGCATCAGCAACCGCAAAGGGAACATCGAGAATTTTGGCTAGGGTTTGGGCGAGGAGAGTTTTACCGCAACCAGTCGGGCCAATTAACAAGATATTTGATTTTTGCAGTTCTACGGCATCATCAGCACCATTTTTCCCACTGCCTTTAGACTGCAAGAGTGCTAGCCGCTTGTAGTGGTTATAAACCGCCACTGACAGCACTTTTTTGGCTTCATCTTGACCGATAACGTGTTCGTCTAGGTATTTTTTAATTTCTCTAGGTTTGGGTATCTGACTGAGGGAGAGACTGGAAGAACGGGCGCGGCGTTTTTGTGGGGGTTCTGACTTGGGTGCTGGTTGTGCCGCCGCACCGTTGGTATCTAGTAACTCCTCATCTAGTATTTCATTACACAAGTCTACGCATTCATCGCAGATGTAGACTCCCGGCCCTGCGATTAACTTACGCACCTGCTCTTGAGACTTGCCACAAAACGAACATTTTAAATGGGAGTCGTACTTAGACATACCAGCCTCTTATTTCACAACGGTGACATTTTCCCCAGCAGTGGGAAGATTTTGTCTAGAGATGACTTGATCGATCAACCCGTAACTTTTTGCTTCTTCTGCCGACATAAAGAAGTCGCGGTCTGTATCTGTTTCAATCCTTTCTAGAGGTTGACCAGTGTGTTTAGCCAATAACTGATTCAACTGACCTTTAATGTACAGAATTTCCCTGGCTTGGATTTCTATGTCAATTGCTTGACCTTGTGCGCCGCCTAGGGGTTGGTGAATCATAATCCGGGAATCGGGTAGAGACATACGCTTACCTGCTGCTCCGGCTGCTAATAAAAACGCCCCCATGCTGGCAGCTAATCCAAAACATATAGTAACAACATCGGGACGGATTTGTTGTATTGTATCATAGATTGCCATACCTGCGTAGACCGAGCCGCCAGGGGAGTTAATATACAATTGAATGTCTTTTTCCGCGTCTTCGGCATCCAGGAATAACAACTGGGCGACAATCGTATTGGCTACAGCATCGTCTATGGGAGTCCCCAAAAATATAATCCGCTCTCGCAGTAGGCGGGAGTAGATGTCAAAAGCCCTTTCACCCATACCGGATTGTTCTACCACCATCGGCACAATATTGCTAATGCCGTTGAGATGGGAGTAGATGCCGATGGAACTGGAATTGCTAATGGTGTAGTTTGCCGACTGCGATACAAGCATAGGAACAGTTAGAAGATAGTTGGTACAGATATTTTGGCAGCTGTGGCTGCACTAAATTCATAGATGGAATTTTGAATTTACCTATGTGTTAACCATTATGCCTCATATCTATTCTTGTCATGTCACACCAAATCAGGCAAGGCAGATGATGAATGTGGCAAATTTTTGGCAACTTTCTCAGGATATTTACCATATCCTTTGGTATGTAGCTCTGGCAGCTAGCTGACGCACCCAAGACTCGCAAAATATATGAGTATTCATGATGGCTGAGTGTTGAGTCAAAATTTTTGAGCCTCATCACTCAGCACTGATGACTACCTGATCAGATTTTGGAGAATTTTATTCCCCTGCTGTTGATTCTGTGGCAACTTCTGGTGTTTGTGCCTCAGTCTCAGGTGCAGTTGTGTCTGCTTCTGCTGGGGGCTGTAATGAACCTTCGGGAACCAGTTCGACGCTAGAATGCTCTATGAGCCAATCGATGATTTTTTCGGTCAATAGTTCTTGTTCGACGACTGCTTGTAGTCTGTCTTCGTCAATATCTTCGTCTGGATACTGTGCTAACAGTTCTGTGACTCTGGCTTGAATTTCTGCGGGGGTGACTTCTATTGATTCGCGTTTAGCCACTTCTTGTAAAGCCAAAGACCGCTTCAGGCGTTCCAGGGCTTCATCGCGCGATCGCTCCCGTAATTGGGGAATAATTTCTGGAGTAAATAACTTTTTCACATCCAGCCCTTGTTGTGACAGCTTAATTGCTGTTTGTGTCAGCATCGCGTCGATTTCTTGATCAATCAGGGTGGCTGGTAACTCGACTTCTACGTGTTTGAGCATTTCTGCTACCAAAGCCTCTTGTTTGTTAGCTTTGGTTTTATCCTCAGCTTCTTTTTGATAGCGTTCTTCTAAAGATGCACGTAGAGCTTCTAAGGTTTCAAAGTCGCTGACTTCTTGGGCGAAATCATCATCTAATTCCGGTAGTTCTTTTTCTTTGATTTCTTTGAGTGTCACCGTGAACAGTGCCGGTTTCCCTGCTAACTCTTGATTAGCGTAGGGATCTGGAAACTGGGCGGAAACTTCTCTGGTTTCGCCTGGGTTCATCCCCACCATACCAGAGACAAATCCCGGAATAAATTTATCTTCCTGCAATTCCACTTGAAAATCGCTAGCCTCGCCACCGGGAATTGGTTCTGGTTCAGTTGTTGGATCATCCCCTTCGGCTTTGGCTATCACACCTGTAAAATCAACTACGGCAACATCACCAATTTGGGCGGCTCTGCCTTCTACTGGAATCAATGTTGCCATTTGCTGACGTTCTTGTTCCAGCACTTGATCAACCCGACTGGGATCGTATTTAATTTCTTCGGCTTTGACTTGTAACTCTGTGTACTTGACTAAGTTCACTTCTGGTGGTATGTCAACCGCTACTGCAAAAGTTAGGGGTTTTCCTGGTTCGTAATTATTAATTAAATCATCAAACTCAGAGCGCAAGCGTGGTTGACCAATTGCCTCGATGGATTCTTGCTTGATGGCTTGCTCAATGCCATTTTGAATCAGTTCTTCTAGTGCTGCGGCTTTGATGCGAGTAGTACCTAAACGCTGTAACAATACCTGCCTAGGTACTTTGCCTTTACGAAACCCAGGAATATTGACAGTACCTGTTAAATTTTTAATAACCTGTTCGTAAGTTTTCTGAGTAGCTTCTGGTGTAATTTCTATTTCCAGCCCAATTTGGCTGGCGGGAAGTTTTTCCTGGGTAACTTTCATGCTTCGTCTCTAATTTTCTGGTGTTTGTGACTCCAAGTACATACAAGACGCGATTTATCGCTTCTCTGGGGTTGATGTTGCTTGGTGGAATATGGGATGTCTCTACAAGGCTATATCTTGCCTATGGTAGAGATCCAGTTTACTGCTAATGGCAAATGACTTGACACTATTACTGCTACAACTTTACTGATTCATCCTCCAATTTGCCCGTAGATTTGCAGTATTTCTAAGTTTGGGTGAGAAAAAACCACCTAAGTAGTTAGTTTTCGCCCATAAACCACTGCTAAATTAGCATTGTTAACTTTTGTGCTTTCAGGGCTAAGACCGTGATATCTTAGTTGTCTATCGGCAGTAGGACTGACTATTTTTTTGTGCTGCTTGGTTGGTTTGTACTATCAGCCGTGATGGAACTGTTGCCTGAATTTATGGCTTGGTTCTGGGCTGGATTAGTATGATTACACTCGGATCATAGTACATCCATTGTGTTGGGAAACCCAGCTACTAGGCAGACTTTTTGCCATCAAGTTGCAGAACTCTGAAGGCTGGAGGCTGGAGTGTTCACCAACTATCAATGGTAGCGTCTTCAGCCAGGACAAATTTACTCACAGACTGTTGTATAATATATTTAATTTTTATATTTTTGTGATATATTTAGTTAAAAATTGTTGTAAAATTCAGCATTGATTCATTTTATGTGGAAAAGCAGCCGAATTACAAAAAGCAGGCTGAGAAAGAACCACAAAATTTATTGAAAATTTAGCTATTGCTATTTAATGGATATATTGTAAATTTTTCCCAAAAATTAATGACCCGTAACCTCTTAAAGGAGGAAGTTAGTTTGTCGAAGTTGTATAAAGTAGCGATTTTAGGAGCAACTGGTGCTGTAGGTACGGAGTTGCTGGAATTACTAGAAAGCCGGAATTTTCCGGTGGGAGATTTAAAATTATTGGCATCAGCCAAAAGTGTGGGGCGATCGCTGCCCTTTAAAGGAGAAAATCTACCAGTAGAAGCAGTGAGCGATCGCGCGTTGGAAGTGGATATCGTGTTGGCTAGTGCTGGCGGTTCCACATCCAAAGCTTGGGCTGCCGTCGCCGTAGAAAAAGGTGCTGTAGTCATCGACAACTCCAGCGCGTTTCGCATGAACCCAGAAGTTCCCCTAGTAGTACCAGAGGTAAATCCCCAAGCCGCCGCCAACCACAAAGGCATTATCGCCAATCCCAACTGCACCACAATTTTAATGACATTGGCAGTTTGGCCTTTACATCAAGTCAAACCAGTACAAAGAATTGTAGCCGCCACCTATCAATCTGCTAGCGGTGCAGGTGCGAAAGCTATGGAGGAAGTCAAAACCCAAAGTAGCGCGATTTTACAGGGAGACTCACCAGTAGCCGAAGTCTTACCTTATCCGTTGGCTTTTAATTTATTCCCCCACAATTCCCCGATGACCGATTCCGGGTATTGTGAGGAAGAAATGAAAATGGTCAACGAAACCCGGAAAATTTTCGGTACACAAGAAATGAGAATTACTGCAACTTGTGTACGGGTTCCCGTACTCCGCGCCCACTCAGAAGCCATTAATCTAGAGTTTGCAGAACCCTTTTCTCCAGAAGCAGCCAGAGAAATTCTAAGTCGCGCCCCTGGAGTAAAATTAGTAGAAGATTGGGGCAGAAATTACTTCCCCATGCCTATAGAAGCCAGTGGACGGGATGAAGTTTTAGTAGGTAGAATTCGCCAAGACATTTCTCATGCTTGTGGCTTAGAACTTTGGTTGTGCGGCGATCAAATCCGTAAAGGTGCAGCGTTGAATGCCGTACAAATTGCTGAGTTGTTAGTAGAAAAAAATTTACTCCAACCCGCAAAGGCTTATGTTTCTTAGTGGGAAATAGCGAATAGAAGGCGCATGAGGCAAAATTTATTCAACTTTGAATTTTGAATGAGAAAATTTTGCATTAATTTATGCCCAGTCTCCAAATTTTTAGCAATTGGCGCATAAGTGATTAAAATAAAAACCACCAAGACAAAAAAACAAACAGGTAATCAGGAGTGAAAATAGGGTGGGAGATTTCGGCAGAGTTTTAACAGCTATGATTACACCGTTTAAAGCAGACGGGAGTGTAGATTATGCTGTAGCGGCAGAACTAGCAGCACATCTAGCTGATAATGGTACAGACACCTTGGTGGTGTGCGGTACAACTGGTGAGTCTCCTACCTTAAGTTGGGACGAAGAATACCAGTTGTTTGTGGAAGTATTGCAAGCAGTAGCCGGCAAAGCTAAGGTAATAGCAGGGTGTGGTTCAAATTCCACCAAAGAGGCGATCGCCGCCACCCAAAAGGCAGCTAAAATAGGAGTACATGGTACACTACAAGTTGTCCCCTACTACAACAAACCGCCACAAGCTGGACTTTACCAACACTTTCAGGCCATAGCCGAATCCTGTCCTGAAATACCACTATTGTTGTACAATGTCCCCGGCCGCACTGGTCAAAATCTCACTCCAGAGACAGTTGCGCGATTAGCAACAATAGACAATATAGTTGGCATTAAAGAAGCTAGTGGTAATCTTGATCAAGCTAGTGAAATTCGTAGGTTGACACCAAAAGAGTTTGAGATTTACTCTGGAGATGATTCGTTGACCCTGCCTTTGTTAGCAATCGGAGCAAAGGGTGTAGTCAGCGTAGCCTCTCATCTGGTTGGCAACCAACTACAGCAAATGATTCAAGCTTTTCATGCTGGTAAAGTGGAAGTTGCCAATGAAATCCATCTCCAACTATTTCCATTGTTCAAAACTTTATTTGTCACTACAAACCCTATTCCCATTAAACAAGCATTAAAACTTCAAGGTTGGGAGGTTGGTTCAACTCGTCCGCCATTATGTGAAGCTGACCCAGAAGTTAGCGAAAAATTACAGGCGGTACTGCAAAAACTCGGTTTAATTTAAACATAATTGCCATTATTGAAGCACTCGCTAATTTACTGTTTGCCAAAAATGTATATCAATTCATGTAATAGGCAGAGAACGCCTGTTATAAAAGTTTATAGATATACAATGAATTACTTTATGTAAAGTTCTTGTTATTGCCCCAAAAACTGCACATTTAACCAAAATTTGGCTGCTTGATGACAGCAGTCCTGTGTTCTCATTCCTACAAAAAAACTCAAATTTCCAGTTAATTAAGTTTCAAAAAATTTAAGTCTCAACCAAAAAACAACACATCTCAGGAGAAAATGGCTAAAAACGAAACGAACTCCGCCCTAAAAATTATTCCTTTAGGCGGATTGCATGAAATTGGTAAAAACACCTGCGTTTTTGAATACGATGATGAAATTATCTTATTAGATGCAGGGTTGGCATTTCCCACAGAAGCAATGCACGGGGTAAATATCGTCCTCCCAGATATGACCTATGTGCGGGAAAATCGCCACAAAATTAAAGGGATGGTTGTCACCCACGGTCATGAAGACCATATTGGCGGGATAGCTTTCCACCTCAAACAATTTGATATTCCTGTGATTTACGGCCCTAGATTAGCAATGGCAATGCTAGAAGGGAAATTGGAAGAAGCCGGAGTACGCGATCGCACCGAGTTAAGATCAGTTCTACCCCGTGATATTGTCCGCATCGGCAAATCATTTTTTGTGGAATATATCCGCAACACCCACTCAATAGCTGATAGCTTCACCGTTGCCATCCACACGCCTTTGGGTGTCGTCATCCACACCGGAGATTTTAAATTTGACCACACCCCAGTCGATGGCGAAAGATTTGACATCCAACGCCTAGCAGAACACGGCGAAAAAGGTGTACTTTGCTTGTTAAGTGATTCTACTAACTCAGAGGTACCAGGTTTTACACCTTCCGAATCCGCCGTTTATCCCAACCTTGACCGAGTATTTAGTCAAACCCAAGGACGACTGTTTGTCACAACCTTTGCTTCTAGCGTCCATCGCATCAACATGATTTTGCAATTGGCGCAAAAGCATAACCGTGTGGTGACAGTGGTGGGGCGTTCCATGCTGAATTTAATTGCCCATGCCCGTAATTTAGGTTACATCAAGTGTGCAGACAATCTGTTCCAACCTTTACATACGGTTCGTAATCTTCCTGATGAAAACGTGTTAATTCTGACTACGGGTTCCCAGGGTGAACCGATGGCAGCTATGACCCGGATTGCCAACCAAGAACACCCCCATATCAAAATTCGTGAAGGCGATACCGTTGTTTTCTCTGCCAACCCGATTCCAGGTAACACAATTGCGGTGGTTAACACCATCGATAAATTGATGATTCAAGGGGCAAAAGTGGTCTATGGACGGGATCAAGGCGTTCACGTTTCTGGTCACGGCTGTCAGGAAGACCAAAAGCTGATGCTGGCTTTAACTAGACCGAAGTTCTTTGTACCAGTCCACGGTGAACATCGGATGTTGGTGAAACATTCGGAAACAGCGCGCAAGATGGGCGTTCCCGCCGAGAATATGGTGATTATTCAAAACGGCGATATGATTGAACTCACCGAAGACTCGATTGGCGTGATTGGGAAAGTACCATCTGGTATCGAGTTGGTAGATACTACGAGTTCTGGTATGGTGAGTGCGAAAGTGTTGCATGAACGGCAACGCATGGCGGAGGAAGGAATTGTCACAATTGCCGCCGCTATCGATTGGCAGGGTAAACTGATGGCCAAGCCAGACATTCACCTGCGGGGTGTTGTTACCAGTGTCGAGCGATCGCTCTTGCAAAAATGGGTACAACAGCGTCTTGAAGAAATTCTCAGCGTGCGTTGGTCAGAGTTTGCGAATGGTGAAGGTTTGCAACCGGAAGTAGATTGGGGTGGCTTGCATGGCACTTTGGAGCGCGAATTGCACCGTTCGATTCGTCGAGAATTGCAATGTCAGCCTTCTGTGACTTTGTTGATGCAAACTCCCGATGAGCCGCCTGTGAAGGTTGCTGATGGTAGAAGACGACGGACGCGCACGGCTGCCCAGGTGGCTTCGTAGGGCATTTAGACTTTTTTTAAAGCTCACGCATACCGCTAAAACGAAATCGCTTGCGGTAGGCGCAAAGACGCAAAGGTGTTTGATAGCCTTTGCGTTTTTTTGTGAGATTGAGCTTAATGCTCACTCTAGGTGGAGCAGCCAAATTGCACCATAAAGTCTAAATTGCTTGATATTCAGTTTTTCGATAGCACTATTCCTATGTTTGCGACTTCAAGATAGGATTTTGTGCGTCTATCTCTGATATTCTTTGCTGAGAAAAATTTCTATATTAAGTTTTGTAACTATTTCCGTAAAACCCGTCCAAAGGTAGATGGCTTTATTAAAATTTAAACTGTGTCAAGTTATCAATAAGATTGGATGGCTACACTACCCATTCCGCGAAAATTGCGATTAACTTGACGTAGTAATAAATTGTGTCCTGACTTCAGTGGGTAGTGATCAAGTCAATTATATCTTGTTCAGGACAAGTTTTTCCCGATTAGGGAAGTTTCAAGCTGTATATATTCACCGATAGGGTGAATAACCTCATTAACACAGAGGCATAATCATGAAGGTATTTGATAATACCACAAAAAATATTTTTTTGGCAAGCTGGGTTTGGGTAAATCAACCAGAAATAAATAAAACTGATTCCCAACCGTTGCCAAGTTCTACTTCTCCAGCTAGAAGGGATCTCCTCAAACCTCTACGCCGATGGGTAGATAGTATTGAACTGCGCGATCGCCAATTTGCTCACCGTTTGTGTCAACTGATTCCCTCTCAATGTCCTTTTGAACGAGACATCAAAGCATTTGGCAAGACATGGCTTCACATTCCGCCATTATGCAAGCTCAATCCTTTATATGAAGAAGTTGTGAGCTTGCGCTTTCGCGCCCTGTGCTACCTGGCTGATGAATGCGGCGAGGATGTATCCCAGTATTGTTAGTCATTGAGCAATAGTCAACGGTCAATAGTCAACATTCCGGAGACTATTGACTATTTTGCCATTTTTGGATGGCTTCTTGAGCATCTTCATAAACAGCTGTGACGGCGGGAACTAAGGTGGCTGTTTCAATAGCCAACTGGTATTGTCCTTGCTCGGCGCGTCTTTTGGCTAAATTTAAAATTTCGTTGCTCCATTTAGTAATTGATGTTTGTGCCAAATCGTAACCCGGTTGTGATGGTGGTACTTTTTTGGCGACTTCAATGGCGCGATTATAACTAGATGCTTGTCCTGGTTGGATTAAACCCTTGGCGGCATTTAAAAGGGTGATGTTGGCAAGATACTGTTTAGCCTCTAAACGCCAGTGTGTAATTGCTGCTTGCGCTTGGGAATAAATGGCTGTGTCGTTGGGGATTAATTGAGCAGCTGCGATCGCATCATTATATTGTCTTTGTTTTGCCCTACCTTCTGCTAAATCTAAAATCATGCGGCTCCAATGCTGAATTTTCTCCTGCGCTTGCTCATATAGTGGTTCACCGGGTTTGATGTTCTGCGCCTTAGTGATGGCCAATTTTAGATCACTAGCTTGAGTTTGTCTCAGAGACTTTTGTGCTGAGTCTAATAACGCTTGGTTGCGTTTTTGAGCTTCAGACATCTTAACAATTTGGGCTGTTGATTGGTTTGTTGAAGATACTTTAGTGACTGCGTTAGGATTTGAGGGCGTTTTCAACTCTTGAACATCACCGGCATCAGGCAATGTAGAAGATGGCCTTTGAGCTTGTTGCAACATTCTGGCGTGATTGCGTAGTAGCAGTACACTAATTAAAGCTACTACCAGCATCGTACCTCCACCCCAAACGAGAAATTGTTTCCAGATTGAGGTGTCTGTTTGATTTTCCGGTAGGCGTGATATGTAAGGTGGGGGAGCATTAGGAATGAACCTGCTACTCGTCTCTGGTTCAGGTGGAATTGGTAGAGAAGGCTGGGTGACTTCTGATGCTGGGGTGATGGTGTCAGAATTGCTATTTAATGGAAAATCTGGTAATGATAACGACTGGGATTTATCTTTAATTGTTGTCTCTACACTTTGAGCAGCTTCCCAACTGCTGATCAGCTGCGAATTGTGAACAGATATAGGCGCAGATGTCAGTGCTACAGCAAAGTTTTCATCGGGAAAAATAATTGCTTCTGCGGCTGAAGGTACTAATGTGGTGGGAATTGTGGCTTGAGGTGCGGCTGTACTGGGGATAGTTTCAGTGTTGGTTGTGGTGACAACTGGCGGTAACATTGCTGGTGGCGTAGCGGGGAGAACTACTACTGGGTTTTGTGTAGGTCGCCAGTAATGTTGAGATAATTCTGGGGTGATAATGCTGAGGTGTTTTTGTAAATCCTCTAAGTTACTGCCATAACCAGAACGTAAAGCTGCTAACAATGCGGCTGTGAATAAACCATGACCTAATTCGCGACTTTCTTGGGAAAATTGTGCTGGTTCACAGGACAAAATTGTAGCTAGTTGTAGTTCTTTGGCTAATTCTAAGGTTTCTTTGCCAAGGGGAATATCATCAATTGTGCCAACAGCGCGGTTGATATCAAGTAGCAACAATACATTCAGGTTAGCTAGTTGCAGACTTTGCATGAGCGAGCGCAATTCTATACCAGTCTGTGCTACTTGTTTGGGATCAGCATCAACGGGCATTAAATAATCTCTGCCCTCGTAATTCACCCCATAACCGCTAAAAAATAACCATAGGTAATCTTGTGGTTGCCAACAGGCGGCGGCTAAATCTTCCACCAACAGCAAAATATTATCTTTAGTAGGATATGTTGATCTATCGCCAATTGGTGGCGAAGTATCAGTCATCAGTAGGGAACGTTGCGGCACAAAACCTGCTTGTTCCACTAAAAATTCCTTTAACGCTTCCGCATCTGCCTTAGCGCACAGTAAAGGTTGGAATAACTGATATTGATTGATGCCGATCGCGATCGCCCAGTAATTTGCCATCCCGCTCTTTGTAGGTTGTTGTGTGCTTGCCTAAAATTGCGGTTGGCTTTGCTGAAAAAACAAAGCTAACCTATGTCTGATAGTCTAAATAGTTCTGATTGAACCAATAAATTTGTGTATGTTTTATGGCTTTTTTCCTAATAAAAACACTTAGACTATTGACAATACAGAACCACTCCAGGGAGCTAAAAAGTTATGAACAAAAATAGTATTCACCACCTATCATCGATCATTCCCTTTCCAGTTATTAGCCAATTTGACAAAAAAATCCGGACATTTCCATTAATATTTTTCCTTTTCTCTCCTGTGGCTGTATGGATGGTGACAGAGGCGATTTCACCCCAGATTGTGCGAGCTTATACAGCTAGAGTTAATTTGAGTATTGACAGATTACCAGATGAAGGCTACGAAGCCGTATTACGCAGAGCAGAAACAACAGCCAGAGCCGCAGCTCAACGGAGTTTTGACCAAGATATTTTAGTAACAGAGGTGTCTGTGATTGTATCCGTACAAAGTTATGGAGCGATCGCGCCTATTTTATCATTAGAAGTCAGTCGCCAGCAATGGCGCACCCGTCCCGATCCTCGCAGATGGGCGACTTATTTTAAAACTGCGCGATCGCTACTATTTTTTGAACAACCACAAACCACTCTCAATCCCACAACAGACGTTACCACCAGCCCCACCACAACACCACCAACTCAACCTCCTGAACCTCAAGCCACTCCTACTGAGTAGGGAGTAGGGAATCGGGAGTGGGGGAGAAGAACTTTTACCTAGTCAACAGTCAACCATCAACAGACTTGTAGAGACGTTGCATGCAACGTCTCTACATATATGTCTCATGCCATCAGCCTCATTCCCAAACCCTTCAACTTTTTATTTTTGACTTAGGCATTTGATCGCTTAGAATAGAAAGGTTGTCAAGAATTACGATATCGGCTATCATGGCTGTTCCTAAGAAGAAAACCTCTAAATCTAAACGCGATAAACGTCGAGCTACCTGGAGACGCAAAGCTGCTGTTGAAGCTCAAAAAGCTCTGTCCTTGGGCAAATCAATTTTGACTGGACGCTCTACATTTGTCTATCCTTCTGCTGAAGAAGAGGACGAAGAAGAATAATCATTTCCCAGAGGGATAAACATAAATGGGAAGTTTTGAGCGGCGATAACCACCGCATTATGTGGTTAGCCGCAACAGGATTAACAAACTTCTCCCTATTATGTCATCACCTATTCCCCAGCTTCTTTAAAGGATTATGAATTACAGATAGTTCACCAAAGCTAATCGGGATGAGAAAAAATTGGTAATGAGTAATTGGCTCAACCTATTACCCATTACCACTTACCCGTAACTGAGGATAAAATAATTTATCAAACTTAATATTTTGCTGATTTCTGGGTGGAGTGTGGACGCTCAGAGTTGGTGATTAGGCAACAAAACTGTTGAAAAGAGAGATTTTTTAGCGGATATGCTAGGAAAATTTTTTCAAAAACCAAGTCAGGAAAATCGCGATCGCGTTCCCCCAGGGCAGCACTTAGCTAACGGGTTCCCCGTTTTAACTTACGGTACTGCTCCCCAAGTCAGTATAGAAGAATGGGAGTTTCGGGTTTGGGGTTTGGCAAAACCTGCTGTGTTTACATGGTCTGATTTTATGTCACTACCTCAACACGAATTTACAGCAGATTTTCACTGTGTCACCCGTTGGTCTAAACTCGATGTCAAATGGACTGGAATTAAAGTCACAGATTTGATGAATCTGATTGAGGTAGAACCCAAAGCAGCCCATGTTATGGAACATTGCTATGGGGGTTACACTACTAATATTGCCATGAAGGATTTTGTTAGGGAAGACAATTTTTTCGCTTTTCAATTATATGGTGAACCCCTACCCACGGAACACGGGGGGCCGATGCGGTTAGTTGTTCCTCATCTCTACGCTTGGAAAAGTGCTAAGTGGATTAATGGTTTAGAGTTTCTGGAACGGGAAGAGTTGGGTTTTTGGGAACGCAATGGTTATCATCGTCGTGGTGAACCTTGGGCGGAACAACGATATAGTTGGTGATTGAGAGTAGTGGTGTGTTACGGTGATGTCAGAATTAGCCGTAATGCACTATCAAGTTGGGGTTGAGTTTTGTGAACGCGGAGGTACGCGGAGGTTTACGCGGAGGTACGCGGAGTTTTGTTATTTGATAATGCGTTTGAGTAAGGATAATTTGTCTTTGTAAGGAGCGTAACGCCAATTTAAGTCTAGCCAGAAGGTGTTTTTTAAGACGCTTTTGTAATGTGAAAAGGTGTCAAAACTGGCTTTACCATGATAGCTACCAATACCGCTATTACCTACGCCACCAAATGGTAGAGATGAAATGCCTACTTGCATGATTGTGTCGTTGAGACATACGCCACCTGATGAGGTTTCTTTTAAGATGCTCTGTTGCAAGTTTTTGTTGTGGGAAAATAGGTATAAGGCTAGGGGTTTTGGTTGAGAATTGATTAAGGCGATCGCTTCTTGAATATCTGTGTATTCAATTATAGGTAAAATCGGCCCGAAAATCTCTTCTTGCATGATGGGATCTGTTAAGGAGACACGATCAATTATTGTCGGTGCTATATAACGTTCTTCGGGGTTGATGTCTCCACCTATGATAATTTCGCCATGTTTGATTAGTTGAGATAGGCGTGTAAAGTGTTTTTGATTGATAATTCTGGCAAAATCTGGACTGTTCGCTGGGTTATCACCATAAAATTCTTTGATGGTTTTTCGCAATGCTGTTATTAAATCTGGTTTGATTTTTCGATTCACTAACAGATAGTCAGGTGCAACACAAGTTTGTCCAGCATTAATGAATTTTCCCCAAGTAATACGTCTGGCTGTATGTTCGAGGTTAATCTCAGTATCTACTATACAGGGGCTTTTACCACCTAACTCTAGGGTAACTGGTGTCAAATGTTTTGCCGCCGCTTCCATGACTATTTTACCGATGGCTGTACCACCAGTAAAGAAGATATGATCAAATTTTTCTTGTAGTAGTTGTTGGCTAGTTTCTACCCCTCCCTCTACTACGGCAATATATTCACTGGGGAAATATTTACTAATAAGCTCGGCTAATAATTTAGACGTATGAGGGGCTAGTTCTGAGGGTTTTATTATAGCACAATTTCCGGCGGCTATTGCTCCTACTAATGGTGAGATAATTAAGTTAAATGGATAATTCCAAGGGCCAATAATTAAAATAATTCCGAGTGGTTCTGGATAAATTCGGGCTGAGTAAGTGAAAAAATCGGCGGGAACTGGGGCTTTTTTGGGTTGAGTCCAAGATTTAAGATTTTTTATCGCATAATTAATTTCTTTTATTCCCCCAATTTCTGTAGCATAAGTTTCAAATTCAGGTTTATGTAAATCTTGATTTAGTGCTTGTATGATTGCTGATTCATTCTCAAGCACTAATTGCTTGAGCATCTTTAACTGTTCTAGACGAAAAGCAATTTCTTTGGTTTTACCTGTCTGAAAAAATTTGCGCTGTTTGGCAATGATATCCTGAATTTTGGACAATTCTCCTGTCAACATATTTATCCTCATGCAGAATTTGTTTTAAGCTGAGAAAAAGTTAAAAATAATATTTATAATCTACACTAAAAGATGAGGTTTAGATAAATCATCAGTAAATCATCTCATTTACTTTTGGAGAGGTAAGCTAACAGTAAATACACTACCTTTACCTAATTCAGAATTTACTTGAATATTTCCTTGATGGGCTTCGACTATGCGACGTGATAGGTAAAGCCCTAAACCACTGCCAGAAATTTTATGATTACCTTGACGGAATCTTTCAAATAAAGTTGCTTGTTCTTCTGGGGGAATACCTGCGCCTGTATCTGCTATTTCCACAGTGATGTATTCGCCAATATTGTCAGGGAAATTAGACTCAGGATTGTGTTTCTGTTGATTCAAAATCAGATTTTGGCAACGGATATTAACTGAGCCGGATTCAGTAAATTTGATGGCGTTACTGATCAGATTAGTAAACAGACGATGTAATTCTAAGCGATCGCCTGTTACAATGCTGGTGTTTGATGGTTCGCCACAATCTAGATGAATCGGTAGGCTTTTTGCTTGGGCTAGGGGTGAGAGTTCCCCAACTACTTCATGTAATAATTGGTTTATATTCACAGGTTGAAACGCTAAGGTTTTCCGCCCGGCTTCAAAGCGATAAACTTCTAATAAGGTATTCACCATAGTTAGCAGGTTGATATTGCTGCGTGCCATGATAGTGATGACTTCCTGCATTTGGGGTGATAAATCTCCCAAAGCACCTTGCTGAAGTAGTGACAGCATCCTATCAGCCGCTACCAGGGGAGTACGTAAGTCATGGGTGAGACGCGAGACAAAATCTTCACGCTGACGGGCTATTTCATCACGTTCATCCATAATGAACTTTAAACGTAAAAGCGATCGCACCCGCGCCAGTAATTCATCCATTGTCACAGGTTTGCGGATAAAATCATCAGCACCTAAGTCTAACCCCTGTGCTACATTTGGAGCATCATGGGCAGTAATTAGCAGAATCGGGATATATTGCTGTAGTTGCATCTCCCCACGAATGCGCCGAGTTACTTCATAACCATCCATTCCTGGCATCATTAAATCTAGTAACACTAAATCGCAGGGATATGCTTGTAGTTGCTCTAGTGCTAAAAAGCCATTCTCTGCGGTGTAAACCGTGTAACCTTCTCCTTCCAAAATGGTTTGAATGAGGAAAACATTATCTGGAGAGTCGTCAACCACGAGAATGTTGCCAGAGTGAGAAGTTTGTAAACTCATGTGATACGGAGGTATATTTTATAACTAAGCTTTTCCGGGAGCGTGTGAGTGCAACAGTATCTCCCGTAGAGTAGGATATCCCTCTATACACAATCTGGCAATTGAATTTTTAATTAATCTTGAGATGTCAAGCCATATTATCTAAATATTTGTAAAGTTTTACGGTGGAGATCATAGCGATCGCTTATTCTCCAGACGTGAGATTATCTAATAGGTGTTGAAATTCTGTAGTTGAGGGAATAGCGATCGCACTTTTAAGTAGTGTCTTCAGCAAGGATGGCTCATTAATGCCATTGATCGCTTCAACAATAGAAGTTGGTACTTATCCAAATCTTGTTTCTAACACCTCAAGGACACTTTCTCTAGAATTTTGAACAATTCCTTCTTCTATTCCTTCTTCTTTTGCTAGGCGTTCAATACTGGTGACGTACCGCATTCTCTGTACCTCCTCGTAACTCCTGACTTCCGTTTTAAAACTCAGTGCTAAAGTAGGGGCGGGTTCACTCATATCCTTGTTGATCATTAATCATATCTATCAACCCACCCCTACTACAAACCAGACTAAAATAAAAAGTATCTTTGCGCCATTGGTAAAACTGTAGCGGGTTCACAAGTCAACAATTCCCCATCGGCTTTGACTTGATAAGTTTCAGGATCTACTTCTATATGCGGTAAAGCATCATTTAACTTCATATCTCGTTTAGTTAATTGACGTATACCGGAAACTGCAACGGCTGATTTTTTCAAACCCAACTGGCTAGAAATTTCTCTTTCTATTGCAGCTTGAGACAAAAACGTTAAAGATGTGGCGTGTTTCGCACCGGCAAAACTGCCAAACATCGGACGCATATACACAGGTTGGGGTGTGGGAATACTGGCGTTAGCGTCTCCCATTTGTGACCATGCTATCATTCCACCTTTAATCACTATCTCTGGTTTCACACCAAAAAATGCTGGTCGCCACAAGCATAAATCTGCAAGTTTACCTTCCTCGACAGAACCCACATACTCAGCAATACCATGTGTAATTGCTGGGTTAATTGTGTATTTAGACACATATCTTTTAGCTCGCAAATTATCCGCCAGACCATCTCCAGCAAGACTTCCCCGTTGTACTTTCATTTTATGGGCTGTCTGCCAAGTACGAATTATTACTTCTCCTACTCGCCCCATTGCTTGGGAATCGGAGGAAATTATACTAAACGCGCCTAAGTCGTGGAGAATATCTTCGGCGGCGATAGTTTCCCGGCGGATGCGAGATTCAGCAAAGGCGACATCTTCGGGGATGCTGGGGTCGAGGTGATGACATACCATCAACATATCTAGGTGTTCGTCTAGGGTGTTGACGGTGTAAGGACGGGTGGGATTAGTAGAAGATGGGAGAACATTAACTTCACCGCAGACTTTGATAATGTCTGGTGCGTGTCCCCCACCTGCGCCTTCGGTGTGGTAGGTGTGGATGACGCGATTTTTAAAGGCGGCGATGGTATCTTCGACAAAACCGGCTTCGTTGAGGGTGTCGGTATGAATCGCTACTTGAATATCATAGTCATCAGCAACAGTCAGACAGGTATCAATGGCGGCGGGAGTAGTCCCCCAGTCTTCATGTAGCTTCAACCCAATTACACCAGCTAACACTTGTTCTACTAAGCCTTGGGGTTGGCTGGCGTTTCCTTTGCCCAAAAAGCCTAAATTCATCGGGAAAGCATCAGCCGCTTGTAACATTCGGTAGATATTCCAGGGGCCAGGGGTGCAGGTAGTAGCATTTGTACCTGTGGCTGGCCCTGTACCACCGCCAATCATGGTAGTAATTCCAGAGGCGATCGCAACTTCAATCTGTTGAGGACAGATAAAATGAATATGGCTATCAATACCACCAGCCGTCAGAATCATTCCTTCCCCGGCTAAGGCTTCTGTTCCAGGGCCGATAATAATATCGATATTGTCTTGAATATAAGGATTACCAGCTTTCCCGATTTTGAAGATTTTACCGTCTTTAATGCCGATATCTGCTTTGACAATTCCCCACCAATCGAGAATTAAAGCATTAGTAATCACTAAATCTACTGCACCATCAGCGTTAGATATGGGGGATTGTCCCATGCCATCACGGATGACTTTACCACCACCAAATTTTACTTCGTCGCCGTAGGTGGTGAAGTCTTGTTCTACTTCTATGAATAGTTCTGTGTCGGCTAGTCGGATGCGATCGCCTACTGTGGGGCCATAGGTTTCCGCGTAGGCGCGTCTTGACATTTCGTAGGGCATATTATAGTTTTGGGAGTGAGGATAGAATTGTGTTTAAACGCAAAGGGGCGCGGAGGGAAACGCAAAGGGGCGCAAAGTATGGATGAGAATGATTTGAGTAGGATGATTATTGGGTGTGGGATGAGGGTGCATACGGCTTTAGGGCCTGGGTTGTTGGAGTCGGCTTATGAGGAGTGTTTAGATTATGAGTTGCGGCAGCAGGGGTTTCAGGTTGGGAGACAAGTTTCTTTACCTCTGGTGTATCAGCAGGTACAATTGGATTGTGTTTATCGCTTGGATTTAATTGTCGAAAATAAAGTAATTATTGAAGTCAAATCTGTGGAATCTCTCCAACCCATTCACTCAGTACAACTTCTCACTTACCTCAAACTCACCCACTGTAAACTCGGACTCCTCCTCAACTTTAACGTCCTCCACCTCAAAGAAGGTATCAAACGCGTAGCCAACAACCTCTAACTCCGCGTACCTCTGCGTTTACCTCCGCGCCCCTTTGCGTTAAAATAATACTCCATTAACCTTGCCATTAAATCCATAAACCTGCCGACTACCAACTAAAGGTACTAAAGTAACCTCCTTTTCATCCCCCGGTTCAAACCTAACTGCTGTCCCGGCTGGAATATCTAACCGCATTCCTAACGCTTGTTCTCTATCAAAATTCAGGGCGTTATTCACTTCATAAAAATGAAAATGTGAACCGACTTGAATCGGTCTATCTCCTGTATTTGCTACTATTAATTTCACAGTTGGACGACCTGCGTTTAATTCTATTTCACCGTCTGGTGTAATTATTTCCCCTGGAATCATAATTTTAAATTTAACGAATTGGATTATGTACTGTGACTAATTTTGTTCCATCAGGAAATGTTGCTTCAATCTGGACTTCATGCACCATTTCCGCTACGCCTTCCATGACATCATCTTTGGTTAATAAGGTTGTGCCATAACTCATCAAATCTGCTACGGTGCGTCCATCTCTCGCACCTTCTAAAATTGCAGCAGAAATATAGGCCACTGCTTCGGGATAATTTAGTTTTAAGCCTCTATCTTTCCGCCTTTCTGCTAATAAGGCGGCTGTAAAAATTAATAGTTTATCTTTTTCTTGTGGCGTGAGTTGCATTCTGTTTTCCTCCTTTGCGGTTGCTTACACTTGCCACACTCTGGGTATGCAATGACTACGACGGAAATTATCAACTCGTAGCATTTGCCACACAGCTGTAAACCAGTTTCTCACCTCTGATGTGGAATTACCACGATATCGACATAAAAATCCATTTTCTAAGCGGGTAACTCCAGTTTCTCCTATACCCAGCCATAGGTTACGTGACTTTTCGATGGTTTCTGTGGAAACTGGACTACCTAAGTATAGGAAGCTACCCGCTATTGGTTGAGATGATAAGCCGTGAGGACTATGAAAAACGGTTTCGTTACCGGGTAGGTATTGGCGATCTATCCATAGGGGTGCGTCTTGTTGCCATATTTCGGTGTGCGATCGCCATTCTCCTTGTAAAAATTTCTCTCCTCTCGCACTGCGTCCAAATCTCGTAATTTCCCAGCCTATAAAATTCGCTCCGGTTGCTAATTTTACCCGTAAATCTTGCCGATAATTTGCACCGTTAAATAATATTGTTTCTTGCGGTAGCCATTCTAAACAAGCACCCGCATCTATTTGTATATCTACGGTTTGTTTCGCCTGGAAGCCATTACTACGGTAGATTTTCCCGGCGGCGGCTGTGGTGATTAAGGCGTGGGTATGGGGTTGGAGGTGGATGTTAGTAGACAGGCGATCGCCTCCCACTACTCCCCCAGCCGTGTGTAAAATCACACTATGACAAACTTTCTCACCTTCTGGATAAAACGGACGTTGCACTTTTAGCGGTGCTTGCTGGTGATTGTAAATTAACTCGGTTGCATCCTGGCGATTAGCATACACTAAATTTAGTTTGCCATGCCAGGCTTTTTCCGTATGTAAATTAGCGGTCATTATCTAAAGTAAATAAGAGTAAATATTTATGATGATTGTTTTTTAATTATTACCAACTTCGCAATTTTTTATGTACTTGCGCCAAATACCACATATAATCATCAAGTTTATAATTATCTGCCGCCTTGACTAGATAATCTTTGGCTAACTCTTGGTTATTCTCGGCTTCGTAATATAATCCTAGATAAAGATGGGCGTAAAAATTGCTGCGTTCCCCTCCTGATTTTCCCACTTTTAAAACATCATCTGTGGTACAATCTCCGGCATACAAATGATATACACACCGCATTATCTCACGCGGATCATTCTTCACTGTTAATAGAGAATTTCGCGCCTCTTCTACACCCACCAACCGCGCCATACACAGATAACGCCAGACTGTTTCTTCTACATCTTGAGAGTTGACTGTTAAATCTATCTCAAATTGTTGTGCGCCTTCTGCAAATCTTTCGGCATAATAGTATGATAACCCTCGTTGCCAAAGATAAGGTTTAATCCGATTATCTAACTGTTCGGCTTTGTCAAAATCTTGAATAGATTCATCAATTTGAGCTAGCTGAAATTTCACCATCCCTCGTCTAACGTAAGCGTTAGGGTTGTCTGGTTGTTGGTTGATAACTTTGTTCCAATGGTTGAGTTGATTTTCTAAAGAATTGCTAAACCACATCATAATTTGTTAATTAGAATTGAACGCAGATGGACGCAGATGTACGCAGATAAATTTTTACATTATTATATTAGAAAATGCTATATAGTAAAATATTACTTGATATTATAGTGAATCTTATATGAATAATTTGATGGAATTTCCTTGGCAGCAACCAGCAATTATTCTCCACAGTCAACGCTTGATGAAAAGTTTTCAGCATTGGTTGGGGAAGTCATTACTAGATGTGAATGGTTCACTAGAGGAAGTGGCGCAGCAATTATTTACAGCCCCATTTGTATTAGTTTCTCATGGGATTGAACCAGATCCAATTTTTAATTACGGAAATCTGAAAGCTTTGGAATTATGGGGGTTATCTTGGGAAGAGTTTACTAAAATGGCTTCGCGTAAAACTGCTGAAGAGATAGTACAACAAGAACGCGATCGCTTACTAGCAGAAGCCGCAACTCAAGGTTTTAGTTATTTCTCTGGTGTGCGAATCACTAGCACTGGTAAGCGTTTTCATATCCAAGACGGTATTCTGTGGAGTCTTTTGGATGAGCAACATCAATATTGCGGACAAGCCGCAGTCTACACTAAATGTACATTTCTTTGATGACCATTGTTTCACAAAGTTTCTGACTGTTCACGTTATGTGGAAAACCCAACTTGAAACCTAACTCCCTAACCCCCTTCCCTACTAGGGAAGGGCGAAAAATCAAAGCCTCTCTCCTTGCAGGGGAGAGGTTTGGAGAGGGGTTTTCCAGATCCCGTGAAAAATCAGCACAAACTTTCTGAAACAATTCATACTTTTAGTGTAGACGGAAGTTTTGCTGACTATGACATTAATTTTGGCTTTCGCAACTCGTTAAAGTGGTTTTAACGAAATTCTGAAAGTATGTTTTTCTCCAATCAGCAATTCTAAATTCTCAATTTGCTTGTCTATTTCTTGACGTTGACGCTGTAACTCCTGTATTTGCTGATCTATTTCTTGTTGCTGCTTCTGTAAAATATCAATTTGAGATTTGATGTTTTCAGTTTCTTGATTTTGTAGTTTCCATTGTTGGAATAGAAAAACACCTAAAACTAAAGACAGGATAAATGCTATCAAGAAGGAAATTTTCAAGGACAGCACTATTTTAGAATTTTTGAAAAAATTACCAAAAGGAAATTTTTGGTTTGATTTCTCAGTTTCCCTCAGTTGTTTAGTTTCTGAAGTTCCATGTTTGTCAATTAAGCTAGATAAACCACGCCATACTCCAGCAGCTTCCAAATAGCTGTTTTTTCTAATTCCTGTAACAACTACCAAAAGTTTCTGTTTTGGTAACGCTGTAATTTGTTCCAGTTCTTTGGCTAATTTTTCTTGATTTTCTGGTGATAATTCCTCAAATTTAGCTGTGGAGTCAGCAGGTGATTTACCCTGATTAATAGCATTTGGCTTGAGTTTTTCTCGCTCGTTTGGCAAAACTATAAAACCATTCTCTCCTCCAGATTTTACAGCCTTGTCTATTATTTGTTGTAACTCATCTCTCAATGCTTGCACCGTGAGAGATTTGATAATTGCTTCATCTGAAGCATCACCTACCCAGGCTACAGAATTACGAATGGGGCGGTTACGGTTGTCTGCACGTTCACTGGTTTTCAACCCAGTTACAAGTAAGATTAGTTTACCTTGAAAACGACCTAAAACAATTGAATGATCATTAGTATATATTAAATCAGTGAATTGAGTAGGAATAGGCGGATCTTCTCGGTTATCATCATTTTCATGAACACCGATTTTTAACCAGGAGTAATCTTTAGAGATACCACTACTTTGAATGTAAATATCCATAATTATTTACCATCAATTCTCAGTAAATTTGCACCTTGTATAACTGCGAAGCCACCAGTAGACTTACAGTTACCAGTAAAATCAAGTACAGCTTCTTTAAATGCGACATCTTTACCGAAAATATTCAGTATAGAGTTAATAATTGGTACACGTCGTTTTTCAAGATGTAATCTTAGGATAAAACGCAAAAGATAGCAGAGTGGTTGTTCACTATCTTTTGGTTGGTAGAAAGAGTCAGGATCACGCTTTACGAAATAAAAACAAGGTTCATCATCTTGCATTTCTACTCTGGAGAAAAAGACACTGCCTACTGTCTGAATCGGTGTTACTACTACAGCGACTTTAGGAAGCAGTTCATCACTACCAAAGTAATCCAACAATGTGGCATATTTTTCTCTAATATTTGCTAGTAATTCATTAGCATCCTTGTCATTTTGAACGTATTTTTCACACTTGACGGGAGCAAGTATCACCAGTCGTGGTGTATCTAAATTCTCGTATGCTTGTTTAAATAAATTTCTGATTCTTGTCGGCTGATTAAACCTATCATGCCATTTACCTTTCATTTCCATCATCATAGGCGTATCAATTGCAATCAAAACTGCTGCTGATTCCCTGATGAAATTTTCTACAGTTTTTATCTGCTCAGAAGTCGCCTGTGAATCAATATATCCACCTGGATAGTCTTGGAAATGCAGTCTTAGAGAAGGTGATCTAGCTATTTTACCTAAATCAAACAAGAAGGAACAAGATTTAGTATCTCTTGGAACTCCGCCTGTTACTTTTATAGTATTACCCACAAGACTTTTTAACTCTTGCAGACGTTGATCAATAATGACTCTAGTAGGATCATCATTAGGCTTTATTTGCAGATTCGTCTTACCAATTACTTGGTCAAATTGGTCATACATTGCTGATAACAAACTGGTTTTACCAACACCGCTACTACCCAACATGGTAATTTTTAGAGTTTGTATTGGTTCACTTTTCCCTTGAAATATTCTGCTCAACATTCTTTTAATCCACTGAAAAATTTGCATCATGGAATTTTGTGATTTTAATTCAATGTGATTTTATTTCAAAAAGTTCTGGGCTGGTGAATCATTAATATTAGTTGCTTGCTCTACCACATTAAACCACTCGCGGAGAAGGCGATTTTTATCAGCTAAAGGTTGAAAATGTTCCGCCCAAACTTGTTTACGAACTTTGCGTAAAAACTTCCGCCAATCTTTCTCAATGTTTTCTGCACGCAGTACACGATCAACAAATTCTTCTAATATTGCAAAAGCGGCTTGATTAGGCTCAGTAAGGAAATCTTGTAAGGCATTTCCACATTGATAAATTACTTCTGGGTAAATCTCTTGAAAAGTATCAAGAACATTTTGCTCGTCAGGTGTTTGAGGAAGGCGGACGGCTAAATTAGGTGTTAGTTTATCTAGATGCTTGCGAATGCGATGCTGAATTAATCCTCTATATGATAGTTGAAAATCAGATAGGATTTGAAATCCATGTTTGAGGCTAGATAAAGTATCAGGTATTTCTTCAGCAATCACTTTGATAAATTCAGAACCTCGTGCTGCTGTTAAACCTCCCAGATGTCCTTTTTCTACTAAAACATCTGCCACTAAAGATTTTATTTCCTCGATTGAATATTTTAAGCTATCATCCAAAGACAGAAATTTGTTTGAGAGATTAGTTCTGATTTCATGCAGATATTTACTGTAGGCTGTTAGATAAGAGCCTTCACGATTAGCTCTCTTTTTTATGTCCTCCACGGTGGGAATGCCAGTGTCTTGACGGCAAAGTTGAAAAACTTCTTCTATCTGCTGTTTCAAGTAATCATTTTGGGAATCACGCTTGACAATTAGCTCTTTAAGCAGTTCTTCTAGACTATTTGTCACTTCCTCGAAAAATTCCTCAAATAAATCATCAAACATTGAATCTTCTTCATCGTTGAATTCTTCACTCAAGGCATCATTCGCTTTCTTTAACTCAGCTTGCACTTGTTGATGAAGTTTAATCAATCTCTCTTGACAAGCAGTTGCATACTGCTTATCTAAATCAGTAATTTTCAAGGCAAAATATTCAAGAACTCTATCTAGAAGTTTGTTGGTTTCGTCTACCTCAGCACAATTAGCTATAATACATTCACGAACATTAATATGTTTGTTGCTAATGTCTGCGGCTAAGTCTTGACAATTGGGAAAGTTATTGTGGTTTTTTGAGTTGGAAGAGGTTTGATTGAGTACCATGAAAGACCACAAGTCAAGAGGCAAATCAAGCAGTGCTTGGCGAGCAGTATCATATAGTTTTACATCTACTTCTGCCCAATAGTCACCAGATGATTTTGGCATCCGCACAAACAGCACAGCATCAACATCTTGTCCTAGAGTTCTCATTAATCTGTCTTCATCACCTACGCCTGTATCACCCAACCCAGGCATATCTACTAAAGCAATTTGTCCTACATCAGTATTAGGAAAGTTACAAAAAATCTTTACTTCCCGCACTGCTAAATAGTTAAAAAATATTCTTTCACCTTCAGGAGTATCTTGAGCTACATATTCCCTAATTTCATCTCTAGAAATCCGCCGAGGTGAGGGTTTTTGTAACAAGTGCTGATACTTTTCTAAATTAGTGTGATATTTTTTTAGGTGTTCATACATTGCTGCCGGTTCAGCATATCCGGGGATATTTTTAGGCAAGTTAGGTAGAGGATTTTTCCCAAATTCTTCAATTGTGTTGGGTGTGTTGCCTAAACCGAGTTTTTGATAATAAGGTCTAATTACCTCATCTAAAAATGATTGCTCTGAGTAAAACCAAACTTCTCCGTAAGTATTGACGTTGGGGTGGTGGTAAATGGTACTACGAACCCCGGTGCAATGTTGCCTATCTCCGTCTGGTATCTCGGCAGTAGTGAGTCCTGTGAGACTCTGTAGTAAACGACTTTTACCTTGTCGTGCGCGTCCAACTACCCCAATGTTGAGGGTATCACGACAAAAACGCATTTTTAGCTGACTCAAAGCAGTCAATTCATGACGAATACTTTTTTGAATGGCTGTACAATCGATTTCCTGCAACCGTTGACAGGCGTTTTGATCTTCGAGTTTTGCTAGTAAATGATTGCGGCTGTCTTCCAGATGGCGTAGTGTGGAAGAAAGCGATCGCAGATTAGTCTCTACATTTTGAATCTTCTCAGCTAGAGGACGGCGTTTTTGCAGAATACTAGCAATTTTCTCAGTCCTGTTGGTAGTTGCGTACATAAAACAGCTTGTTCGGTAGATAATTTAGGCTTGAGTTACAGCTTCAGGAACAGTTAAATTCGCTTAACTGTACTGATGACGGATATTGAGAACACAGTGACGTTTTAAATCACTTTTGCTAGTGTTCCCAAACTCAGTGAGCTAATTAACAACCTAGAACCAAAAAAAGCGTAATTTAGTCAAATAAGTTAGTAAGGTGTGTCCTTCCGAATCCTTTCTTGTCAGAACGGGACATAACTCACGCATTCTAGATATGGTAGGGGCGGGTTCACAAATACCCTAGTTGAATAATCCCAGATATTGATCAACCCGCCCCTAGGAGGGTTTCTCGTACTGACGCACCCTACATTTTGGAGATTTTTTGATTTTCACCCACTGGCTAGAAGCAACCACAAGCAAAAATTATTACCTTGGGGTTAGCTGCTGCAATATGAGGAAATAAACCAGTGGTTCCTATTCGAGATAATAATCCTACACAAATTACGCCTTATGTCACCTTTGGATTAATTGCGGTGAATGTGCTGGCGTTTCTTTATGAAGCTAGTCTTCCTCCGCAAGCATTAAACGGGTTCTTACATTTAGCAGCTGTAGTTCCCCAGGAATTGAGTTTAAGTTTTGCTGGGGTTGATGTGCATCAACCTGTACCAGAATGGGCAACATTAATTAGTTCGCAATTTTTGCATGGTGGTTTACTGCACCTAGCTGGTAATATGTTGTTTCTCTGGATTTTTGGGAATAATGTTGAGGAAAAATTAGGTCATGCCAAGTATTTGCTGTTTTATCTTTCTTGTGGTGTTTTAGCGTCTTTGGCTCAATGGTTCTTCGCTCAAGATTCTAACATTCCTTCTTTGGGTGCTAGTGGTGCGATCGCTGGTGTGATGGGTGCATATATTCTCCGCTTCCCCCAAGCTGAAATTCTCGGTGTTATCCCTCTCGGCTTTTTCTTCCCCACTTTCCGTGTTCCTGCATATTTCTTTTTAGGTTTTTGGTTTCTACAACAGTCTTTCTACGGACTCGCTAGCTTAGAAGCACGTACTAATATCGGCATGGAAAGCGGCGGTATTGCTTATTGGGCGCACGCTGGCGGTTTTATCTTTGGCGCAATTCTTGCTCCTTTGTTGGGTTTATTTAGTGATAAACCAAAAGAAGAATCTTGGTATGGATAAGAATCATCATGTCATAGATACCCGACTTCTTTGAGAAGTCGGGTATCTGGGTTTAGAACTTTTTCGGCCAGGGTGCGGTGGGTGAGTCAGAATCATCTGAAGATTTGAATGTCTTCATTGCTGGGTAAGTTGGGGGGATGGAATTCTGCATGGGCGTATGTTCTAATTCATCAATTGCTGTTAATACTTCTAACGCTGACTGATATCGCTGTTTGTAATCATCCCGCACCATTTTACTGAGAATCTGCGCGAAACCTTGACTTACTATAGCTTTATCTATCCATTTCAATTCATCAAAAGAGTCTCTTGGTATATCGTGGGGTGCGATACCTGTTAAGGCTTTAATCCCTATCATCCCCACTGCATAGATATCACTGTTATATTGCGGACGACCAAAACATTGTTCGTTAGGTGCATATCCTCTCGTCCCAATCCCAATAGTAAAGGGAATTTGCTCTTGATTTTCTAGTTGTGGTAAGGAAATTTCTTTGACTGCACCAAAGTCAATCAATACTAATTTATTATCTGAGTGTCGCCGGATGATGTTGCTGGGTTTAATATCCCGGTGAATTACACTATTTTCATGGACGAAGATTAATATTTGTAATAATTGCTTGACAAGTTTAATAACTTTTATCTCTGATGTGGTTTCACCTGATGGTAATTCCTGGTTGAGAGGATGCCCAATAATATATTCTTGTACTAAATAAAATTCTGCGTTTTGTTCAAAATAAGCCAATAACTGGGGAATTTGCGGATGTATTCCCAATTTCTCTAAGGTTTGGGCTTCTGTGGCAAATAAACGTCTAGCTAGTTCTAATCCCTTGGCTTCGCTGTTGGCTGGTTTGAGTTGCTTGACGACACATTGGGGATTACCAGGGCGTTGTATGTCTTCGGCAATGTAGGTTTCGCTAAATCCACCACAACTGAGAACTTTGACTATTTTATAGCGTCCGCCCAGAATGTTCCCGGCTACGGCTAAATCTCGTTGTTGTAGTAGGTCTTGCAAGTCCTGTTGTTGGCTGATAATCTCTTGGACAACGGGGGAAGTTTTATATTTCTGAAAAATCTCGACTATTTGGCGTGTTCTGATTTTTTCCCTGGCTACTTCCGTTGCTAGATAAGATGTGCCAGTAAATGCGATCGCTAGTATTGGTACTGCTGTCGGTAAAACTAACTGTCTCTCAGTCAAAATTATATAGCTAATCACTCCCCAAACCCCAGCCACAGCCATACACAAGATAAATCTTTTAATTCCGCTTTTGCTGTTGCTAATAATTAATGATGTACCGCCAACCAATCCCAGCACAAATAAACCTTGCAGTAAAGGACTGTTAATTGCTGGCGCGATCGCTTTTCCGGTTAACAAAGTGGCGATCGCATTGGCGTGAATTTCTACCCCTGACATCCGTTCAAGAGACAACCAATTTCTCCCCACGGGAACAGGATGATAATCATTGGCTAACTGGGCTGTAGCTCCCACCAAGACAATTTTATCCCGAAATACCCGACCCTGCTGTAAATAATAGTTCCAGTTTTGCGGGTCGAGGACATACCATAAAGGAATCGTTTCAAATGTGCCAGCTGCCCCCCAGAAGTGGATGCGATCGCCTTGCGGTTGGGGATAATTAACTTGGGCTGCACCTAACACCGCTTGCTCAAACGCAGGGATTTTATCTGTGAGAACATCATCTATGGCTAACTGCTTGGTGAACTCATTAGCTAACCGATGCACCTTACCATCTACTTCTATAGGAAAATTTACAGTCCCGATAGACACTGGAGGGGCTTGAAATTTTTCTAATGGTAATCTCAACTGTGTGAATACGCCTTGGTGAGATGCAAAGATGTCATACTGCGCGGCGAGGGTGACTTTACTACCATATTTTTGCAAAGCCGCTTGCAGTTGGCGATCGTCCTCTGCACCATAACTACCAGGAGTATCAAACACCACATCCAAAGCCACAGCCCGCGCCCCAGCTTGCATCAGTTTGTCAATTACCTGGGCATAAGCCGCCCTTTTAAACGGGAATGCTCTCAGTGGTTCCAGGTAGGCATACTTTTGCGGATTTGTTTTATAGTATTGTTCGGGTACTGATATGGATTGATCATCAATTGCTAAAATGACAATATCTTCTGGAGGCACCAGCGCACCCCGCAGGTGAAAAAATGCAGACAGGGCTTGATTTTCTAGCCATTTAGTCTCAGTTATGCTAGAAGTGGTCAGTAATGCTGCCCCAATTGCAAACGCAAAGGCGAGTACATTACCAAAGCCAAGCACACGCTGCGGCTGGCGGGATGAGGCTGTCAGTGTTGGTTTTGTTGGTTTATTTGACGCTATATTGGCAGTAGATACATATTTTTTATCGGAGGTTGATCTAGGTTCTTCTGCCATATCGTGTTAATAATTAATTAGTTTACGTACAATTGTTTGATTTATTCACTTCCATTTATACTACAACCATATTGAAATCAGACTTAAATGAGCAACTTATACATTCGGAATAAAACAGTTATTATTCATCAACGCTTGAGTAAATCTCGACTGAGGCAGCTTTTACCCCAAACACTGTCTAACTTCCTCTCTCTGTGAGATGCCAGTAGTGATTATGCCTGATGAACTAGAGGCGGAATTCACCGACTCTGTGTTTGATGCTGGCTAGATTACACTCTCTGCAACTCACAGATCCTGTTTGTGCTTGACGAGTGGTTGATAGATTGACAGTTATGCAAATCTTGTTAAATGCACAATTTATATAGTCCCTATCCTATCCTAAGACCTATGCCTTACCTCTTTAGAAGTAAACTTGATGCCTCAAGCGTAAATCATCCTGTTAAGGAGTCAATTTTATTGGTAGATTTTGATTACAGGGTGTCTTGGATAGTGTGGGTGGTGAAAATGTTTAACACCCCACAGATAAATTCATATCTGGCAGCTAATTTTTACCTGTGAAAGAGGTAAGATAAAAGCTATACATGACAACCTAAGCTTGAGATATTAGCCAATTTGTCAATTGATAATTGCTATAATCTATTGTTCACTCTAATTTCTTTACTATTTTTAGGTGTATTTTTCTATGGGTTCTCCAATGAATCGTCTGTCTATTTTTGTAGACGGAAATAATATGTTCTATGCTCAACAAAAAAATGGGTGGTTTTTTGATCCCAGAAGAGTTTTAGAATACTTCAAACATGAACAATGCGACACAACATTAATTAATGCCTTTTGGTATACAGGCTTAAAAGACCCACAGGATCAACGAGGATTTAGAGATGCGCTAATTAGCTTAGGATATACAGTCAGAACGAAAATCCTCAAAGAATATTATGATGATTCGTCAGGGCGTTATTCACAGAAAGCTAATTTAGATATTGAAATCGTTGTAGATATGTTTAACACGGTTGATCAGTATGACCGAGTAGTTTTATTTAGTGGTGATGGAGATTTTGAACGGGCAATTGAACTATTACGTTCCAAAAATACACATATTACCGTAGTTTCAACGGAAGGAATGATTGCCAGAGAATTACGCAATGCCACAGATAGATATATAGACTTAAATGATATTAGAGACCAAATAGAGAAAACAGAAGCTTAATGTCCTTTGCAAATATTTACAAAATTAAACCTAAAACCACTAATGTAAGCGATATTAAAAGTAAAACTAAAGCCAAGAGTCGCAATGACAAATAAACCAGAGAGAATCATCATATTTGATACGACACTTCGCGATGGCGAACAGTGTCCAGGCGCAACGTTAAATATAGACGAAAAGTTAGCGATCGCCAAACAATTGGCACGGTTGGGAGTTGATATCATCGAAGCCGGGTTTGCCTTTGCTAGTCCCGGCGACTTTGAAGCAGTCAGCAAAATTGCTCAAACTGTCGGCACAGAAAACGGCCCGGTAATTTGTAGTTTGGCTAGGGCGAGACACGATGATATTAAAGCCGCCGCCACCGCCATTAAACCCGCCGCTAAAGGCAGAATTCATACCTTTATTGCCACTTCTGACATTCACCTGCAATATAAACTTAAAAAAACTAGAGCAGAAGTGTTGGCGATCGCCGAAGAAATGGTAGCCTATGCCAAGAGTTTCACCAACGATGTCGAATTTTCCCCAGAAGATGCCGGACGTTCTGATCCAGAATTCTTATACCAAGTTTTAGAACGGGCGATCGCCGCCGGCGCAACAACAGTTAACATTCCCGATACAGTTGGTTACACCACACCCAACGAATTCGGGGCATTAATTCAGGGGATTAAAGAAAATGTCCCCAACATCGACCAAGCCATTATTTCTGTTCACGGACATAATGATTTAGGCTTGGCAGTTGCTAACTTCCTAGAAGCCGTCAAAAATGGTGCTAGACAATTAGAATGCACCATCAACGGCATCGGTGAACGGGCAGGAAACGCCGCCCTAGAAGAATTAGTCATGGCGTTACACGTCCGGCGACAATATTTTAACCCCTTCTTGGGTAGACCCGAAAATTCCGAAGAACCACTCACCAATATTGACACCAAACAAATTTACAAAACATCCCGCCTCGTTTCCAACTTAACGGGAATGTTAGTCCAGCCTAACAAAGCAATTGTCGGTGCAAACGCCTTTGCCCACGAGTCAGGAATTCACCAAGATGGAGTTTTGAAAAATAAACTCACCTATGAAATTATGGATGCCCAATTGATTGGCTTAACAGACAATCAAATAGTATTGGGTAAACATTCTGGGCGTAATGCCTTCCGCACCCGGCTAAAAGAATTAGGCTTTGAACTCTCAGAAACCGAACTCAATAAAGCCTTTGTCAGATTTAAAGAAGTAGCCGACAAAAAGAAAGAAATTTCTGACTGGGACTTAGAAGCCATTGTTAACGACGAAATCCAACAAGCACCCGACTTATTCCGGGTAGAATTGGTACAGATTTCCTGCGGTAGTAATGCCCGCCCTACAGCTACAGTTACCCTCCGCACCCCCACAGGCGAAGAACTCACCGACGCAGCCATCGGAACAGGGCCAGTAGACGCAGTTTACAAAGCAATTAACCGTGTCGTAAACGTGCCTAACCAGTTGATTGAGTTTTCTGTGCAGTCAGTAACCGCCGGAATAGATGCCATTGGTGAAGTGACTATCCGCCTAAGACATGAATCGAGAGTATTTTCCGGTCGTGCAGCCAACACAGATATCATTGTAGCTTCCGCGCAAGCTTACGTTAACGCCCTCAATCGTTTATATGCAGCTTTGCAAACACAAGAGAAACCTCAAGAAGTTGCTGTAGAGACAGTGTAGAAGTTTTAGGCCAAGGTTGTTGTAAGTATTTTTTCTACTTCAGCCTTGCCCTAAGATATGAGAATAGACAGCAGGTAGGTTGATCGAAGTGGCTACTGAGGCTCAATTACAGAGTTTATATCGTGTTTGCTATCAATTGACGTATATTATGCTCCAGCCAATACATCTGATATGCTTAGATAACCGAACTCTGAACATTTATATCCTAGCTGGACAAAACGAAGAGCTTGAGTTTCAAATATTACCTAATGGAGAGGTATTTTGATGAGTCAAGTTAATTACAGTGCAATGTCAGATGCAGAATTGAAGCAATACTTTCTCAGAAACCGTCAAGATAAAGCTGCTTTTCAGGCATATCTAGATAGACTTAATCAGCAACCCCACAAAATCATTGCTAGACCAGATGATCCTAATTTTGATGAAAAAATTCAAGCAGCAATTCGCCAACGGCTAGAAGCAGCAAAAGGTAGCAATAGAGAACAGGATTGATGTTTATGCACACGGTCAAAATCAAGGCATCTACTACCATTCATGAATTATCATCATCAAAAATCTTGGCAAGAAGTCCGCGCGGCTTTTCAAAAAATCTGGGGTTATGAAGATTTCCGTCCGCCACAAGGGGAAATCGTCAACAGTTTATTATCACAACAAGATGCACTGATAATTATGCCCACAGGGGGCGGTAAATCAATTTGTTTTCAACTTCCAGCACTCCTACAAACCGGGTTGACTTTGGTAATATCCCCATTAGTAGCATTGATGGAAAATCAAGTGCAGGAACTACTGCAACGTCAGCAAAAAGCCGCACTCTTGCATAGTGAATTACCATCATTTCAACGCCGTGCAACTTTGCAAGCTTTAGAAAAACAACAGCTAAGATTACTCTATTTATCACCAGAAACTTTATTAAGTCCACCAGTTTGGGAAAGATTAACTCAGCCGCAATTGCAAATTAATGGCTTGATTTTGGATGAAGCCCATTGTCTAGTACAGTGGGGAGAAACATTTCGTCCAACTTACCGCAGACTAGGCGCAGTTAGACCGGCATTACTCAAACATAAACCACCGGGGACTAAAATTAGTATTGCAGCCTTTACTGCTACGGCTGACCCCCTAGCGCAGAAAACTATTCAAACTGTTTTACAATTACAACAAACAGAGATTTTTCGCCTGAATCCTTACCGTCCTAATTTGCATCCTACCGTCCGCATCGCATGGACACCAAGGGGTAGGAAACAGCAATTAATCAAATTTATTCAAAATCGACCACAACAAGCCGGATTGATTTATGTTCGTACCAGGCGAGATAGTGAAAGTTTAGCCGCTTGGTTAACACAGATGGGTTACAAAACCGCCAGCTATCACGCCGGTTTAGGTGCAACAGAACGCCGGGCTGTGGAAGCCAGTTGGTTGGGTGGTAAAATTCCCTTTGTGGTGTGTACCTGTGCCTTTGGGATGGGAATTAACAAGCCTAATGTGAGATGGGTTATACATTATCACGCACCGCACCTGTTATCTGAATATGTGCAGGAAATTGGGCGCGCTGGTAGGGATGGTAAACCAGCCGAGGCTTTAACATTGGTGAGTGAGCCTACCGGGTGGTTAGATCCAGATGATAAACAAAGACAGCAATTTTTTCAAGACCAAATGCGATCGCAGCAACAAAAAGCCCAGCAGTTAATCAAAAAACTACCACAGCAGGGAGAAGTTAACGCCATTACCAAACAATTTCCTGATAGTGCAGTAGCTTTAGCTTTACTTCATAGTACCGGACAATTAACTTGGCTTGACCCTTTCCATTACAAAATAGAACACAAAGCCAAACATCAACCGCCAACGCAATTACAAGCTGCTCAACAAATGACGCAATATTTAACTACTAAACAATGTCGTTGGCAGTTTTTATTAAATGCTTTTGGTTTTGATAAAGAAGCCACTAACTGGCGTTGTGGACATTGTGATAATTGTCGAAATTGACTTATCCAGTAATTTCTTGCTTTTTGCCATTAAATTGCTCAAATAATGCGCGATGAGATGAATAACCAAATTCATCATCACGAGTTTCATATTCTTGAATCCAATTTTGGAGAAACTCAAAAGTTGCCGCCTGTTCTTCCGGTGATGTAAATTTATGACGTTCCCAAGGGCGGTTACGGTTGTTTTCTAAACATTTATCAATACCAGGATTGAGGAAATAAATTTCACTGGCGAATTTTAGAGCAATTTCGATGAGGCTACTATAACAACCTTCAATGACCCAAGAATGATTATTGTTGATAAAATTTAGTAAATCTTTTGCTGCATCTGCATGAGAACGGCGGACAGCAATTTGATTTGCTTCCCATGCAATAGTATCTAGATCAAGAACTGGAATACTGAATTTTTCTGCTAATTGATGTGCTAAGGTGCTTTTTCCTGACCCGGAATTACCAAATATTACAAATCGATACATTGTATTGATTTAACAATAAATATTACAGCAGTTTTCGGCTAATTAGACAATAGTGTAGAGACGTTGCATGCAACGTCTCTACGTGTTTGGTTGCCGTATACCTAAAACTGGCTTAAAAACCTGAAATCGCTGGCATACAAGCGGCGAATATCATCTATTTGGTGTAATACCATTGCAAAACGTTCTACACCAAAACCAGCAGCAAACCCGGTGTAAATTTCTGGATCATAACCCACAGATTTCATCACATTCGGATCTACCATACCGCAACCCATGACTTCTAACCAACGCCCATTCCACTGTAAATCTACCTCAGCAGAAGGTTCAGTGAATGGGAAATAACTGGCACGGAAGCGAATGGGCAAATCACCAAACATTGCTTGTAAAAATACTTTGATAGTGCCTTTGAGGTCTGTAAAAGTCAATCCCTCATCAATGGCTAACAACTCGATTTGATGGAAAACTGCCGAGTGAGTGGCATCAACATTATCACGCCGATAAACTCGCCCTGGAGCAACAACCCGGATGGGTGGTTCTTCCTTTTCCATGTAGCGAATTTGGACTGATGAAGTATGAGTACGTAAAAGATTACCGTCAGGCAGGTAGAAAGTATCCTGCATATCACGGGCTGGGTGATCGGGTGGAGTGTTCAGAGCCTCGAAATTGTAGTAATCTGTCTCCATTTCTGGCCCTTGCGCCACGGTGTAACCCATGCCGACAAAGATATCTAATGCTTTGTCAATTATACCATTTAAAGGATGAATGCGACCTTGGGGACGGTAGATGCCGGGCATCGTCACATCTAGAGTTTCTGCTTCTAGTTGTGCTTGAATTTGAGCCGCTTCTAAAGCAGCCTTTTGCTGGTCTAAACTGGCTTGTAGGGCTTCCTTGACGGTATTAGCGATCGCACCAATTTTAGGTCTTTCTTCCGCACTCATCTGCCCCATACTTCGCAACAGCGCACCTAGCTGGCCTTTTTTCCCCAGATAGTTAACTCTGAGTTCCTCCAGACGTTCTAGGCTATCGGCGGCGGCGATCGCTTGTTCTCCCTCTTGGCGCAATGCTAAAAGTTGAGCTTCTAAGTTGCTAGTCATTGAGTTAATAGTCAATAGTCCATAGTCAATAGTCCATATTTTTGGACTATTCGACAAATAACTTTAGTAGTATGCCATTAATTCATCAACGACAGGAGTTAAAACCATACGTCTTTTTACCAGTTTAACGTGATTAGATAGATAGGTGATTGTTCTGCCCACTCCCTACTCCCCATTCCCTGTGTTAATTGACTATGAAACTACTAATTAGCAACGATGACGGCATTTCCGCGTTAGGTATCCGTACCCTCGCCAACTGTTTAGCAGCAGCAGGCCATGATGTTACCGTAGTTTGCCCTGACCGAGAGCGATCGGCAACTGGCCACGGACTGACTTTACACCAACCGATTCGCGCCGAAATTGTCGAATCGATTTTTCATCCTGCCGTCAAAGCTTGGGCTTGTGATGGGACTCCCTCCGACTGTGTAAAACTGGCACTGTGGGCTTTATTAGAATCGCCCCCGGATTTGGTTCTCTCTGGCATTAATCAAGGTGCCAACTTGGGGACAGAAATCCTCTATTCTGGTACGGTGTCTGCGGCTATGGAAGGCATGATTGAAGGCATCCCCAGCATCGCACTGAGCCTAACCAGCCACACTGAAAAAAATTTTCAACCGGCGGCGGAGTTTGCCACAACCCTAGTCGAGCAAATATCTCACAAACCGATTCCCGATTTGATGTTGCTCAACATTAACATTCCGGCGGTGAAAGCCGAAGAAATTGCCGGTGTCAAACTTACCCGTCAAGGAGTACGGCGTTATGTAGACGTTTTTGACAAACGCATTGATCCGCGTGGTAAAACCTACTACTGGTTAACTGGGGAAGTTTTAGAAGATGTCGAACCGCCAGCCGGGTTACATTTACCGCAAAACATACCCATTGATGTAAATGTGATTCGGGATAACTATATTAGCATTACGCCATTGCAATACAACCTGACTTATGCCACCGGATTAGATAAATTATTTGACTGGGAGTGGAATTTTTCTTAAAGAATTTGAGGGTAAATCGGATTTCCTGGTATGTTTATTCGTTGCTGTTGCCAATACCCAATCCATTTGAGTCAGTAAAATGCAACACAGCCAAATATAGGCTATAAATTAGGAGCGTTGTTGATATTACTTATACAAATATTTTGGGAATAATAAAGTAAATGCCTAGCATTCACTCAGTTAGTTGACATAAGCTACCTTCAACAAGGTGTGCTGTTTTACCATTCACCTTTTTCTCTATCACATACAGTAAAACAGCATAAATTTAACAAGACAACACAAACTTTTGTTATTGATTGCCCGCTCAGTCCAGCAAATAATGCCCATGTCTAGGATAGAGAACCAATTTAGCGTACAATTTTGGGGTGTTCGCGGCAGCATTCCCAGTCCAGGGACACACACAGTCCGTTATGGTGGTAACACTCCTTGCATCTCCATGCAAGTGGGTGGTAAACGCTTAATTTTTGATGGTGGTACAGGGCTGCACGTTTTGGGGCAATCGTTATTGCGCCAAATGCCAATAGAAGCTTATCTATTTTTCACTCATTCCCATTGGGATCATATACAGGGATTTCCCTTTTTTGTCCCCGGATTTGTGAAAGGGAATAACTTTTATATTTATGGTGCGATCGCTCCTGATGGTTCTACAGTAGAACAGCGTCTGAATGATCAGATGCTGCATCCAAATTTTCCCGTACCCTTGCAGATCATGCAAGCTAACTTGCATTTCCACAACGTTCACCCAGGGCAACCAATATATATTGATGGTGGCATTACCGTAGAAACGGCATCACTCAACCATCCTGGGGAGGCGGTAGGATATCGAGTGAATTGGTGTAATGGGGCGGCGGTTTACATTACCGACACAGAACATTTTCCCGATAGATTAGATGAAAATGTGCTGTGGCTGGCACGGAATGCGGATATTTTAATTTACGATTCTACCTATACTGATGACGAATACTATTCCCCTAGATCACCGAAAATCGGCTGGGGACATTCTACATGGCAAGAAGCCGTGAAAATAGCGAAAGCAGCTAATGTCAAGACACTGGTAATATTTCATCATGATCCAGCCCATGATGATGATTTTTTAGATAATGTGGGAGCAGAAGCCATTGCTCAATTTCCTGGTGCTGTCATGGCACGGGAAGGAATGGTACTTCATATTCCTGTATCACGCCCCTTATCAGAATCTTTGCCTGTCAGTCATATTTCCGATTAACCGTGACAGTCAAAGTCATGGGAGATTTTAGATTAAATTTGAAGAAGGCAGGAGGTAGGAGGCAGGAGGCAGAAGGAACGTTTTCAAACTTTTGAAAACGCATCTGAATTGGAGCCTCTTGATGACTAGGTGTCTTAAACTCTTGCTCTCGAAAATTGTCAGCAGATGCAGCCTTCAGCATAACTGCCCTCTGCTTCCTGCCTGTTGTCAATAAACCTCAAATCCCAGAATCTCAGTGCTAAATTTGTCTCAAAAAGGGTGTTCTGTGTGGGTGGCTTCTGCAAATGCAACTGAAGGGCTGCTAACACCAACTGCTGTTGCTCTTGGCAAATTTGATGGTGTCCATCTTGGCCATCACAGAGTCATTCAACCAGTTTTGCAGTCAGGATTAAGAGATGGGGAAAATTTATCAGCACACTCACCCCATGAACTCACCACGCCACCAACCCCACAAGAACGGATATACTCGACAGTTGTCACCTTTAATCCCCACCCGCAGGAGTTTTTTACCGGGCAACCCCGGACATGGTTAACACCATTAGATGAAAAAGTACAACAATTGCGATCGCTTGGGGTAGAACAATTAGTTTTGCTACCCTTCGACAGAGAATTAGCCGCGTTGACTCCTGAAGAATTTGTCCAAAAAATTTTAGTACAGCAACTACGCTGTCAGAAAATCAGCGTCGGACAAGACTTTTGTTTTGGCAAAGAACGCCGAGGAACTGCCAAAGATTTGCAGGCGATCGCCGCCAAGTATCATATACCTGTGACTATAGTAACTTTACAAACTACGACAGCACCTTTATCAGATCAAACTCACTCTACTGCTCCTATTAGCACTTCACTGATCCGCCAACACTTAGAAATCGGAGATATCAAAAACGCTAACCGATGCTTAGGACGACCTTACACCCTGATTGGTACGGTAGTCAAAGGTGAACAACTAGGTAGAACCATAGGCTTTCCCACAGCTAACTTAGAACTCCCCAAAGACAAATTTATCCCCCGTCAAGGAGTGTATGCAGTCCGTGTCAACCTGCTCAACGAGATATCAGCAGATAATACATCTAGTGAACTGTTGGGAGTGATGAATATTGGTAATCGTCCGACAGTCAACGGTACTAATTTTTCTATAGAAGTACATCTTTTCAATTGGTCGGGTGATTTATACAGTAAGAAACTAGCTGTAGAGTTAGTAGAATTTTTGCGCCCAGAACAAAAATTTTCATCCCTAGAAGCCCTCAAAAACCAAATTCAACAAGACTGCACCATTGCCAAAGAAGTTTTATCAGAATTAGGACTTACGCAAGTGTCACATTAAATCTGTCTTGTAGGGTGCGTCAGACTGCTTAAATGCTGCCAATAAACAGATTGTTGATATCTGACGCACCCTACTGGCTGCCTCCTGCCTCCTGCTATAAATTTTGAAATGTAATTTTGAATTGTGAATTGTTTAGCAGCTAAGTGGGAACACTGTAAATAGAGGAGTGGGGAATAGGGCATAGGTTATTCTCTGCTCCAGTTTCTTATCGCCGAGTCACCAACCCCCAAGCAGTGGAGCATGAGAGAAAAAATTGACGCTCTAACCCAAAACCTCAATCGTACCATCGTTGGCAAACATGAAGCCATACGCTTAGTTTTAGTAGCGTTGTTAGGTGGAGGTCACGCCCTCCTAGAAGACGTGCCAGGAGTCGGTAAAACTCTTTTAGCTAAATCCTTAGCTCGTTCACTAGATGGTAAATTTCAACGGCTACAATGTACACCCGACTTACTCCCCACAGATATCACAGGCACAAACATCTGGAGTCCCAAAAGCGGCGAATTTACTTTTCTGCCCGGCCCGGTTTTTGCTAACGTCTTGCTAGCCGACGAAATCAACCGCGCCACACCCCGCACCCAGTCAGCTTTACTGGAAGTGATGGAAGAACATCAAGTTACAGTTGATGGAGTTTCCCGCCCAGTACCACAACCGTTTTTTGTGATTGCTACCCAGAACCCCATCGAATATCAAGGTACTTTTCCCCTACCAGAAGCCCAAATGGATAGATTTATGCTGTCCTTGAGCTTAGGTTATCCCTCTGCTGATGAAGAATTAGAAATGCTGCAAAATCTCCAGCAGGGTATCAAGGTAGATGAATTACAACCTTGCATGACTTTGGAAGAAGTAGCACAATTACGTCATCTCTGCTCAAAAGTCCAAGTAGAAACTTCCTTACAGCAATACATTCTGGAATTAGTGCGGACAACACGCCAAGATGAAGAAATTACCCTTGGTGTGAGTCCACGGGGGACAGTAGCCTTACAAAAAGCCACCCAAGCCTTAGCTTTTCTGTTGGGGCGTGATTATGCCATTCCCGATGATGTCAAGTTTTTAGCTCCTCATGTACTTTGTCATCGTCTGATTCCCAGAGGAGGGCGTAATGCTAGAAGTGTAGTGGAGCGATTATTGCGAGCAGTACCTATTCCTTAAACGCTAGTTTCCTTATCCTGCTGAGATTTGCGCGTGTTAGGATCGCCTAAAAAACAAGGACACATCTAAATGTTTATTTGGGAATGTGAGGAATGTCAAATCTGGTTAAACGCAAATCCCGTAGCCGCAAACTCAACCGCAAGCCTTTGGGGTTAATATTCATCATTTTAACTTGGAGTCTGGTAATGGGTTGGCTGTTAGCTTTGGCAACTACCGCCCAAGGTGTCACACCCTCAGCAGAAATTGGCACAATTGATCTAGTACCCGCACAACACCAACTAGGACAAGAATTATATCTAGAAAATTGTTCTGGTTGTCATATTGCCCTACCACCGGCGGTATTACCCACCCAAACCTGGAGAAACCTGATAGAAGACTCCCAGCACTACGGCGTAACCCTCAAACCGTTGATTGATCCACCGCGTATGCTTGTATGGAGGTATCTTTCCACCTTCTCCCGTTCCCAATTACCAGACGAAAACACACCCTATCGAGTGAATAATTCGCGTTATTTTAAAGCTTTACATCCCCAAGTCGATTTACCCCGCCCTGTGCAGATCAGTGGTTGTATCAGTTGTCATCCGAGTGCTAAGGACTTTAATTTTCGTCGCCTCAGTCCAGAGTGGGAAAATTAGGGACTGGGGACTGGGGACTGGGTACTGGGGACTGGGTACTAGGTACTGGATATTAAGAAGAAATTCTCCCTCATCTCCCTCATCCCCCTCATCGGATATCGCTACTTGAGTATGGTGGGCGATCGCTGCCTCATCTGGGGGTGAAATGATACTATTAAAAGAGTTTCCATTTAAAACTGCGAAATCAAACGGATCATCTAAATTCATAGATTGAGTCTCATTTTTGCTGTTTTTGAGTTACTTTACCTCTCATTCCCATCCATGACTGACAATGGTTGGGTTGGGTTAAATTCTTATAATCATTAGAATAGTCAAACCCTTTTAATTCCCATCCTCTCAATTTAGTTCCAGAATCTGCCATGCTAAAACTCTTGTTGGGCGACCCCAACGCTCGTAAGCTGAAAAAATACCAACCCTACATTACAGAAATTAATCTTCTAGAGGAAGAGATTCAAGCTCTTGCCGATGAAGATTTAAAAGGCAAAACAGTAGAGTTTAAACAGAGACTGGCCAAAGGCGAAACTCTGGACGATATCCTGCCAGAAGCCTTTGCTGTAGTGAGGGAGGCAGGTAGACGAGTCTTAGGGTTGCGGCATTTTGATGTTCAGATGTTGGGCGGTGTCATTCTACATACTGGACAAATCGCCGAAATGAAAACTGGTGAAGGTAAAACCCTAGTGGCTACCTTACCAAGTTACTTAAATGCCCTGACTGGTAAAGGTGTCCACGTAGTCACTGTCAACGATTACCTGGCTCGTCGGGACGCGGAATGGATGGGACAGGTACATCGTTTTCTGGGTTTAAGTGTGGGTTTGATTCAGGCGAGCATGACTCCCAGTGAACGCAAGAAAAATTATGACTGCGATATCACTTATGTAACTAACAGTGAAGTAGGCTTTGACTATCTGCGGGATAACATGGCTACATCAATGGCTGATGTAGTACAGCGTCCGTTTAACTATTGCGTCATTGACGAAGTAGACTCAATTTTAATTGATGAGGCGCGGACACCATTAATTATTTCAGGTCAGGTAGAAAGACCGACAGAAAAGTATCTCCAAGCGGCGGAAATCGCCTTGACTCTACGAAAAGATGAGCATTATGAGGTAGATGAAAAAGCTCGTAACGTACTGTTAACCGATGAAGGTTTCGCGGAAGCAGAACAGCTTTTGGGGGTGACAGATTTATTTGATCCGGAAGATCCTTGGGCGCACTTTGTATTTAATGCGATTAAAGCTAAAGAACTTTTCGTCAAGGATGTCAACTACATCGTCCGTAATGGCGAAGTGGTAATTGTTGATGAATTTACTGGACGGGTGTTACCCGGAAGGCGTTGGAGTGATGGCTTGCACCAAGCGATTGAAGCGAAAGAACGGGTAGATATTCAGCCAGAAACCCAAACGCTGGCAACAATTACTTATCAAAACCTGTTCTTGTTGTATCCCAAATTGGCGGGGATGACGGGAACGGCGAAAACAGAAGAAGCCGAGTTTGAAAAAATTTACAAATTAGAAGTCACGATCATTCCTACCAACCGCACCAGAAAACGGCAAGATTTATCTGACTTGGTATTTAAGAAAGAGACTGGCAAATGGCGCGCGATCGCTGGTGAATGTGCCGAAATGCACCAACAGGGTAGACCGGTTCTCGTGGGAACTACCAGTGTGGAAAAATCTGAATATCTCAGTCAACTACTAAAAGCACAAGGCATTCCCCACGAATTACTCAACGCCAGACCCGAAAACGTAGAACGGGAAGCGGAAATTGTCGCTCAGGCAGGACGTAAAGGTGCTGTTACCATTGCCACAAACATGGCGGGACGTGGTACGGACATCATCCTGGGTGGTAACTCCGAATATATGGCCAGGCTGAAACTGCGGGAATACTTGATGCCACGCATCGTTAGACCAGACGATGAAGACGTTTTTGGCGTACAGAGGGCGGCGGGTTTACCCACAGGACACGGTGGCGGTCAAGGTTTCGTTCCTGGCAAAAAAGTCAAAACTTGGAAGGCTTCCCCGGAAATTTTCCCCACCCAAATCTCTAAAGAAGCAGAACAGCTGTTAAAAGAAGCTGTAGATGCTGCCGTGCGGGAGTATGGTGAGCGTAGTTTAGCAGAACTAGAAGCAGAAGATAAGGTAGCTGTAGCCGCCGAAAAAGCCCCTACTGATGACCCGGTAATTCAGAAATTACGAGATGCTTACAAACGGGTGAAGCAGGAATACGAAGAATTTACCGAGCAGGAGCATAACGAAGTTATAGAATTGGGTGGTCTGCACGTAATTGGTACTGAACGCCACGAATCACGGCGGATTGATAACCAGTTACGGGGACGCGCCGGACGACAAGGAGACCCTGGTTCAACCAGATTCTTCTTGAGTTTAGAGGATAACTTACTGCGGATTTTTGGAGGCGATCGCGTTGCCGGTTTAATGGAAGCCTTCAACGTCGAGGAAGATATGCCCATTGAGTCGGGCATGCTTACCCGCAGCTTAGAAGGCGCACAGAAAAAAGTTGAAACCTACTACTACGACATCCGTAAACAGGTGTTTGAGTACGACGAGGTAATGAATAACCAACGTCGCGCCATCTACGCCGAACGTCGTCGGGTGTTGGAAGGGCAAGACCTAAAAGAACAGGTGATTAAGTACGCCGAAAAAACGATGGACGAAATCGTTGACTACTACATTAACGCCGATCTCCCCTCAGAAGAGTGGGAATTAGAAAAGTTGGTGGAGAAAGTTAAGGAGTTCGTCTATTTGCTGTCTGATATGCAAGCCAGTCAATTAGAAGACATGGGAGTAGGTGAAATTAAAGCCTTCTTGCATGAACAAGTAAGAATTGCCTACGACCTCAAAGAAGCCCAAATTGACCAAATTCAACCCGGACTGATGCGCCAAGCTGAACGTTTCTTCATCTTGCAACGCATTGATACCCTATGGCGTGAACACCTCCAACAAATGGATGCTTTGCGTGAGTCTGTAGGCTTGCGTGGTTATGGACAGAAAGACCCGCTTATTGAGTATAAGAGTGAGGGTTATGAGTTGTTCTTGGATATGATGGTCAACATCCGCCGTGATGTTGTTTACTCGCTGTTCATGTTCCAACCTCAGCCTCAGCCAGCAGTGCAAACTTCTTCTGAGATGGTGTAAAATTTATCATCCAAAGCGGGTTAAAGTGGTGAGCCAAACCTTGACCCGCTTTTGGCAATCAATAAAGGATGTACTAAAAACCTGTTCCCTGTTCCCTTTTTGGTCATATTTGGGAAAAAATGTTTATTTACCAGAGCAATAGGTATTGATTTCCTTGACTATGGCACCTTCTTCAACACTGCTCTTTTGTAAGGTTACTAAAAAGCGATTTGCATCTCGTATGTTCTTTTTATCTATAGCTGCGGCTGTATCATTTAAACTTTTACTAATGTCTTGATAGAGTTTAAAAAAGCGTCCTTGGAAACCTTTTAATGCTTCATCTTGAATTGCCAAGCCTTTCATTTCTGTACTGATTTGGTCTATCTTACCAGAAAGTTCAATTAGACCTTGAGAACCTTTTGCAGATTTGGGATCTTTACCGAATTCTTGACCTAAAACCGCCGCCTGATTGGCAACTTTAATAACTTTGTTACATTGAGCTACTTTGCTTTCTCCGCAACCTGTAAAAGTTAATGCGATCGCACCTGCTAGAGAAAGTGTAGCAGTTCGTTTGAGTATACTGGGCATAAGTTGTCATATCTCCGATAATATTTAATTAACATTGGGCAGAAAAAATAACTCTTTGACCAAAATACAAGTCAACTTTGTTTGTGGTTCTAATTTTTTTAACCCTGTTACTTTATACTTCATTCTTGTCAATACGTATATGGAATTTCACTGAACTAGAAAAAAATTAAATTACATATACATAATTGGATGTGATTATCAACTCCCTTCTGCCTTCTGCCCTCTGATTTTCATTTAACGGGGAACGGGGAACAGGGAACAGGGAACAGGGACTATCTGTGAAAGATTACCCCCGTCCAGTCCTACCACCTATTGGTGGGAGACTCAAACCCAGGGAGAGAGAGTTGACAAACTTTGATTGACAAAAATTATACTTTTGTGATAGAGCAAGTCACGCCAGAAAAATACGGAAAATATAAAATTTTTTGTCACTAAAAATACAATACAAACTTATTAATTTCCGAATGACATCGGACAAAATCACCCAAGGTCTCACTCACCGATGTATCTCGGATAACGAAGTAACAAAAATATCAAGATACCCTGAGAATTTTTGCTAAAAAAAATCAGTAAAGGCGTGGTAAGGTTTTAAATCCATCCTGATTCCGTTCGCGGTTCGCCCCATGTATCTACAAGACTTACACCCACAACATCTTGAAGAATTAATTAAGAGTAGTGGTATTGATTTAGCCTTGACACAACTGAATTTCAAGACTCTCACAGGTGTAGCAGCATTAGAGTGTCTGTTGATTTCTGAGCATCTACCCCGCACGAACACGGGAATGGTAAAAACTGGCTGGTTACAACGCTACAGTCATGCTGGTGCTGGTGGCTGGTGGTGTTCTGGCTTAGATCCCCTGAATAATTGGGAAGCGATGGAATGGGGTTGCTTTAAACCGAACCAACCGCGTCAGAATCAAAATGGTAAGCCGATTAAATACGAACATCCTCCTAGCACACCAACAAGGTTATTTTGTCTGCGGGTGACGTTGGGTATCTGGGAGAAAATTTCCCAAAGGTATAATATCGCCATACCTGCCCACATCCGCATCAACGAACAGGGCGAAGCTGTAGGCTTTTGGGAATGGGTGATGGAGTCTCAAATCCCTGTGATTATTTGTGAGGGAGCCAAGAAAGCTGCTACATTATTGACACAAGGCTATGCAGCGATCGCTATTCCTGGGATTACTAGCGGTTATCGGGTAATCAAAGATAGATTTGGTAAAGTGATCAATCGGCAATTGATACCTGACTTAGCGGCATTTACGCGGATGCAACGCAGTTTTTATATATGTTTTGATTTTGAAACCGAAGCTAAAAAAATCGCTGCCGTCAGTAATGCGATCGCGCAACTTGGTTGTTTATTTCAAGAAAAAAAATGTCCTGTCAAAGTCATCAAACTACCAGGGCAAGAAAAAGGCGTTGATGAGTTGATAGTTGCCAAAGGTGCAAACACCTTTGAAAAAGTTTATCGTCAAAGCGTTGACTTAGAAATTTACCTAGCCCAAATTAAACCCCACACCGAGTTAACTATTCCGGCTACACTCACCATTAATCGTCCCTATTTAGGAGAAATCAATTTTCCGACTGCTGGATTAGTAGGAGTCAAATCAGCAAAAGGTACAGGTAAAACCACAGCCCTACAATCTCTTGTAACTCAAGCCAAAACTCACCACAAACCTGTATTACTCATTACCCATAGAATCCAACTAGGTAAATTTTTATGTGAAAAAATTGGGATTAAATGGGGATTAGGTCAGAGTGAAAGCATCAAAAACCAGAGTAATGCCTTAATAATTAATCATCCAGCATCAGCGCAAATCCCATCTTTAGGTTTGTGTGTTGATTCTATCTGGAAACTGCATCCAGAAGATTGGCAAGGAGCAATAGTCATTTTAGATGAAGTAGAACAATCTTTATGGCATCTTCTCAACAGCAACACTTGTAAACACAAGCGCGTCAAAATTTTAAAAGTATTCCAACAATTAATTTCTACAGTATTATTAACTGGGGGCTTAGTCATTGCCCAAGATGCTGATTTATCAGATATTTCTTTAGAATATCTCCAGGGTTTAGCAGGATGTAAAATTAAACCTTGGGTAGTAGTAAATCAATGGAAACCCCAACGAGGTTGGGATGTGACATTTTATGATTCTCCCAATCCCATACCTTTAATTCAACAATTAGAATTAGACTTACTCGCTGGCAGAAAATGTTACGTTACAACAGACAGCCGCTCTGGACGTTACAGTTGTGAAACCATCCAAAGTTATCTCAAAGAGCGTTTAGAAAAACTAAAATATGAATTTCCAAAAACCCTAGTTATCAATAGTCAAACCACAAATACACCAGGACATGCAGCCGTAGATTTTGTAGCAGCTATTAATCAAAAAATTACTGAATATGATCATGTATTTGTCACTCCTAGTTTAGGGACAGGTATTAGTATCGATGTCCAACATTTTGACCGAGTTTATGGCATTTTTCAAGGAGTAATTCCCGATTCAGAAGCCCGACAAGCATTAGCCAGAGTTCGGGATAATGTCCCGCGAATTGTTTGGTGTGCTAAAAGAGGAATTGGCTTAATTGGTAGCGGTAGTACAAACTATCGTTTACTGTCAAATTGGTATCAAGAAAATCAAAAAGAAAACTTAGCATTGCTCAGTCCCTTACATAAAATAGATGTAGATTTACCCTTAGTTTATGACCCGATTCATTTACGCACTTGGGCTAAAATATCTGCGAGAGTAAATGCTTCTTTGCGTCTTTACAGACAATCAATGCAAGACGGTTTAAAGACTGATGGACATCAACTTTGGGTAAGAAGCAATGCCATTCACAACAATATTATCCGAGATTTACGGTTAGCATTTTTAGCAACTGATCCGAGTGATGTAGCTAATCGCCAAAGATTAGTCCTCGAAATTGTCAAAGTACAGAAAGAATGGACAGACAAACGGCAAAAAGCTAAAGAAATTAAGCGTCAAATTAAAAATATTAAGCAACAAAATCAATTAACAGCAGCAACCAATGTTGCCAACGCCAAAGATATTGATTATGTAGAATATGAGTATTTATCTGTTCAACATTCACTTACTGATGAAGAACGTCACCAAATCCAGAAATATCATCTCAAGCAAAAATATGGAGTTAAAATAACTCCTCGTCTGAAATTGCAGGATGATCAAGGATATTACTCGCAATTATTGATTCATTATTATCTCACCCATGAAAGTGAGTATTTTCATATCAAAGATGAGCAAGAATGGCAACAGCAATTATCTTTAGGTGAGGGTAAAGTGTTTTTACCAGATTTAAAAACCTATACCTTGAAAGTTGAGGCAATGAGAGCCTTGGGAATGCTGCAATTCCTAGATACAGAACTAAAATTAACTGAGGATGATAGTAAGTTACTCTGGCTAAAAGATGTAGTTGGGCAACACAGTAAACATATTAAAAGAGTCCTGGGTATTGATTTTTTGAAAGGACAAAATAAAGCCACAGGAATTAAAATCTTGAGTCGATTGTTACATTTATTCGGTTTGAGGTTAAAACGCGTCAATGATATTTATCAAATTGACCCAGACACATTTTATGATGGTAGACAACAAATATTTGCAGTTTGGCATCAACGGGATAAACGTATATTAGCGCAGATGAAAACCGTCGGCTGTGAAATCACTAATATTGCCTTACACCGTAAGTCACAAATGGTAAGGGTTAGAGGTGCTTAGGGTAGAAAGCGGTGCTTTACGTGCCGGTTTAACTCACTTAGAATAAAAAGATACATTTAACCAATTAAACTCCGGGTTCACGTTATATTGCAATTAATGAATGATGAGGAAAAACACCTGTGTTTCCCCTTTACGACGAAAACCCGACGCGAGTCACCCCGTATTTTACCTACGGTTTAATTGGGATGAATGTTTTAGTCTTTCTTCACGAATTGAGCTTATCTAATGCCCAATTAAATCAGTTTTTAGATCAGTATGCTGTAGTACCCGTACAGCTAACCAGCAATTTTGCGAGTGAGTGGACAACTTTATTCACGTCGCAATTTTTACATGGTGGTTGGTGGCACTTGATCACCAACATGGTGTTTCTGTGGGTTTTTGGTAACAATATTGAGGAACGCTTAGGACATCTCAAATATTTAATTTTTTATTTAGCCTGTGGTGCTTTAGCGGCTGCTTGTCAATGGTTTATTGGGATGTATTCAACTATCCCGTCTTTGGGTGCTAGCGGTGCGATTTCTGGGGTGTTGGGTGCATACATTATTCGTTTTCCTTATGCCAGAGTTACAACTTTGGTTTTTTTAGGTTTTTTTGTGACTACAATCAGTATTCCGGCACTGGTATTGATTGGGATTTTCTTTATCCAGAATGTTATATCTGGTCTTGCTAGTCTACAAGCTGCTGCTAACATGAGTGTAGAAACAGGAGGCGTTGCTTATTGGGCGCATATTGGCGGTTTTGTCTTCGGGTTAATTCTTAGCCCTTTATTTGGTTTATTTAGACGTGATTAGTGGCTGATTTGACTGCCAGGGCAATTATTTGAAGTTAGTTACACCTACGGAGATTTGTGGTGATTCCTCCTGTTTGTCTTCTTCGGGTACATCCTCAGATGAGGATTGAGCTACTGGTGGTAAAGTGATGGTAATATCAGCACCGTTAATAATCACTCCTAATAATCCCAGTTCATCTTGCACTAATTGGTCTATAGCTTCTCCTAGCATATTTTCCTGAGTATAGTTTGGTCTGGCTACTAGGATGATGCCATCGCTGTAAGGTTGGATTAATAAGGGATCATTGGATAAGCTCAGGGGACTGGTATCTAAAATTACTAAATCATAACGTTCCCTGGCATCTTCCATCAGTCGCCGCATTTCGCTTGATTCTAGAATAGCCGCCGACTGACGCACAGGCCCTGGACTGGGGATGATGTATAAATTTTCAACATCTGGCACTAAACGAATACATTCACTCAAGCTACCGTAATAACGCAGGGGTTCTATAGTAGCATCTGGATCTGGGTTGATTTTCAGCGATGAACAGCAGGAAGGCGATCGCAAATCTGTTTCAATAATTAAAGTTCTTTTTCCCGCTCGCGCAGCTGCTACACCCAAGTTATAAGCACTGGTAGTTTTACCTTCTTTGCTACCTGTGCTAGTAATTAAAATTACCTTCAAATTTTTCCCACCCATCCGGCGCAGATTACTGCGGAACTTCTCATAAAACTCTAAATATAGGGAATCTGGAGAAAAAACAACCGGTATTCCTTCAGGGGGTAAATCATCCACAGGCATTAACGGTAGTTCTCCCAACAGTACCGCTTCCCGTTGCTTGAGGTTGTCGCGGATATCTTCCTTAGTTCTCAAAGTACCTTCTAGCGAACCTAACAAGAATATAACTCCACCACCAACTAAAATTCCCAAGAAACCGCCCACACCTAAAGTAAAAGGTATACTCTTAGATTTTTTAGGTTCAGGCAGAATCGAAGGAAGTCGGGCAATGCTAAGACTGCTGACAGTTTCTGCCTCAGCAGTTCTAGCATCGGTGAGTTTGGCTTGCATTTGATCAAAAACAGCTTTCTTGAGGGCTACCTCCTGTTCTAAGCGCGATCGCTCTAGTTGTTTGTTGGGTATTTGAGAATATTCCTTTCGCAATCGCATCTCTTCGCGCAATTGCTGCGCCAACTGCTGTTCCAGGGTTTCTCGTTGGGTTTGCAAAGCCACCATCTGGTTTGCTAGTTGCTGCCTAGCTGGATCTAAATTAATTTGGGCGCGGATATCAGTAACGTTACGTGCTAAAGGTGCGGCTGCCCCACCACCACCAATTACCTCCGCAGCCCGTTGTTGTAATAATTCCTCATTGGCTTGTTTTTGACGCTGCAACTGAATCATGGTGGGATGTTCTGGGCGTAAATCCTTACGCAGCAAAGCTATTTGTGATTCAGTCTGATAAATCTGATTGCGTAAACTGACAATGATGGGATCAGCACTTAAGGCAGAAGAAACATAAGCTTGATCGACATTTAATCCCAATTTTGTTTGCAAACTGCGAATTTGGGCATCAATCCCCGTAATAGTTTGTTGAATTGTACGCTGTTGATTTTGACTATTAGTGATCGCACTCAACAGACTACCGTTTTCTGCTGCTAATATAGCGGGACGTTCCAGGCGATCATACAGTTCTAGTTTCCTTTCTGCCGCTTGCAGTTCTGATCTTACTTGGGGTATGCGTTCGTTAATTTTTTCAATAATTGCATTTAATCGCCCAGTATTAATATCATTACTCAGCTTGACCATTGCTTGCATCAATTCCAGTATGATTTCTTGAGCGCGCTTAGGGTCAGTATCTTTATATTTCAGTTCAATAATGCTAGATTCTAATTCCCCGGTGGCACTTTTTTTTGGTGCCTTAATAGCAATATTTTTGCCAATAGTTTTAGGTGAAACATTAACCTTTGCTGCTACAGTTTCCACCAAAGGATCTGATAGTAACACTTTGGCATCGAGTCCCTGACCCTGTTGCTGAATTTCCGTACCAGTAGTAGAAAATGAAACTGGTGGACGAGTGTATGTCAGTGCGCCATCTGCTATATAACTGGCTGGTGGTTCTGGTTGCATAGCCACCACTGTTGACCCCGCGATTACTAAACCAAAGCTGGCTAATCCAATCCACTTGTATTTTTCAAAAGCGATAATGTAGCGTTTAACAATTGGTGGGGTCATAACAAAGCCATAAGTAAACAGACGAGGTTGAATTGAAGCTAGCGATCGCTAGCTGTCCAGTTAGTTACTTGTTATTATTCCTGATGCTTCATAGATTAGTCACCCCCAGGCTATAATTTTTATACATTTTTAATTTAGTCTAAAAATATACATCAATTTCCCCCTCCGCCGAAGCTTTCAAAGAAATTCAGGAAAGACCGGACATTGAAAAATGGCTGAGTAATCGTACTTAAAAAATTAGTAATTCTCCCAACCAAGCTACGGCCAACCACAATCACATCATTATCTTGTAAAGGCACATTTTGAGAGACATCGCCAGCCAAAGCCTTCTTAGCATCTAATTTTTGGGTGACAGCTTTGCCACGTTCCGCATCGAACCGCACTAAAGCAATATCTCGCAGGTTGGCAGTATCAAGATTGATTCCTCCCAAGGCATCAACAAAGCTACTACCATTAGGCAGTGCTTGAGTCACAAGCCCTCCAGCAGCGTAATTTAACACACGGATTCTAATTTGTGTGACAGCCAGAGAAGAACGAGCCACTAAATAGCGATCGTAACCGTCATCTGCACCAATTTCACGACTAGGTACAACTATTGCGTCCCCATCCTGCAAACGTAAGCTAGGCAGCGAACCATCATTTTGTAATGCCCCGTATAAATCAATCGTTTGAGAAATTGTAGAACCATCCATCAACCGACGACGTACCTGCACCTGTCGCAAGTCAGCATTCATAGTAGAACCACCAGACGCGAGTAAAGCATCCGCAACACGAGGTATTGATGAAGCCATACCATAAATTCCTGGTCGAAACACTTCCCCACTGACAGTTACTTGCACAGGTCTTGGGGCTGCTAACGACACCACCAACATCCGATTTGCTAAAATCTCGCTAGAAGTCAAGCGAATTTTTTCTTGTGCTTCTTGCACACTTAACCCTTGTACAGAGATAGTTCCCACTTGTGGGATGACAATATTGCCTTCGGGATTAACTGGGGCTGAGAAGTTCAAATCAGGGCGTGGTACTGCCAACGATAACACCACCACAGGATTAATTACATACCGATTGAGTAACGAGCGAATTTTTGCTTGGGCTTCTTGCAAAGTTAAATCTTGCAGTGACACTGTTTCTAGTAGTGGCACTGTGATATTACCTTCTGGGTTAATCGTGGTTTGAAAGCTCAAATCTGGAAAGCGTTGCACAAGCACGCTAATACCGTCACCAGGCCCTAAGCGATAAGCACCCGCAGGACGTTGAAAAGCCACGTTTAGGACATCTCCCGGCCCTAACAGATAACGGTTAAATTGAGGCGAAATCTGATTATTTGCACTGGCTGGTAAAGTTTCTGTATCTAGTGGAGGTGAAGGAAAATTAGCTGGTGATTCCCCTGAAGGCGGTAAACTTTGAGCAACAACAGGTGAAAAAGTATTTAAGAAAATCCCTGCTTGAAAACTAGCAAAGCACAGGGTACTAAATGCACGTATATAAAAATTGCTAACTAAGAACATTGCTATCTGGAAAATATAGAAGAGAAAGTGGGCAGCTTCAGCAGCAATTACACTCAAGGAGTTGGCTTTAGTGGGCCTGCCATCAATGTGGCTTGTATTAGTTCACCAATAGACTTTACTAACGGCCAAGTAGTTTCCACATTACCTAAAGGTTCCATAGGAACGAGAATACTGACAGCCACCCAACTAGCACGATGCTTTTGCCATTGTGCTAGTTGATCTGCCACAAACCAACGCCAAGGAGAAGTGTAACCACTGTTGGGTAAAGCGTACCATTGTAAGACAGCAAAGGTTTCTTGATTTGTGGAGACACGAAAGAATCTAGCTTCTACTGTAATTTGAGTATTTACCGCATCGGGCGATTGTGGAATATTTAACTGAGCAGAACGTTCTTGCGCTATATTCCATTGTCCCCAACGAAACTTGCCCCAGCCGCTAATATCTGTCCATTCAATTTCCGGTTGATCCTTGGGGCCATTTTGCGGTAATAACAGCAAGATAGCTTTGTTTTCTGAGTTTTCTTGCTTAAGTAGTTGCACAGACCATTTATGCTCGCCAATCAGTTGTTCAACTTGTTCAATAGTTTTCCAACCATCTAGAGTTAACCCTTTAGCACGTATCTCTCTCAATGCCTTGAGGTTACTAATAGGTGGTGGTTGTTTCCATTGCCATTTGCCTGTGAGGTATCCGGGGGCTGCTCCTGTTACTAAGAGCAGCAACAAAATTACCAGCACGGCTAAATAAGTCCAATGCTTTTCTTTAAACAAGTTAGATAGGAAAGTCATCAGTAAAAATTGCTATGTTGATGCCAAATTTTACTAGCAAAAATCACATGATGAGTTCAGTAAAATTAAGGTAATAGAGAAAAAGTGTTGTTAACTTAGTGGGATGTGATTCTTGAAACCTAAGCTCAATCAGACTTTTGGAATTGTGAATTGATATCAGCCGATGCTGGGAAAAGTTCCACAAAAACGACTGAATTCCCTGAATGGTGCCAAAACATCCATATCGGTAGATGAACGTTGGTTGTGCTTCTTTCATCTTCCGCTACGGGGGTGTCTGTTATTACTACAGACCTACATTGAGTGTTTTTTCCTTGGGGCGCAACCTGTAGCGTCCTATAATCTCGACTTCAAGCTCGTAAGTCTCATCAAGTCCTCGACGCTTTAAAGCTTGGTTGATGGCATTCTGTGATGCTAGGATTTGCTCGACTCTTTTGGTCTGGGATACGCTCTGTGGATGGTAGCGATAATAGTAGAGTGGCTTTGCTAAGTGTTGTATTTGTGTCACCTCAGATAATCGTAGACACAAGTCATAATCTTGAGCTAGTTCAAATTCTTCGTTGAACCCACCTATTTGCTCATAAACATCTCGGCGTAACAACCGGAAATGAAAGATCATAAAATCAATTAATAATCGCTCTTTGGAGTAAGGAATCCGGCAACGTTTTCCATATCCTAATATTTTGTTATCTTGATTAATTACCTGATAATCTGTATATACAAGTCCTACATTTGGCTGTGCTTCCAGTATGACCGAGGTTTCTGCAATAGCTGTTGGTGCTAATAAATCATCACTGTCTACTAATCCAAAATAGGGGCTTGTTATCTGATTCATTGCTGCTTTTAGAGATTTTGCTCGTCCTTGATGTTCTGCTGCTATAAGTTGTACTCGCTTGTCTTTTTGAGCAAATTCACGCGCTATTTTCACAGAACTATCAGTAGAACCATCATCCCAAATTAATAGTTCAAAATCTTGTCTGGTTTGATTCAAGACACTCTTGATAGCAGCAGCTAAATAGCGTTCTTGATTATAGACAGTCATAATCACAGCCACAGTTTTTTCCATCTCAACCTCCGCAGTAACATCGAAAAGGGGAGGTTTTATCCCCAGTTATTTCTATTTTCAAGTTGGTCAACTCAATTTATTGAGCTAGATTGATCTAATAGCTGACTGAGTGGAAAAACTTACTAGTCACAACTTGTTTAGTCTTCTGGATACTTAGCATTTATACACTGTGATTTTTTTGTAATTTGTATCTGCTATTTATGGGTTTATTGGTAGGTGCAAGATGTGAGCCTACCTCAACTCAGCAGATTGGTATACTTCACCTCTAGCTTATATCCGCTTCTTCTATGGTGTCTAGAGGTACTGAGAAATATTGATTCATCCAATTGAGCAGAGGCACTAATGACAGTAACATTAAAGCTGAGTAGAGGTCGCCGCCCCAACTATCGTGTAACCATGTAAACGCTGCTTCGTTACCAGTGCCATGAAAGTAACTGAGTAAAGTATTACGAATGATATTAGCAACAACGCTAATGAGAATAGCAATAGATAAAAACCAAATTGTTGTTTGGCGTGAAGATAAAACACCTTTCCAATACAGCAGCATCAAACTGACGTAGATAGTTGTAAACAACATTTTTAGCCCTGCACAGTAGGGAGCCACTTCCACAATTCTGCCAGCAACATAGATATTGATGCCGTCAACAACTACTTCCATGCCGGACTGATTTAAGATAAAACCTGCTGTACCTGCAATGAAACTTTGCAAGGGAAAGGTGTAAGGAGCAATGAGATATGGTATGGCTGTTGGGGTGGCTAAAAATACTAGCAGTAGAGAAAACCATTGTAATCGGAAACCTGGGATACCCTTAAACCACAAACAAAGTGCTGCCAAGATAGTGGGAAAGGAAAGATTCACCCATTCTGTAACGCCGCTTAAATAAAAAATTCCCCCAATTACGAGTAAAACTAAGCCCAAGGTATGGTTTTTATCTGGCAAGCGTTGCCACTGTTTGCGGTTTTGCCAACTGAGGTAAGCAGCAAATGGCAGCCCGATTAGCCCGTGGCTGAAATATTCATGTTCAATGCTGATAGTTTTGTGTAGCCATCCATCTAACCAATGTAGTAACACTGGAGCATATAGCAAGCTCAAAAGGCTGAAAATCCCGATGCTTAACAATGGGGCTATGTTTGTGTGTTTAATCTGTTGCTGAAGTGCCATAGTTTTAAGCGGTACAAAAACATCAGATATCAAGACTGCTGAGTATGAAGACTGTAATGGATTCAACAAGCAACTGAATTCCCTGTAGGGGTATAGTGCTAATCGCCACTTTTTGCTGATATATTGGTAATATATTACACTGGTTATGGAGTAGTTGCGGGGTGATCTGCAAAATCTCCAACTACACTGGCAATAGCTGCGACAACTTCTCGGATTTGGCTATGCTTCAAACCAGGGTACATGGGTAAAGATAGTATTTCTTGGGCGAGTTTTTCTGCCTGGGGAAAATCTCCGCTTTGATAACCTAAGTTGGTAAATGCTGGCTGAAGATGACAAGATATTGGATAGTGAATGCCGGTTTGAATTCCGCTTGTTGTTAATTGGGCTTGGATTTGCTGGCGATTTACAGGGCAAGCATCTGTAATTCTGATGATATAAAGATGATAAACATGACCTGCACCGCTTTGATTTTGGATGGGGATAATACCAGCAGATGCTAAAGGTGCTAGTTCTAAGTCATACTGTTGAGCAATGCTGAGGCGATCGCGATTCCATTGTGGTAAATGTGGTAGTTTTTCTAATAAAACAGCTGCTTGCAATGTATCCAAACGACTGTTTGTTCCCATCTCTACATGCACATATTTTTGGCATGAGCCGTAATTCCGTAAGCGAGCCACTTTTTGGGCAATATCTGCATCGCTTGTGAGTAGGATTCCCCCATCACCCAACGCCCCTAAGTTCTTGCTGGGATAAAAACTAAAAGCTGCGGCTACACCTACACTACCGGCTGTATAGCCTTCTCTGTGGGCTAGGTGTGCCTGTGCTGCATCTTCAAAAATTAACACGTTGTAGGTATGGGCAAAATCCCTGAGTTGCTCAGGAGATACCATCTGTCCATACAGATGTACGGGAATAATGGCTTTAGTTCTGGGTGTAATGGCTTTTGCGGCTGCTGCTAAATCAATTAATGCTGTTGCCGGATCACAATCTACAAGGATGGGTTTGGCTCCCGCTTGCAGCACTCCAATCAGTGTGGCGACAAAAGTATTCACTGGTAAAATCACCTCATCCCCAGCCCCAATGTTACAGGCTTGCAAACCTAGTGCGATCGCATCAGTTCCCGATGCTACACCCACACCATATTTTGCTCCAGAGGCTTTGGCAAAGTCTGCTTCAAATTCTGCCAGTGCTGTTCCTAAAATAAAATCTCCTTGCTGCACAACATTGGCAATTGCCTGTTGAATCTGGGTTTGAATTAACTGGTGTTGTAACTGTAAGTCTACAAAAGGAATTCTCATATTAGTCATTGCTAGTTAGCCTCACAATTAAGTTTGGTGTTTTGATGAACCTATGATTTAAAAGTAAGTTTTGTTGCCATTATCAAGCATCAAATGTTAGAAAAAATTGACATATTTTCTCATATACAATTTTGAATAAATAAAAATTATCTATGTAAAAACTATAATTTCTACCATTTAATTTCACAAATTTATTTATTCGTTATTTCTGTGATTTATTCCGAATAAATAAAGCGAATTCATGGGAAATTATGCACTTTGAGAGTCAGCATCCCAGTTCCGTTAGGGTGAGATTTACCCCAAAAATTTGCGGTGTAAATTTCTAGGGGTTAATGCCAGCAACAAAGCTTGCACATCATCAGATTGTTTAACTGGCTTGGGTGACTGTCACCAGAATATATAGTGAGTGGTATCAGCTTTGTCAACAAATTTTGGGGGCAGAAAAAACTAGAAATCCTTTGATGGCATACTTAGGCTGATGAAATTAAAATCATCCTTGATTCCTCAATGATCATCTCTGACCGTAGCCTAGGCAAAATTCATGCGGGCTGAGTCTTTCTAGCATATTGAGCATGAAAATGTTCACCGTATTTTCTACCTAATCTACACCCTGTACTGTTACAGTTATCATACCCACTTAAAAGTATGAATTAACATTATATGCGAACTCAGGAGTAAACAATGTTGCTGCCATTATCCGAACATAATTCTGTGAGACTAAGGCTTTAGTACAGATTTTCTGCCTTATTTACATCAAGGGAAGAAAATTTTGGCTCAACTTGTTTGTCAGCAGCAAAATTGGGGAATGCTTAAAAATAGGAAATCATAACCCAGTGATAGCGGTTAGATAAATCACAATATCGAGCAATGATCAAGGTAACGGTGGCAATGGTAGAGCCGGATAACAGATTATTTGTCCTGAAAGACGGTTGGGCTTCTCCTGAATCAAGAGAAAAACAACGTCTCAAAGCATTGTCAGAATTAGGTTTGCGGCAACCAGAAACCATAGCAGTTTTTGAGGAGGCTACTCAAACTGCGGCTCACTTTTTGGAAGCACCAATTTCAGTTTTAGGATTTATAGATCAAGAACGTCATTGGTTTAAGTCGGCGGTGGGCTTATCTAGACTGGGGCTGATGAATCATTTAGCTCAAAGCCGTCAGCTGTTGCGTGGTGAATCTTTCTGCACTCAGGTAGTAGAAAATTTTCAAACAGTTGTCATTAATGATACGCAAAATCCGAACAATTCCACACCTATCTCTAACAAGTTGGTACAAGAGTATGGTATCCGCGCTTACCTGGGAACACCACTGATAGATGGGGCAGGTAATTGCTTGGGTGCTTTGGCGGTAATGGATTTAGTACCACGTAATTTTACCAATCGAGATATTGAGTTTTTGCAAATTATAGCCCGGTGGAGCATGAGCGAGTTTGAGCGCAATCGGCTCCTCATGGCGAGAAAACAGGAAAAAATCAGCCATCAGAGTCCGCCTTCTTTGTTACTCAATGACGAACTGGTGGCTGATATGAAAGTCACTGCACCTAGTTTAGAAAAAGAATCTTTAGGCACCAAGGAAATCAAACTAGAACTTTTAGCCCAACTCACACAGGAATTACGTACACCTTTAACATCCGTACTAGGTATGGCAAGTGTTTTAGGAAGGGAAATTTATGGCCCTTTGACCAGTAAGCAAAGAGAATATTTAGAGATTATCCAACACAGTGGTCGCTACTTACTTTCGTTGGTTAACGAAATTACCGAATTAGGAAGCATAGATGACAATTCGACTGAGTTGAATATCGCTCCTGTAGATATTGAGATGCTATGTCAACAGGCGATCAATACTTTAGAAGAAGCAGCGAATCGTCGGGAGCAAGATATTCGCCTGTCTATCGAACCAGGACGTGGACGTATTTGGCCTTTAGATAAAGATAAAGTCCGACAAATACTATATCACCTGATTTTCAGTGTGATTCAACTCTCTGCTACGGGTAGCATTGTGCGGATTCATGTCTCTTACAAAGAAAATACGCTCAATATTACTGTCTGGGTTTCCCATCCCTGGTTAGGAGATGGTATTACTGAGGTTGATCCTTATTTCCGGCTCAATACATTATCTCTACTAGAGTTGGCTGGTGAGACAGATCCTTACAGTGTTCATCTGGAAAATCAGAAGGAAACTGAGGACTCACCAATCACACTAGAGAAGTTACATCCTTTGGATGATGATGCTGAATCCAATATGTTTACTGGCAATCCTCATAGAGATGTCACTCAAGTAAAAGGACATATTTCCCGTGAAAGCTTAGGTTTATTACTTAGCTGCCAATTGGCAGAATTACATGGCGGCAAGATTTCCATCCAAGGTTCACCAGAATCAGGACACCGCTATGTAGTCAGTTTGCCATTGCAAATGAGTAGCACTTCACAAGTTAACGATATTTCTTGATGGGAGAGTATGAGTAATACCTAGTAGTTGTGATATTCGGCGTTATGACTCTTTGATATCAGGCGCATTATGATCAGGTCTAAGTGCTAATAGTGCTTGCTCATTGATAGTGTGCGTGTTTTATGAATTTAGTCTGGCAACGGCTTACTTTATCATATTTACCGCTAAAAGAATATCTAGCTACCAGTTACTTGCGTCGTTATCTGGTGGGGCTGTTATTTTCTTGGCGGCAAAGCAGTGTTTTAATTCAGTGGGGAGATATCTTAGCTGCTGTCTTACTCAGCTTGGTATATGCTCTTGCGCCTTTTGTATCTAGTACCTTGGTAGGGGTATTACTATTAGCTTGTGTGGGATTTTGGTTATTGTTGACTTTAACTGACGAACCAACATCTGCAAACAATTCTTTATTTACACCGATTCATCTTTTGGTGTTGCTGTACTGGGGAGTTGCTGTTGTCGCCACAGCGTTGTCACCAGTTAAAAAAGCAGCGTTAAGTGATTTAATCACGTTGACGCTGTATTTGCTGCTATTTGCTCTTTGTGCTAGAGTGCTGCGATCGCCTCGAATACGTTCTTGGATGATTACCCTTTACTTACACGTGACACTGATTGTGAGTGTATACGGTTTGCGGCAATGGTTTTTTGGTGCGGCACAGTTAGCTACTTGGGTTGATCCAGAATCTCCCTTATCTAAAACTACCAGGGTTTACAGTTATTTGGGTAATCCTAATTTGTTAGCTGGTTATCTTGTCCCAGCCGTAGTTTTAAGTCTAGTTGCTTTTTTTGCTTGGCAAAGCTGGGTGAGAAAATCATTAGCATTAACCATGTTAATTGTCAATACTGCCTGTTTAGTTTTAACTTTTAGTCGTGGTGGCTGGATTGGTTTGTTGGTAGCTTTGTTGAGTGCGATCGCTTTGTTAATTTATTGGTGGGGTTTGCAAATGTCGCCTTTTTGGCGCACTTGGTCGCTACCCCTTCTGTTCGGCAGTGTCATTGGCTTATTGGTGCTAGCAGTCATTTTCGTGGAACCAGTACGGCTGCGGATTTTGAGCATCTTTGCCGACCGCCAAGATAGCAGTAATAACTTTCGTCGCAATGTTTGGGATGCGGTATTTGAGATGATCCGCGATCGCCCGATTATCGGTATCGGCCCTGGTCACAACTCATTTAATAAAATCTACCCTCTTTATCAACGCCCTCGCTATACTGCCTTAAGTGCCTATTCCATTTTTCTAGAGGTGGCTGTAGAAACTGGGTTGATTGGACTTAGCTGTTTTCTCTGGTTAATCATTGTTACCGCGAATACAGCCTTTATGCAATTGCGACGATTGCGACAATCAGGTAACAAAGAAGGATTTTGGTTAATTGGAGCTTTTGCCACGATGCTGGGGATGTTAGCACATGGCACAGTAGATACTATCTGGTTTCGTCCTGAAGTGAATACCCTCTGGTGGCTGATGGTTGCCTTGATAGCCAGCTATTGGACACCTCTAACTCAAGCGCAAACTCCAGAAGTTAACTCACCCAACCCACAACCAGCAGCCAATTAAAGTGTAAATAAATCAAAAGGCACGGCATCATGGAAGTTAGTTTTCTTTGCCGTGCCTATAATCATTAACACACAAAAATTCACAAACTACGGCTAGGCTTAGTCTCTGTAAGTGGTAGCACCAGGCGCATTCGGATCACGATAGCGGGTTGGTTCTTCACGATCTCTTCTACCTCTACCCGCTAACCCAGCTAAACCTAATAAACCAATTAAACCCAACCAACCCCAATCAAAAGTGTCCCGTTCATAATAAGTTGTTGTCCTGGGGATAGTCTCAACTCTCGGATCAGTTACCTGCGCGTTGGCAGGTAAACTAAAGGGCAAAGTCGCCATACTTAAAGAGAGAACAGCAGCCCCAACAGAAGTGGTGAAGTAACGTTTCATGGTAAAAGTTCCTTGTTGCTTCCACAGTTATCCACAACTGTATCGATTACACTAGCTAGCAGTATCAATCTGCGGCTATAAACTGGGTGTTTACTCAACTCACGCTGAAGATATACAGTGGCTCGTCTACTGTCATCACTTTGTTTTGAGAATAGAGCATGGGTGTAGGGGTGTAAATCAGAAAGATTTTCCTACCACTAATAATTTTTCATAGCCCGTTGCATATCCCGTTGATCTTGACGGCGTTTGAGGTCTTCTCGCTTATCATGGAGCTTTTTACCTTTACCAAGGGCTATACTAATTTTCACCCAGCCCCGCTTGAGATACATCTTTAAAGGTACTAATGTCAAGCCTTGCTGTTCTACTTTACCAATTAGTTTCCGAATTTCCTGACGATGTAGCAGCAGCTTGCGAGTCCGGCGTGGTTCATGATTAAAATATTGTCCACTGGCGTTGTAAGGTGAAATATGCACGTTAATTAGCCATGCTTCACCATCACGAATCAAAGCGTAACCATCTTGGAGATTGACTTTACCCGCACGAATTGATTTGACTTCTGTTCCTGTCAACTGAATCCCAGCTTCATAGGTTTCTAGGATTTCATACAAAAAACGGGCTTGGCGGTTATCACTAATAACTTTGTAACTTTCGCTCTTATCGCTCATTGAAAATTAGGTTGGGGATAGACTGATTGCAAAAATAGTTTGGATTAGCTAATGAATTCAAAATGGAATATTAAACCATGAGCCATGTTGTAGCTCAGGTTTTAGGGTTATTCTAATAAATTAGCTTTTTCTAATTATCCATGACAATTTCACGGCGCATCTGTCACTGGAAGATGATTGATTAACTAAATATTAATTTATATTAGGGTGGTTAATGGTTGGGCATATTTGGGTATCTATGAAGAATTACAAAATTTTTGGCGATTTTACATGGTAGGGGATCAAAGCAATGTTTAAATTTGTTAATCTTTTTATGGATTTAAGATTTTCTTTATAAATCCCTCTGGGGACAGTCATCTGCTGCTGATCCTGTCATAGTATGAAACATAAGAACACTATTGTAACTTGTGTTTGTAGATGGAGCTTGTAAAAGGGAATTTTTGAGTATAGATAATGCTAGGGGTGTACTGTCCATGCCCTTGACGATCCTTGTGGTGGATGACGATTTGGGCACTCGTCTATCTATTAGTGATTATCTTGAACTGTCTGGCTACTCTGTGATTACAGCGAATGACGGTCAAGAGGCTTTAGCAATGGTAGAAGAATACCAGCCTGATTTAATTGTGACAGATATTGTGATGCCACGGATGAATGGCTATGAACTGGTACGTCGGGTACGTCAAAAACCAGAGTTCCGGTTATTGCCTGTAATTTTATTAACAGCCCGTACTAAGACGCAAGAAAGAATTCTCGGCTATCAATCGGGGTGTGATTTATACTTACCAAAACCTTTTGAACTAGAAGAGTTAGCCGCCGCCATTCGGAATCTTCTAGAGCGATCGCTGATCATTCAATCTGAGTATCGCTTATCACAAAAACAAGGCGCAGCCACTCCCGTCTCCAACAAAGCAGTAGAAGCTAATAACTCTGTATTCAGCCAAAATCTAGAGAAATCGCCGTTAATTTCATCTTTAACCCTCAGAGAACAGGAAGTCCTAGAACTTTTAACTCACGGTCTTTCTAATGCTGATATGGGACAGAAACTACACTTAAGTCCCAGAACCGTGGAAAAATACGTGAGTAGTTTATTGAGAAAAACCGCCACCAGCAACCGGGCTGAACTGGTGCGGTTTGCAATTAAGCACGGTTTAGTCGATTGATTGGCTAGTAATGTATTGCAGCAGACCTTGACAAGCATCAACCAATAAATCAATTACCTGATTAAATCCTTCTTGTCCTCCATAATAGGGGTCTGGAACTTCTTTGAGGTTGTGCCGAGTGCAAAATTCACACATCAAATACACTTTCTTGTGATACTGCCCAGTCGAATCAAGCGCGATGATATCATCATAGTTATCCCGATCCATAGCCAAAATCAAATCAAATTCCTGGAAATCTGACTTTTGAAACTGTCTAGCTCGCCCAAGCAACTTAATTCCTAACTTTGCTTGTGCCGCCGCACTCATGCGTCGGTCAGGTGGGCTACCGATGTGATAGCTCGATGTACCAGCAGAGTCACAGATGATACTTTCGCTTAAGCCAGCTTGGTCAATCAAATAATTCATGATGTTTTCTGCTGATGGCGATCGGCATATATTACCCAGACAGACAAACAACAGCTTGTGAGGCATAATTCTTAGGTTGTAATTGACAAAATCAGGTTTTTTCCAGCATTTTGCATTCTATTGCAATTTAGTCAACAGTCAATAGTTATTAGTCATTAGTCATTAGTCATTAGTCATTAGTCATTAGTCATTGGTCATTGGTCATTAGTTTTTCTCCCTCATCCCCCTCATCTTCCTCATCTCCCCAGTCACCAGTCCCCTGCTTTACAATTATTAACAGCAAGTTCACATTTCTTTGAAATATGCAGGGAACGACAGCCGCCTCTACAACTCCAATTCCTGGACAATATTGGCAGTGGCGAGGGCATAAAATTTACTACGTGCGTGCGGGAGCAAAACAACCGCAACGTCCGCCTTTGCTATTGGTACATGGCTTTGGTGCTTCTACAGACCACTGGCGCAAGAATATCACAGGTCTGTGTGTTGATTTTGAAGTATTTGCAATCGACCTATTGGGGTTTGGACGTTCAGCCAAACCTAAATTACAGTATGGTGGCGACTTATGGCGCGACCAACTGCGTGATTTTATCAGTGAAGTCATTGGACAAAAAGCAGTGTTAGCTGGTAACTCCCTTGGTGGCTATGCTTGCTTGTGTGTTGCAGCCCAATGTCCTGACAGTGCGGCTGGTGTAGTCTTGTTCAATAGTGCAGGGCCATTTAGCGAAATTCAGTCAACATCTGAACCAGAAGCTTTACAATCACAAATTCAACCACCTAAACAACCCTCGGCTTTACAGAAACTTGTGGGCAATGGTGTCAAATGGATGTTTAAACAACGTCTAGCCCAGTTTTTATTATTTCAATATGTGCGACAACGTTGGGTAATTCGCCGAACTTTAGAAAAGGTTTATCTTGATCAAACAGCTATCACAGACCAATTAGTAGAAGAAATTTATCGCCCTGCTTACGATACTGGTGCTTTGGATGTGTTTGTGTCGGTGTTTAGTTCTCCTCAAGGGGAAAAAGTTGATGTTTTATTAAAACAATTAACTTGTCCTTTATTGCTACTTTGGGGAGAGGCTGACCCTTGGATGAATGCTAGAGAACGTTCGCAAAAGTTTCACCTATATTATCCTGAATTAACAGAACATTTTTTACGGGCTGGTCATTGTCCTCATGATGAAGTACCAGAACAAGTCAACCCGATTTTCCGAGATTGGGTGTTATCTGTTTGCTAGTGATAAGTTAGAACCAGTTCGTAGTAAGGACTTTAGTCCTGAGAAAATCAGCATATCAGTAGGGTGCGTCAGATAACAAAAATACATTTATTAACAGCATTTAATCAGTCTGACGCACCCTACAAGACACATTTTATGTGACACTTGCGTAAGTCATCAGTCAAAAGCAGTTCGTAGTAAGGACTTAAGTCTTGAGAAAATAAGGACTAAAGTCCTTACTACAAACCAGCATATTGTTTTAAAATAATGAATTAATTTTTTGTTCGATTTGGTCACTAATAATTTCTATACCTTGGCTCGGTTGCTCAAGATTAACTCTGACAAAATTCGTTTTATCTGCTGTTGTAAATTTATTATCGTTATTTGAGTCTTTAATTATTTTAATAAAAATTGCATTTTGACTGGGAAGAACAACCCAATTTATCATTTTGGTATTATTCGGGGTGACTTGTTTAAGGTTCTTTCCCGACAAATCAGATATATAACCAATGACTGCATCTTGTTGGTTGAGTTTTTTATCTTTGTTGGTATCTTGGTCAATAATTTTATAAAGAAAAACTCTTGTGGGTGTCTTTCCTGGTGGTTTGGTTTCGATTAACTCAAAGGCATTGATGACGGCTTTTTTATCAAGGAGAAGATGAGTTTTCCCATCTTGTTTGTGATAAAATATTAGATTATATAATGAGCCGTCACCTCGTTTATAATCACGAGTCTTGTCTAAAAAACTATCTTTATCTGAATTTTGTTCTTTAACATTTACGGGAATCATTAAATAATCTGACTGCTGTTTAATAATTAAGTCTCCGTAGCTAATTTTGGTTTCTGTTTTTTGTTGTTCTACAGCATTGACTTGCTCGGCTTGTCTCGCTACGTTGAAGTCACAGGATAAGGAAAGGCTAGCTACTAAAGTTGCTAAGGTGAAATTCTGCCAACAGCGATTACTGTTTTTCATATATGTTTCTAGCAGGATAATATTGCTGTTCTATTTTATTCGCTGCTAGAAAATCAGCCAGACTATTTTTGTAGGGTGGGCATTGCTTAAGAGTTCCTCAAACGCTTAGTTTTACGGTTGACTGTGCATCGCCTGACTCTAATTAAAAATGGTACAAGATATGACAACTATAACATCAAAAAACCTGGTACGGGTTGACCAGGTTTTTCAAAGTTCACAGGTTTCAAATTTTTGAATTTAATAAAAAAGATTTTGAGCAAATTTACAACTAGGGTGGACATTACAACTAACAAATCCAGCAATTTTCGTTTTTCCGCTTTGGGATTTGGCTTGGCCTGTTTAGGGCTTTTTGCCACATTACTGATATTATGCTGTAATTTGTTTGGGCTGATGATGGGAGACACCGAATCATTTGCCCTTAGTTTGGTTCGCCTTGTTTGGTGTCTTGATATTTAAGTTAGCACCGAGTTTGTTGCTCGCAATCCTTAATTTACTAAACTTGACATTTTGTAGATGTTTGCAATAAACGCTTAAAATTTTGATCCATAAGTATTTTTTGTAGATACGTAATAAGGGCGGGCAGGATGCCCACCCCACAAGATTTATTGTTGAGGTTGAAAAAAGGAGGGTTGGGAATTCCAGCAGTGGCTACCAATTCCACATTCCAGAACTATCATCAATATGGTCGGTGACGATGCAACCAATGGTATCAATTTGGGCAATTTCTGCGGGGGAAAGTTGAACTTCCGCAGCGTGGGCGTTGTCTTTGGATTGTTCAGGATAACGCGCACCGGCTATAGCGTTGGTTTGGGGTTGGGCTATTAACCAAGCTAATGCTAACTGAGCTAGTGTAGAATTATGGTTCTCTGCTATGGGGCGCAGTTTATCTAGTGCTTGTTGGGCGCGTTGAAAGTTTTCGCCTTGAAATAGTTGGTTTTTGGCGCGATTGTCTTCTGGATCAAATTTATGTCCTGGGGGAAATTTCCCGGTTAATAATCCTTGGGCTAAGGGTGAGTAGGCCAAGATGGAAATGTTATGTTCTATGCAATAGGGCATGGCATCTTTTTCTACTTTTCGCCAAAATAAGGAGTATGGAGGTTGTAAGCTATCTATACGTCCATATTGGGCGGCTTGTGCTAATTGGGCGCGGGAAAAATTAGAAACGCCAATGGCGCGAATTTTACCTTGTTCTTTGAGGTGGTTGAGGGCGCGCATGGTTTCCTCAATTGGTACAATCTCACTATTGAATGAGCCAGCAGGCCAGTGAATTTGATAAAGGTCGATGTAGTCAGTTTTGAGGTTTGTTAAGGAGCGATCGCAAGCCTCTATTACTTGGTCATACTTAAGATGGTTCGCAAAAACTTTGGTTGCATACTCTACTTGCTCACGTACATCAGATAAAGCTTCCGCAACAATGCGCTCAGAATGTCCATCCCCGTACACTTCCGCCGTGTCAATGGTGGTAATACCTGCTTCAAAGGCGGCGCGGATAGCTTTAATTGAGTCTGCATCCTCAATTCCTACCCACCATTTTTTACCCGCTTGCCAAGTTCCCATGAGGATGGGGGTAATATATACGTCAGATGTACCCAGTCTTCGCTTCTCCATAAAGGTTCTCTCAATTCATATCCCTGGATAGTTTTATACTTTAACGGTCTTCGCGAAAAATAAAATCAGAGTTACAGTAGATGCTGATGGAATTGAATCAAACTGTGCATACCCTCAAAGAATGGGCTGTTGCCATTCAGGCTTTAGAAGCTGGTAAAACTATTATGTTGTTGCGTAAGGGTGGTATTGCTGAAAAGCAAGGCCGTTTTCAAGTGACTCATCAACGGGTTTTGCTGTATCCCACCTATGAACATCAACAACCTTTGTTACTCAAGACGGAATATGCTAATCTTGTGCATCCCGTACCATCAGGATGGCATCCAGAAACGGTGCAAATTACCAGTTGGGCTGAGATTACTGATATTTTGCCAGTGAGTGAGCAGTCAGTTGTCAGCAGGTTATTACCTTTTCATATCTGGAATGAAAATTTTATCAGCGATCGCCTGAAGTGGAAACCCCAGCAACCCCTATTTATCCTCCTGCTGCGGACTTACCAACTCCCCCAAATCCAAGAAATTCCCTATCGTTCCCAGTATGGTGGGTGTAAGTCATGGATTGATATTGAGTCACCTGTGCAACTACAAGGTTCTCAACCTGTGATGTCTGACTTGCATTATCTGGAGATAGTTAAGGATATTAGGGCGATTATTGGCGACTAGAGGCGATTCATCGCGTCTATACAAGCGTTGTTTATATAATATATTAGCGTTTTTTTTGTAATAAAACTTCAAAAAAGTCTAAATAGTAACTCTTGATACATACACTTTTAGTATCAGCAGATAACATTAAAAAAATCTTATTCTTGCATAAGAATAATGCACAAACATTTGCACAACCTATCTATCTATAAGGCTGTTGATCAGCAATCTCAATGTCGGACTTTTACTTAGGTAATTGTACGTCTTGATATTGTCAGGAAGTTGACTACTTCAGGAAGATTAAGAATTATTCCACAAGGCGGACGCAGTATTGACAAAAATCTGCCAATATGCAGTATATGCTAAATGCAAAGGAGTTTGCCATGCAACGACAAATGTGCTGGATATCTAAGACTAGCGGTGATGGGGACAAAATCTTATATCTGCAAGTTTCACCTAGTCAAGCTTGGCGGCCTTACACAGCTTTTCCCCAATATTCAGTACCAGATTATCAGATTCCTGGCGGCTCCAAAGGTTGGGCAACTTATCAAAAATTACTCAAAGCTGGTTGGACTTTAGTTCCTAGCGCACGCGCCAATGAATTTGGTAACTGTGCCTATGCAGAGTCTTCTATTGTTAATAGTCATTAGTCATTAGTCATTCGCCCTTGTCTGGCTATGTAAATTAAAAACCTCTGGGAGAACCTGCGCCGCGAGGGTCAGCTGCGCCTTCTAAGTTACGATCAACAGTAACAGCGATCGCGTTAATACTGCCCCAAGGATTAGTTTCTTTAATTTTGTGTCCTCGACGGCGTAAGTCTTGCAGAGTTAACGCATCTAAACCCCACCTCTCAACTCGCAACTCATCAGGAAACCACTGGTGATGTATGCGTGGCACAGACACGGCTGCACCAACATCCATATTATATTCCAACACGTTCAGGATAACTTGCAATACCTGAGTGATGATGGTGCTACCACCGGGCGCACCTACTACCATCCGCAGATGATTTTTCTCGGTGATGATTGTAGGTGTCATGCTAGAAAGGGGGGTTTTTCGGGGTGCGATAGCGTTGGCTTCGTTTCCCAAGAGTCCAAAAGTGTTGGGTATTCCTGGTGCAATGGCAAAATCATCCATTTCATTGTTGAGTAAAATACCAGTTCCCTCTACCACTACCCCAGAACCATAACCGAGGTTAACAGTAAATGTGAGACTGACGGCGTTATGTTCTGCATCGACAACGTTTAAATGGCTGGTTTCGGGAGACTCATGAGGAGTTGCATTTAGTTGCTGTTGTCGCCAGTGGGGAATTTTTTCTTGGCTGAAGCGTTGTAAAATTTCGGGTGCAATGGGCTTAACTTGGTTTGCGGGTGTGGCTTTGTCCATGTTAATCTCAGCAAGGCGTTGTTTGGCGTAGCCGGGACTAATCAATGCTTGTACGGGGACTTTGACAACATCAGGATCACCTAAATATTGTGAGCGATCGCTGTAGACTATTTTCATCGCTTCTGTCATCAGATGTAAAGCTTGAGGATGATGCCAACCCCAAGATTTTAAGTCTGCATCACCGATGATATTTAACATCTGCAATAACAATATACCACCAGATGAAGGTGGTGGCATAGAACAAACTTCAGCTTGGCGGAAACTTCCACATACAGGAGTTCGCCAGATGGGTTTATAGGCTTTCAGGTCTGCTAAAGTAATTAAACCGCCATTCTTTGCCATATCATTGGCGATCGCACGGGCGATATTACCAGTGTAAAAGCTTTGGGGATTGTGGGCGATAATTTTTAAGGTGCGTGCTAAGTCACGCTGTACTAATCTTTCTCCTGGTTGATAAAATTTGCCGTCGCGGGTGAAAATGTTACGTGCGGCTGGGTTACTGAGAATTGCTTGCTCACGATTGATATAGGCTGGAAGTGAACGCCAAGTTAGTTGATTACTGATAATATAACCATTTTGAGCGAGTGCGATCGCAGGTTTTAATACTTCCTGCCAAGGCAGCTTACCATAACGTCGGTGAACTTCATACATACCCGCCACCGTCCCCGGTGTCGCCACTGCTAAATAACCCTTGATACTAGCATTCGGACGCACCTTACCTTCTGCATCTAAGTACATATTTCTTGTAGCTTTCAGGGGTGCGCGTTCCCGAAAATCTAGAGCTTTGATTTCGCCTGTTTTCTGGTTACGTAATAATAAAAAACCACCGCCACCAATTCCGGCGGAAAACGGTTCAACTACAGAAATGGCGAAGGTTGTGGCGACTGCTGCATCAACAGCATTACCACCTTGGCGTAACATTTTGATTCCCGCTTCACTCGCCAAGGAATTCGCAGATACTACCATGCCTTTTTTGCTGCGTAAAGGTACGCTGATGGTGGCTGATGCTATTTCGGTGTAGCAGAGAAGGGTTAGGGAAAAGATGGTGAATATAGTGTGTTTGGTTTGAGGAAGAATAGGCATTTTTTTATTTTGTTTAGTCTAGATATAGCTGAGTTAGATAGCTATTGACATTTCTGGAGAATAGTTTAGTATATTTGTAAGGACAATTGCCGTACAAAAATAAAACTATAAGTAGAGGCTATCATGGCTAACACAATGGCTAGAAGCCGGAAACAAAATTCCACAAGCTCCAAAGTTGAACGCCTCGAAGCACGTATTACTAAAGAGCAAAAAGAATTATTCCAGCGTGCGGCTGATATTCAGGGTCGAACACTCACAGATTTTGTCATTAGTAGCGTTCTCAAGGCTGCTAATGAGGTTATTCAAGAAAATGAAATGATGGTTTTAAGCAGACAAGACCAAGAGGTTTTTGTAGAAGCACTACTGAACCCACCAGCACCAAGTGAAAAACTACGTGCTGCTGCTCAACGCTATAAACAAAACATGGGTGTGTAAGTGGCCTTATCTGATAGTTTCGATGATTATTTCATAGAGCCGCTAGGAAAGCATGACCGGGCGGCTTTTTGTTGCGGTGTTGAGCAACTAGACCGTTATTTAAAACAGCAAGCCGGGCAGGATGCTCGTAAGCGTGTAGCTGCTCCTTTTGTGTTAGTTGAAAAAAATTCTGGTAGCATCGCTGGTTACTACACACTTTCTGCAACAAGTATTAAATTGGCAGAATTACCCATAGAAATAAGTAAAAAATTGCCAAAATATCCGATAGTTCCTGCAACACTTCTTGGTCGATTAGCTGTGGATCAAAACCATCGCAAAAAAGGATTAGGAGAAATGCTATTAATGGATGCACTTTATCGCAGCCTAAAAAACGAAATTGCCACAACTGCTGTAATAGTTGAAGCTAAAGATGATGATGCTCGTTCTTTTTATGAGCATTATAATTTTATCAGGTTTCCTAACTATTCTCATAGACTGTTTCTGATGATGGAGACTATCTCCGAAATGTTTGCTTAACACACATCTTGCACCTGTTCCTTGATGATAATTTTTGTAGGGTAGGCATTACTTGCAAGTTGTTCAAAACCTGAGTTTTAGGTTGTTGGGTGTGCATAGCCTGGAGCTTATTGAGAATGGTGCAAGATATGACTTTAATTGTGCCTAAGATAGTGGTTTATGTTATCTAATTTGATATTAGACCTCTTGCATAAATATTTTTCTGCCTCACGCAGAGGCGCAGAGAGGAGGGGTTTAAGAGATATTTAGAAGGGATTTAGATTTACGAAATTCGCGTACTACTTCTTTAATGTCTTGTAGTTCTCCTTCTACTAAATAGTTAAGTTGTCGCATTTCATCTGCGGAAATTTTTCCTGTGAGTTGATTAATGGCTTTTCTAATTTGGGGGTATTTTTTTAAGGTTTCTTGTCTGACAATTGGCGTAGCTTCGTAAGGGGGAAAGTATTGTTTATCATCTTTGAGAACAAATAAACCTAAACGCGCAATTTGTCCATCGGTGGAGTTACCTGCTACCATGTCTACTTGTTTTTGAATTAAGGCGCGATATATTAAACCTAAGTCCATTATTTGGGGTGGTTTGTTAAATTTTAAGTTATAGGTTTTAGCTAAACCCGGAAAGCCATCTTCTCTTTCTAGAAATTCATAGCCGAAACCGCCACGCCATTGGGGTGTATATTGGGCTGCTTCTGATAAGGTTTGAATGTTGTAACGTTTCGCGTCTTCTCCCCTGATAATCATTGCAAAAGTATTTTCAAAACCTAAACTCGGCATTACTTCTAACTGGAATTGTTGAGAGTATGCTTGTTTGAGTTTTTCATAAACTACTTTTGGGTCATTAATTACTGCTTGTTTTAAAATACCAGTAAATGCTGTGCCTGTATATTCAATATAAGCATCAATTTTACCAGCAGTAATCGCTTGATGGCAGACAAAAGAACCACCCAAGCGAGGGCGACGCACTACTTTTAAATTAGTCGTGTCTTCGATTTGTTGGGCTAAAAGTTCGCCTAAAATATCTTGCTCAGTAAAGTCTTTTGATGCTATGATAATGTCACCGCTATTAATGATTGGGTTAGTTTGACAACCAGCAATAACTAGCACTAATCCCAAGGATAATAAAAAAAATATCAAAAATCTTTTCATAACCCTACACCCAACTATTAACTTTTAACCTTGAGTTTCTTCTCCAACCATCCAATTAATAAATCAGCTAGTAATGCTATCACCGCCGCCGGAACTGCACCAGCTAAAATTAATTGATTATTGACAACTGCAATTCCCCGAAAAATAAACACGCCTAAACCCCCAGCACCAATTGCTGCTGCAATAGTCGCAATACCAATAGCGATAACTGTCGCCACTCTTACCCCTGCCAAAATCACTCCCATTGCTAAGGGAATCTCTACCTGTAATAATAATTGTCTATCTGTCATCCCCATCCCTCGCCCAGCTTCCCGAATGGCAGCATCTACCCCTGTAATACCTGTATAAGTATTCCGAATGATTGGCAGTAGTGAATATAAAGTTAAGGCGACAATAGCCGGAACAACACCAATTCCCCCAATGACGGGGACAGGAATTAATAAACCAAATAATGCTAAACTGGGGATTGTTTGTAGAACATTAGCCACACCCAAAATAGGCTGACGTAGTTGAGTTTGACGGGTGATTAAAATTCCTAAAGGAATGCCGATAATTATAGCAATGCTAATAGCAACACCCACCAAAAATAAATGTTCTAGGGTGTGTCGTAAAATTTCCGGTGCGTACTTAATCAAAAAGAAATCTTTCATAAATTGTCTTGCAGTGAACGCAGACATTGCAGAAAAGCTAAACTTTCGGGATGCTGCGATCGCATAAATTCATCCTTTGTTCCTAATACTACCAATTCTCCGCCATACATTAAACCAATTCTCGATGCCAAAACAAAAGCTTCTTGAATATCGTGGGTGACAAAAACCACAGTCTTACCTAATTCCTGCTGTAACCTTCTAAACTCTTGCTGTAATTCAAAGCGCGTAATCGGATCGAGTGCGCCAAAGGGTTCATCCATTAATAGTACAGGAGGATCTGCCGCTAAAGCCCTAGCAACACCTACCCTCTGTCTTTGTCCCCCCGATAACTCATGAGGATAACGTTTAGCGAATTGTGCAGGATCTAAACCCACCAAATGTAATAATTCATAAACCCGTGTTTTAATTTGTTTAGGTTGCCAACCTTCTAAACTAGGAACTAAACCCACATTTCTTTCTACAGTGAAATGAGGAAACAAACCAGTTTCTTGAATCACATAACCAATCTTTCGCCGCAGCTTAATCTCATCCCACTGAGTTGTCGGCACACCATCAAATAATACCTCACCTTGAGTGGGTATGAACAAACGATTAATTAACTTCATAGTAGTAGTTTTACCGCTACCACTACGCCCCAATAATACTAAAGCTTCCCCACGATGAATAGCAAAATTTAACCGCGACACCAAAGGACGATGGTTGCGGCTAAAACTAACATCACAGAATTGAATCGCAACTGAGTTATGTTGTGACATTACATTAAATAGTAATTCGTAATTAAAACAAACACGAATAATTACAAACTACCCTCACACTTCACCCCAAATCTTACCACTCCGCGTACCTCCGCGTGAACCTCTGCGCCCCTCCGCGTTTAATTTCTTTCCAATAAAACCCGCGTACCCGACTCTCCCAACCTCCTTAACTGGCGAGTCATTTGGAACAAAAATAAACCCAAAATCCCCACGTGTCCCATAATAGCCAAAAAAGCCGTCATTGCTGATGCACCGCTTGATGGATACAAAACTATAAGAGGTGCAGCAATAGAAAATAGCCATAAAAAAGTTTGGTTTCCGGGATAGGAAAACAACATAGCTAAAGCAACGACTGGCAAAATAATCACAGCACCCAAAATACCATTAGTCCAAAATAGCCTTTGTCCATTTTTCATCATTAAAAGTAGCTGCGCTAAAACTGCATAGATAACAGCGAGACTACCAGCAAAAATTAAGGATATGAAGATGTTGAATTTGGTATATATGTCGGTAGTAGAGACAAGAGTAAATAAACTCAAACCTGTAATAGAGATGATAACATTCAGAGCGATCGCCACTACAGCCGGACTTTTTTCACCCCAAATTAAATCTTGCATTAACTGACGCTTTCCTGTCGGCGATGAAGCCAGATGACGATAACGCGCCCAGTCTTGTAAAGTATGACGATGGGGAGTCAAAGCCGCAATTAAATACAAGAATAACCACAAATTCAGAAACATGAGACAAGCCATGTTTTCTGTCATGGCAGAAGCTATATTACCAATACCAAAGACGACTTTTGACCAATTAGCACAGCCGATAGTGATAATTGTAAACGCGATAGTCAGTAAATAACTCTGCTGCTTACTTAACATAGTAGCATTGCGATCGCGGAAACAACGTTGCAATGATTCCCAAATAAAATAAGCCCCCAACAAGTGAATTACTACAGCAAAGCCGATAATGGTTAACCAATTATTTCCTAATGGTAGAGCAAACCAATTAAAATTATCTAACGTTAACCCCCTAGATTGAGGAATAAAATAATAGGGATTAATCAGCTTTAAAATTACAAATGGGTAATTAAATGATACTTCATCTTTCAATGATTGCTGAGTGAATAGGAGAAAACCTAAAACTGCACCACTCCCTAACCATGCTTGAAACCCACCTAACCAAGAACCAACTAAGCCAAATAATAGCGCACCACTGAAGTAAAACAGGCTAGTAGTAATGACAATTATATAGAAGCCGAAAATCGAGATTAGAGAAAGGTTTGCATTTAAACCTAACCACAAATGAATAGGAATTGCTAGAAATACACCCAAATATATCAGTATAGGTACTCCCAGCATTTTCCCGAAGAGAATACTTTGGTGTGACTGGGGACTCAACCGGATAAAATTTAAAGTATCACGTCTTTCTTCCGTAGCTAAATCATTGATGAGGAGATAAGTACCCGCCACTAGAATTGAGAAAAATCCAATAATACTCAGTCCGGTAAATATATCTTGAAACCATAACGGCCAGTTAATCATTACATTACCAAAACCATCGAAAAGACATTCTCGTGAAATATCTAAATATTGACCTGTACAGTATTTATGGTAATTGGTATACGTGATACTGTCACTATTGGGTAAGAGACTTTGAAAATAAAGAAAGACTCCCAACTGAGTGAGTAATGATGTAGTAACTGCTAATAGTACATTGCGTTTATGTAAGCGTCCTTTAATTTCCCTGAATAGTTGGGGGTTATAGTCTCCGAGTTGACTTATCCAGTTCGTGTGCATAGTTAAAACTCGTTTGGTAATTGCTTAAGTTCGTAGTAAGGACTTTAGTCCTGATTTTCTTCCCGTATCATTGGCGAGAGAGGGCTGAAGCCCTCACTACAAACAGTATAATTAACGTGCGGTTAGTAATGCTTTGGTTGCAGATTCTCCAGCTAATTTTATCTGCTTGTTTAGTTGAAAATTCAACAATGCTAAGACAGTTACCTCAAATAAGAGTGACATAAAAACTGTGATGGTTGCAGCATCTTTTAACCCCACCCAAGGAAAAGTAGAAAATAACCAAACTGCGGGATATTCAAGCGGAGAAATGCTTAAAAAGCTTAAAATTGCGGGTGGTAAAAACATGACTGCGCCTATAGTCCCAATTGCCCAAATACTACGTCTGGAGGTTTTCATCATCAGCATCATTTGAGCAATGGTAGTGTAAATCATCATCATGCTAATAAATAAGGCTACAGCTAAAATCGCTTTCATTCTGCCAATATCATTCACCCAGTTAATAGTGTGGCTCTGTTTTACATTTAAGACAGGTGCAAGAATAATCCATACTATCAAAGGTGTAACTATGATTAACAGGTTAATAGCCATTGCTATCAAAGCCGGACTTTTTTCACCCCAAACAACATCCTTAAACCAGGAACTATTCCAAAAACTTCTGTTGCTAGCTTCTGGGTGATAACTATACCGTGACCAATCTTGCACTTGTTGACGTTGGGGCGTTATAATTAGCAGTAAACTAAATAACAACGCCAAGTTAAACATAATCAAAAACGGTAAATTCTGCCCGATTTGATAGTTTAAATCATAATAGCAACTTGGGGGTTGACTATTATAATTGTAGGGACAATGATTTTGGTAATATTGAAGAGTAAATCCCCAAAATCCTAATTGACAACAAGCTACAAACCAGTAACTTTGACCTTTACTAATAATAGCCGTATTGGGATTACGAAACCGACGCTCTAGTGCTTGCCAAGCCCAGTAAATGCCAATACCATAATTAATGAGATGTAAGGCTACTAAACCAACAAGACTTTTACCGATTGGTAAATAGAAAAATTGTAATTCGTTAAGGGATGTTTTATCGTAGTGACGGAATAAGTTACCAAATAGATAACCCATCATATCAAAGGGGCTTAACAGTCTCAACCATGTAGCTGTATTCTGAATATAGGGGCTATATGATGCTAAGTTCATAGTGGTGAACAAAAACAATAACACTACACCACTAGCTAACCAAGGTTGAAATCCACTAAACCAACGACTATTTAAACCAAATAGCAGCGCATAGCTGTAGAAGAAAACACAGCTAGCGATGAGAACTATATCAAAACTGAGAATGTGACTAAAGGCGATTTTGGCAGAAATTCCCGCCCACAAATGTAAAGGTAAGGCTGTTAAAACTAGGAGATAAATAACAATTGGTACTCCTAACATTTTGCCAGTTAGAATACTCACCTCTGATTGAGGAGTTAAGCGTAAAAAATTGAGAGTACCACGCCGTTCTTCTTGGGCTAAATTATTGATGAGTAAATAAGTTCCAGCAACTAACAAGATAAAAACAAACATGACGCTAAGACTGAGAAATATATATTCCCAATGGTCTTGCCACCACAATTGTATATTTATTTGGTCAGTAGGGCAGAATTTATCATATAGTAGCTTATTGAGATTAACTTGCTCATCTTTTAAATTAGTTAGTTGTGTGTTGAGTGCCTGAATTTTCGCGGGTTCAATGTTTGGCTGACCACTATATCTGTTAATTTTTTGCTGAACTTGCTCAATTAGTTGGTAAAGTGAGTTAAGGCGTTGTTTATAACCTGTACTCAAATTACAGTATGTTCCCGACATGGGATATTTTTCCCCTGGATAATCACCCAATTGATAGAGGAAAATTCCCAGTTGAGCAATCAGTGATAAGCCAACAGCAATGATGATATTAAAAACCTTCAGGCGACCTTTAAGTTCTCTAAATAATTGTGGATTCCACTCGCCTATTTTGTCGATTAAATTCTGCATCATCGGGAGAATCTCCAATTAAATAATTAAGATGCTTGTTTGTGTCCTAGTTTCAAGAAAATGCTTTCTAAATCTTCTTGTGTGGAATGAAAATCAGTAAGAGGGATGCCTGATGTAACTAAAGAGCGCAATAATTCCGCAGAGTCTTCCTGTGTCCCCGAAAAATTCACCCGCAAGCTATTTGTTCCTGGGATTTTCTCCCACTCCTCTACACAAGGATGATGTTTAACCTCAGTTAAAAGTGCCTCTAAATCACCCAAAGTTGTTAACAGTATTTGTTGACGAGATAACCGTTGATAAAGTTGTTGTAATGAAGCACTTTCTACCAAAAAACCCAATTCCATAATGCCTACAGAACTACACAGTTCTGCTAAGTCGCTGAGAACATGGGAAGAAATCAAAATTGTCATCCCCGCTTCTTGCAACGCCTTAATAATTTCCCGAAACTGCATCCTGGCGATGGGGTCAAGTCCAGAAACAGGCTCATCTAATAGCAGTAAAATTGGCTCATGGATGATAGTCCTTGCTAAACTTAAACGCTGCTTCATTCCCCGCGACAGTGTGGAAATTAGACTGTTACGTTTATTAACCAGTTGAATGAGTTCTAAAACTTCGTATAAACGTTGAGTGCGGCGTGGTTCACGCAGACGATAAAGACGGGCAAAATAATCTAAATAATCCCAGACAGTTAAATCTTCATACAGAGGATAATCATCAGGTAGGTAGCCAAGACGACGTTTGAGAGTGGGGTTACTCTTGTCACGACGCAAGCGATCGCCATTAATATAAATCTCACCAGTAGTTGGTTCTTCAGCTGCTGCCAACATCCTGATGAGAGTCGTTTTTCCTGCGCCATTCGGCCCTATAAGTCCATAGACTTCACCTGCTTGAATTTCTAAGTCAATATTATTAACAGCTACGTGCCGTTCAAACTGCTTAGTTAAGCCACAAGTGCGAATTGCTAATTCTTTTACCATAGCTGCTGAGGTGCGGCTGTTGTTTAAACTCTAACGTAACCTCTCTCTACAGCTTTCGTCAGGCTCGTTTCGGAAAATGTAACTGAATATAGCAAAATTGACCTAAGTAATAAGTATTATCAACTAATTTTGAGAAAAGTAGGACTTAACCATTGACAGGAAACACCAAATGTGGTTAATGTCAAAACAGTTTTGTAGGGGTTTAGCAATGCTAAACCCCTAGAGATAGATATATTTCTCATCAAATTAATCATTGATAAAAGTCTAAACCCATATCATAATTAATTTGGAAAATACCGACTGCTTTACGAACTTTTGAGAGATGCAGAGGGGATAAAAGGCTTACTACCATCTCCAGAAGGGATATTACTAAATGCGTAGCGTTGTTCTGGAATTGGATAACCAGCCTCCCCAAAAGTTTCGCGGATGACTTTATTCGTGTCAAAATAAACTTGCCAGTAATTTTCATTATGACAATAGGGACGCACAGCTAATACTGGCCCTGCTAGGTTAAAACTGAGAATTTCTACATCAGGTGCAGGATTATTCAACACATTGGGAATTTGGCTAATTCGCTGCTTTAAAAGTCTAATTGCTTCGTTATGATTGACATCATGATGTAATTGTGCAGTCAAATCAACCCGACGGTAAGGATTAGCAGAAAAATTCTCAATATTGTCAGAAAATATTTTGTTATTAGCCACAATCGTCATCACATTATCGAGTGTATTGATAGTTGTGGTAAACAGTCCAATTTCTGCAACTTTTCCGGTGACACCTGCGGCTGATATCAAATCACCCGTTTTAAAGGGACGAAAAATCATTAAAAAAGCACCAGCAGCAAAATTAGCTAATAAACCACTCCAGGCTGCACCGATGGCGATACCAAGCGCAGCTAACAAAGCAGCAAAAGAAGTAGTTTCAACCCCAAAAAAGCCGAGAATTGCGACAATCAAAATAATTCTCAGCGTCACAGAAAGGATATTCATTAAATAGTTGATTAATGTTGGTTCAACCTGTTGGTTGCGGAAAGTTCGCCGCAGTAATTTCAAACCAAAATCAATCAATCTTTGAGCAATTAGCCAGATAGCGATCGCACCCAGTAGCCTGAGTACAAATTGAGTTAAAAGAGTCAGAGTAATTGGCCAAAAAGCAGTTAAATCCATAAAAATTTTCTCTAGGTTTACATTTACAGACAAGACAAAAGAATAAAATCCAAACAAAACTCACAGTCTATTCTTTGGTACTTGTCATAATGGTGTAAATCCGTATATAAACCCACCTCTTTCTAAAGATAGGTTTTGTAATTTAGGTCTTTGGCAAGATATTGAGATTTATTCTTAGCTAATTTTCGGGCGTTGCTGAGTGAAAGTATGAATTTATATCACGCAGAGACGCAGAGACGCAGAGAGTAAGAGTATGAGAGAAGAAATTTTTGACTCTCATAGTTCAACTGTTGCACCTAGCCTACCTCCGCGCCCCTGGAGCGTTTAAAAATTAAAATTGTACATCTTGCTAGGTATGATATGTAATCTACAAACATTTACCGCATAAAAACTAACTATGACTCAGAACTACCGTATAACCCTACTCCCTGGCGATGGTATTGGCCCCGAAATTATGGCGGTGGCGGTAGAAGTGCTAAAAGTCGTAGGTAAGCAATTTGATATTCAGTTCGATTTTCAAGAAGCCTTAATTGGTGGTGCAGCCATTGACGCGACAGGTGAACCTTTGCCAGCTGCTACCCTAGAAACTTGCCGTAACAGTGATGCTGTCTTACTCGCCGCTATTGGTGGTTATAAATGGGATTCCCTACCATCTCATCAACGTCCAGAAGCGGGTTTATTAGGATTGCGTGCAGGTTTGGAACTATTTGCTAACTTACGTCCAGCCCAGATTTTACCACAATTAATTGATGCTTCCACCTTGAAAAAGGAAGTAGTGGAAGGCGTAGATATTATGGTGGTGCGCGAACTCACCGGAGGAATTTACTTCGGTAAACCCAAGGGGATTTTTACTACCGAGACAGGTGAGAAACGTGGTGTAAATACAATGGTTTACACAGAAACCGAAATTGATCGGATTGGGCGGGTAGCATTTGAAACTGCACGGAAACGTCGGGGGAAACTTTGCTCAGTCGATAAAGCCAATGTATTAGAAGTATCACAACTGTGGCGCGATCGCATGATCAAATTGTCTCAAGAATACCCAGATGTTGAACTCACCCATCTTTACGTCGATAATGCGGCGATGCAGTTAGTACGCGCTCCCAAACAGTTTGATACTATCGTCACCGGGAACTTATTTGGTGATATCCTTTCTGATGCTGCCGCTATGCTCACAGGTAGTATAGGGATGTTACCCTCTGCTAGTCTGGGTGCTTCTGGCCCTGGAGTGTTTGAACCAGTCCACGGTTCTGCACCAGATATTGCAGGACAAGATAAAGCTAACCCCCTAGCCCAAGTTTTAAGTGCGGCGATGATGTTACGCTACGCCTTAGATCAACCCCAAGCCGCAGACAAAATTGAAAAAGCCGTGTTACAAGTTTTAGAACAGGGCGATCGCACCGGCGATATCATGTCTGAAGGCATGAATCTCGTAGGTTGTCGGGCTATGGGTGAATCATTAATTAAAGTCATTAGTCATTAGTCATTAGTTATTAGTCATTGGGGACTGGGGACTGGGGACTGGGTATTGGGGACTGGGAAATAATTTCTCCCTCATCTCCCACCCTGCGGGTTCGCGGTAGCGTCTCGTAAGAGAAGCAAGCTACATCTCCCTCATCTCCCTCATCCTCCTCATCTCCCTCATCCCCAGTTCCTACAATGGTTCGAGAATTTTTTAATACAATGCGCCAAATTGGCAACCTTTACTAACAGTTTCAGCTAAACTAGAAGCAAATATAGCAACTACGCAGAAATATAGTGTACGCTTTAAGACAAGAACAGGTAAAAGCTAATTTTACTGCTCCCAGAAATCAATCGCCTTTGATTGATCCTGCTATCATCAGAGCTGCGGGGCAAATTTACTACACCCACTGCGAAGTACACCCAGAAATAGCAGGCCAGCCGTCAGGAGTGGCAATCAATCGGGTGAATCTCCGGGGTAAGGTGATTTTTACTAACCAACCAGTTCTCTTACCTCAAGAGTGTTTTGTGCCGTTGAGCCAAATTGAATCTCATATGTATTAGTTATTAGTTATTAGTCATCAGTCATTAGTCGTTAGTTGCGAGTAAAAGTGAACTTACTCTAGAAAAAGTGGGCAATATAGACGAAAAATGACTCAGGACTTGTGACAAATAAATATATGGATAATTTGTTAGTAGCCCTGGCGAGTATGATTGTCTTCGCCTTGGGTGCATCTATTGGCAGCTTTATCAATGTTGTAGTTTATCGATTACCTGCAAAATTATCAATTCTTTGGCCGCCTTCCCGTTGTCCCCATTGTTTAAACCAGCTAAAAGCTTATGATAATGTGCCTGTATTGGGCTGGCTATGGTTAAAAGGGCGATGTCGTTATTGTAAAAGTAAGATTTCTCTGCGTTACCCAGTGGTAGAGGCGGTAACAGGGATAATTTTTGTGATCATCTTCTTTTTATTTCACGTTTCGATACTCACTATAGGATATTGGGCTTTTTGTAGTTGGTTATTAGCATTATCTTTGATTGACTTAGATACTATGACTTTACCCAATGCCCTTACTAAGTCGGGGTTGGTGTTGGGGATAATCTTTCAAATGGTAGTGGGTTATTTGACTGAAGCTAGCGTTGCCGGAGTCATCAAACATTTGATGATGGGCATAGTAGGAGCTGTGTTAGGCTTATGGTTGTTTGAGGCGATCGCACTTCTCGGTATTTTCCTGCAAAAAGAAGCAATGGGTGCAGGAGATGCCAAACTAGCCGCGATGATGGGTGCTTGGCTAGGTTGGAAGTATTTACTTTTAGCAGGATTTATCGCCTGTACGTTAGGGGCTGTAGTAGGTATCAGCGCAATTATGCTTTCCCAACGCAAATGGGGGCAAAAAATACCGTTTGGCCCCTTTTTAGCTAGTGGCGCATTCTTCACCCTCTTGGGTGGCGAAGCGATTTTATCTGCTTACCTGCGATTATTTTTTTAGAAGCGTCAGGAAGAAGCAGAGGAAGCGGAGGAAAAGAACCTTTACCTCATCCCTTCGAGTGCCTAATCCCCATAATTAGCACCCTAAATTTTTGATGACTGTAACGTTGATTACCCCATTTACGCTTGACAGTTTGGTAATATTAGCTTGTAACCAGTATCACCCTCTAAACAAAAAGTACCTGTTAGCACGCATAACTAAATGTACTTAGATGCTGACTGCTCATCAACTAGCGACACCAATAACAATCTTAGGGGCAAGACTTCAAGCTGGGGGTTGGGGAAAAGCATCCTGTTTTGGGGTTGGTATTCCAGTGTTTTTGATTTTGCTAATACATTTCTCCTGATGAGACGAACAAGAGACTTGTATTGGTATCAGTATTTTCGTTAAGCTGGCAACCAAAGATGCAAAATTAGGTCTGAATTGCTTATAAGCGTAGTTTGGCGATGGAGTCAAGAGTTAAGGATTGATAATCAATAGTGAATCAGTAATGACTGAGGACTAAGATAAATAATTTTCCAGAACTACTTGACCTGTTTTCGACCTCGTACCCACTTGAATAAGATAAAAATGGCAAACAACGAAGAATCACGCGGTTTAAAGTCTCTATTTGATTGGTTTGCAAATAGACGTAAATCGGGAACCACAAATCTAGAACGTCAAGAACGTGAGATTGCTGATGGACTGTGGCATAAATGTCCTAAGTGTGGTGTCTTGACCTATACTAAAGACCTGTTAGCCAATCAGATGGTGTGTGTGGAATGTGGACATCATAATCGTGTGGATAGTGATGAACGCATCCGCCAGTTGATAGATCAAAACACTTGGAGGGCAATGGATGAAAATCTGCGGCCTACTGATCCTTTGCAGTTTCGCGATCGCAAACCATATAGCGATCGCCTGCGGGAAATGGAAGAAAAACTGGGGTTACTGGATGCAGTTAAAACCGGTTTAGGACAAATCAACGGCTTACCAGTTGCTCTCGCCGTGATGGATTTCCGCTTCATGGGCGGTAGTATGGGTTCCGTCGTCGGCGAAAAAATTACCCGCCTCATTGAACAAGCCACCCAACGACGTTACCCTGTAGTTATCGTCTGCACCTCCGGCGGCGCGAGAATGCAAGAAGGTATGCTTTCTCTCATGCAGATGGCGAAAATTTCCGCCGCCTTAGAACGTCACCGTGATGCTAAATTACTTTACATTCCTGTATTAACCAATCCCACCACAGGCGGCGTTACCGCTAGTTTTGCCATGTTGGGCGATATTATTTTAGCAGAACCAAAAGCCACAATTGGTTTTGCTGGTCGGCGTGTGATTGAGCAAACCCTGAGAGAAAAACTACCAGAAGATTTTCAAACGGCGGAAGACTTACTCAAGCACGGCTTTGTGGATGACATTGTATCCCGTACCCAATTAAAGAACACCTTAGCAAAACTCATTGCTTTACATCAACCCATCCCCACCGCCCCCCCTATGGTGCTGTGGGAGACAATGAGTCTTAGTTCCACAGCTGCTGAGTAAAGAAATGAGGGGGATGAGGTAGACAAGGTAGACAAGGTAGACAAGGTAGACAAGGTAGAAATTATTTCCCAGTCCCCAGTACCCAATCCCCAATACCCAGTCCCCAGTCCCTTCCAGTCCCTAACTTTCCTCTTGCACAAATACCAACGGCATTAAAGCCACTAGGCGCAACATTCCCGAAAGCGCAAATAGTCCCAATAAACCGCCATGTTGAGCAAATTGGGCGATGCAGCTGCCGATAGTTGTGCCTAAAGCACCACTAAAGCCAGCCACAGCCGAAGCGATCGCAAAATAAAGTGACTGGTTTTTGATGGGGGCAATTTCTAACTGCATATTGTTGTTACATAAGTCAATAGCTGCCCAACTCCCACCAGTTAAAATATGTAATATTGGCAACCACAGCCATAAGTCCAAGTTATTAGTATCTATCCCTAACCATAAAAATGGTGTGACTGCTACTAACACACCAATAAAAATCAAAATTAAACGATTGCCAATTTTATCTGCTAACTTACCCCACAACATCATCATCAGCATATTGGCTCCCGCTTGCAAACTAGCATAAAGCGTTACCCAACTCACATCCAAATGCAGCGTATCCAGCATATACAAGTTAAAAAAAGGTGCGCTGAGATTCACTGCTAGCATCCACAAGGCAGAGTAAAACAGAAACACCAAAAAGTTGGAATTTTTCCACAGACTGCTAGTAGCGGTTTCTGCTGTAGTCTCAGTTGTCGTGACAGATTTAGCTGTATTGCTATTTTCCACTTGCTCGCGTGGATACTGAACAATATTGTTCTGCACTTGCGGATTAATATCTATCTTGAAATACTGACATCCCAAGCTGAGAATACCAAAAACGATACTCACCAACAGCACGACACCATAACCTTGCAGAGTACCGCCATACCAATGGGAAATTAACAACCCCGCTACAGGTACACACACCAAATTAGTCAGACTAGCCGCACTATTGCGTACACCAAAATACCTCCCTCGCAACTGTCGGGGAACTATCATGGCTAACCAACTTAACCAAGATGCGCTTCCCAACCCCCCTAACAGGTGAGTCACAAAGACAATTAACAAAGTCAATATGACTAATTGTTGGGAATTCACCCATCCCCAACTAAAACCAACAACCCCCAGCAATAAAATTAGCCACAACAGCCGAGCAATGCCAAACGTCTGTAGAGAATAGTAAAATCTGCTGGTGCTACGTTCAGACAAATAAGCACCCAAAGGCTGAACCAGATTTACTAGCATGGGAATTGAAGACATCATCCCAAACACTACCGGGCTAGCCTCTAACTCTACCAAGAAATTACTCAGCAAAATTCCCCCAGTCGCCAACGAAAAAATTGCCGCAAACACCGCATCGGTAGTTGAAGCTTTTAAACTGGTGCGAATCGCATTTTTATTAAATCGGGTGCTAGATTTAGGGGTAGGAGTGAGTATAGCTTGGGGCTGACTAATCTGGGGAAGTTCCAGAATTAGAGGTGAAGCTGTTTCAACCTGAACCGAATCCATAGATAATATTTATGGGTAAAACACCCCAATATAAGTTAATTAATTGAGTTATTTAGTTTACACTCAATAGCTTTGGTGGCAATTCTTCGATATTTTACCTTACATTTCTCAACAAAACTTCACAAGAGTTAAATATCAATCCCTAGTTACAAAATAGCGTTGAATGGTTGACATCCCGCTATGTTAGAGATATCGGGATTGTGATTGTGATGAAAAGAAGAGTTTGGTATTTTTGGGGAATAGCGATCGCGATCGCTATTTTGATTATTGGTTTCCATAGTCTACAATTCCCAACCTCTCCACCCAGTCACATCACCGTGAAACTCAGTGGATGGGGAGGTTCACCAGTAGAGCAAAAATTATTAAAACAAGTTCTGCAAGACTTTGAGGCACAACATCCCCACATCAAGGTGAAATATGAGGTAATTTCTGATCAATACATGGATGTGATCAAAACTCGCTTGGTTGGAGAAGCCGCGCCAGATGTATTTTATCTAGACGCGCTAGAAGCTCCTTTCTTGATGAGTCAGAATGTCTTAGCACCTCTAGATAATTACATTACCCCAGCTTTTGACCTAGCAGACTTTGAACCCACCTTATTAAACAGCTTTCAGTATCAAAATCATATCTACGGTCTACCCAAAGACTATTCCACCTTGGCGTTATTCTATAACAAACAAGCCTTTGCGGCGACTGGGTTAAACACTCCGCCAACTACTTGGGAAGAACTACGCGCTTATTCAAAACAATTAACAGGTAAACTCAACAAATATGGCTTTGGAGAGATGCCAGAATTAGCCCGTCAAGCTTACAAAATTAAAGCCTTTGGTGGACAAGTCGTTGACTCAAACGGTGATGCGGCATTTGCTAGCCAGCAAGCTTTACAGGGTTTACAGTTAGTGATAGACCAATATCGCCTAGATCGTTCCTCCGCCCAAAAATCCGATGTGGGGACAAACTCAGGTAGTGAAATGTTTGGACAGGGTAAGGTAGCAATGGTAATTGAAGGTAATTGGACAATTCCCTACCTACAAGCAACCTTTCCTCAACTGGAGTTTGCTACCGCAGAAATCCCAACTATTAATCATAAAAAAGGCACGATGGTTTTTACTGTTGCCTACGTGATGAATCAGCAGTCAAAACATAAAGCTGAAGCTTGGGAGTTAATTTCTTATCTCACAGGTAAGGTGGGAATGGAGAAATGGACAGGAACAGGGTTTGCTTTACCAACTCGCAAATCAGTAGCCGAAAAGTTAGGATATGACCAAGAGTTGCTCAGGTCGCCTTTAGTTGCTGGTGTTAATTATGCTACACCTTGGCAAGTTGGTAAACATCCAGCCCCGATTGTGGATAATTTTGATAACCAGTTTATCAGTGCTTTGTTAGGGCAGCAGCCATTAAAACAGGCTATGTTGCGGGCGCAATATGAAGCTAATCAGCAGATTGAAGCCTTGAAATAGAGAAGAAGCGGAGGAAGCGGAGGAAGCGGAGGAAGCGGAGGAAGCGGAGGAACCGGGGAGAAGAACTTTTACCCAATCCCCAGTCAAGAGTCCCCACCCCATTTCCTAAATGTTTTGTGAGACATTCACACCGGCTACTTTGGCTGGTATGATAATCCCATAGTAACCAGCAGCGATCGCTGATAAGGCATTGATCAAAACGTTATTACCAAACAAGGGCATTAAGCCGAAAAATGTTTTGGCAAAGGGTAATAATCCCATGATTGCTAGCACTATATAACCAACGGCAAAAGCCCGATTGAATATTCGACTACTGCTAGCACTTGTGTAAGATGTTATGCCCCACAATCCTACACCACAACGTACTAAGTTATGTAAAAAGTTGGTGGGAAATAAACCAAAGATATAACCAAATCCAGCAGCGTAGGCGGTAGGAGCAACATCGGCGGGAATATAAGATGCAGTTGTTCCTGGTAATGAAACAAAAGCGGGAATGAATCCGGCTAAACCCAACAGTAAATAGATAACTCCGATGGCTAAAGCGCAGTAACGTTCTGTCATTTTTGCTGTGCTGATGTTTTGCATATTCTATTTTCTCCCTGGTGTATGCAATTTCAAAATTTACTAATTGCTGCTAGAATCTCAGCATGAGCTATTTATTTTGCGGCTGAATTCTTCTGTCAGAAATATGGATGATTGACAGACACGAGCATTTACAGACACGATTGATCGCGTCTCTAAAAAAAATGGGTGACAACACTTACTATTCAACTCAAATTGTGGAGATTTGACTCTATCAAAAGACAGTATTAAGTCTGGAAATAAATATTTTTTAGATACTACCTTTTTGTTTGAATGTTTGAACTGCCAGTAATACAAAGATAGCCCCGGTAGCGATCGCCCCCCATTGCAGCAAGGGATTTTTATCTAACACATCAGTAATACTGGGTATAACTCGGTTGCTAAAATCACCGTCTATTCTGTCTTCTTCTGCAACCGGCTGATCAAAATTATTTGGTGCATCGGCTGATTTGGGTTCAGAACTGCGTTGCATCGAGAAGGCAACACGTAATAAAAATGAATCTACTAACCCTGGTGACAGCCTCTGCAACACATCTAATACTTTAGCCGCATCCCCAACTAAAAAGTCACGGGTTGGATGTTCGGCTGTATACAAAATGGCATCAGCTACCAACCGAGGATCATAATAAGGGGGTATCCCGACAGGTTTGACACCTAACTTTGTTAAACCATTATTCCAGAATGGAGTATTGATTACGGCAGGTTTGATACTGGTGACACTGATAGGCCAATTTTCATGTTGCAATTCTAAACGCATGGCTTCCACAAAGCCCTCAACCCCGTGTTTAGCGGCAGAATAGGCACTTTGATAGGGTAGCGATCGCCTACCTTCCATTGAAGAAATATGAATCAATGCCCCCCTGCCCTCACGTTTGAGATGGGGAAGTGCTGCCATTGCCCCATATACCTGTCCCATCAAATCCACATCAATCACGTGTTTAAATTCTTCTGGGGTAGTTTGATCAAAGGTGGCAAATAAACCTATAGCCGGAACGTGTACCCAGGTGTCGAGTCTACCGTAAAGTTCTACAGTTTGATTTGCGATCGCCTGGACTTCTTCAAATACCTCCACCTTGGCAACTATATAACTCGCTTCACCCCCAAAGCCTCGGATTTCCTCCACTAAAGATTCTAATCCCGATTGGCTACGAGCCGAGACAACTACCTTGGCACCCCGTTGAGCAAATTGTAAAGCGGCTTGACGACCAATACCACTAGAAGCCCCAACCACAGAAACAACTTGCTGATTGATTGGTTTGAGTTGCATAGATGCTACTCCTTTAAGTTAATTAATAATTCAGTAACAAATCGCTTGCCATCATATTTTTCACATATAGGAATCCGATTTTATTATTAAAAAGGGAATAGAGAACAGGTAACAGAAGTTTACTGAGTTTTTTTGAGAAATCAAACATTAAATAAAGCTCCTAAAATATATCTTTAGGAGCTATTATTACTTTGAGTGTGAACCAGTTCTAATGAGTAAAACTTAACCTAGCTGATTTAGTTTCACCTCTATCTAAAGAAAGGGCATAATATGAAACACATTCATACTTTAGCAAGGAATTAAAATTTATTCGATTGTTGATATTCATAGCTGTGAGTCAATTGAGAGTAATACTTTACTAACAGAATTTCCGCACAATTTACTCACCACGCATCGCTACAATCAGGTTGATAGCAGATGAAGTGGAGGTATATTTGTGTTGATTCAGCGCAGACACAGAAGAGAACCCAGGTGGAACATTACAGATAGTCTGGTGGGGTATATGTTCATGATGCCCGCCATTCTGGTTTTAGGTACTTTTGTCTTGCTGCCGATTCTCTACGCTGTTTTTCTTTCGCTACATAAAGTGCAACTTTTAGGCGGTATTAGTTACGAGTTTATTGGTTTGCATAACTTTAACCGATTAGTTAATGATGCACAGGTGGGAATTGCACTGAAAAATACAGCCGAATACGTCGCCATTGTTGTACCCAGTCAAACGATTTTGGCTTTACTTTTAGCAGTAAGTTTAAATTCAGGAATTCGTGCGAGAAATTGGTGGCGTATTCTTTATTTTTTACCAACAGTGACTTCTTCGGCGGTGTTAACCCTTATCTTTATGTGGATTTATAACACTGATGGTTTACTCAATGATTTTTTGGCTTTTCTGGGTTTACCTACCTATAACTGGTTAGGTGATCCAGCCGTTGCCCTCAAAGGTATTATGATTATGAATATTTGGTCAACTGCACCGTTTTATATGGTGATATATTTAGCAGCTTTGCAAGATATTCCGCAAAAAATTTATGAAGCCGCAGAAATTGATGGTGCTAATTGGTGGCAAAAATTTATTTATATTACGATTCCCATTTTGCAACCTGTAACATTCTTTGTTGTCGTCATAGGCATAATTGGCACTTTTCAATTATTTGATCAGTCTTATATTTTTTCTGGTGGTACTGGTGGCCCTAATAATGCCACACTCACGGTAGTGTTGCTGATTTATCAAAATGTATTTCGCTATTTACAGATGGGATATGCTGCGGCGATCGCCTTTGTATTAGCTGTGATAATTATTGCCGTTACGCTACTACAAAGGCGATTGTTTGGAGGTGAAAAAGCGTGAAAATTCTCTCTAGATTTTCCTGGCTAAAATTGCTTTTATACATAGTCTTAACTGTATATGCCATCATCACCTTAATTCCCTTTATTTGGGCGTTGTCGGCATCATTTAAGCCCCTCTCAGAAATTATCAGTGGTGAGCCTAATTTTTTACCGAAACATTTTACCCTTGATAACTACAAGCAAATCTTCTTACAAGAACCCCTATTTTTACGCTGGTTATTCAATAGTATCTTCATTGCTGTCAGCGTCACAGGTTTCAACTTGCTGTTTAATTCGATGGCGGGTTACGCCTTAGCTAGACTGCGCTTTTTCGGGAGAAATTTCTGGTTTTTGTTAATTTTGGCAGTCTTAGCAGTACCAGCACAAATCACACTGATACCCACATTTTTAATTTTAAAAGCAATTGGTTGGCTGAATTCTTATCAGGGAATGATTATACCTAGTATGGTAAATGCCACATTTATATTTATGATGCGGCAGTTTTTCGTCAACTTTCCCCAAGAATTAGAAGAAGCAGCCCAACTAGACGGATTAAATACCTTTGGCATTTTTAGGTATATTATTTTACCTTTAGCTAAACCCGCCCTTGCAGCACAAGCAGTATTTGTGTTTATGGGTAGTTGGAATAATTTTTTACTTCCTATAGTAATATTATTTGACCCAGAAATGTTTACCCTGCCTTTAGGTTTGAACAGCTTCAAAGGTCAATACATCAGCTATTGGAATTACATCATGGCTGCTTCTATGGTATTCACCCTACCAGCCTTATGTATTTACGCCTATTTCAACCGCTACTTCATCG
>NZ_CAWMSA010000005.1:0-27989 GCF_963870205.1 Anabaena sp. CA = ATCC 33047 | reverse complement strand
GTCATTAGTCATTAGTCATTAGTTTTTCTCCCCCAGTCCCCAATACCCAGTCCCCAGTCCCCAGTCCCCAATACCCAGTCCCCAGTCCCCAATACCCAGTCCCCAGTCCCCATTCAAATTTTCAGCAACAAATTGCACTCCTAACGTGATATTGGTATTACAGCGACTCAATCTCTATCTGTCAGTTAACAAACATTATGGGTTGTGTAAACCAAGCGATCGCAGAGATACCCATAGACTACAGTGTGACTGTTGTCAAGGTTTCGGCTGTGGTAATCCAACTTCTAACTGCTCACAAACAGCAAGCCATCTGTTTGGCGTTAGAGGATGCAAAGGCAATAATTGACAAAATATTGTCTGCGACACGCCCAAAATCAACTCGGTACACAGTCACCAGAGTTAGTTGTGGGCTGAAGCTACTGGTAAAAAATCATTAGTTAGCAATTTTAGAGATTGAGTATTACTTTCTAAGCTGTGTTGAGCGTCAAAATCTTTAAGGGGAAACAATGTTTAGAAGACTGATTGGCGTTGTTGTGGCTACTGTTTTACTGACTTTTCAGTTGGTTGTCGGTAGTGCAACAGCTGTGGAACTGGACGAAGCTACCAGAACAGTTAAATTCAATGCTCAGGGTGATACCGTTACCCTCAGTTTAAAACAAGTTAAAGAAGGCAAACGTTTATTTCAATACGCTTGCGCTCAATGCCATGTCGGTGGTGTAACTAAGACAAACCAAAACGTAGGACTGGAACCAGAAGCTTTGGCTTTAGCAACACCCAAGCGTGACAACGTTGAGGGTTTGGTGGATTACATGAAGAATCCCACCACCTACGACGGGGAAGAAGAGATTTCCGAATTACACCCCAGCACCAAGAGCGCAGATATTTTTACCGAAATGCGTAATTTGACTGATGATGACCTGAAAGCGATCGCTGGTCATATTCTGCTTCAGCCAAAAATTCTGGGCGACAAATGGGGCGGCGGTAAAATCTACTACTAAGGTCAATTTTTTTGACTAAATGCTGAGTCCTGTAAACACTTCTGCGGGTTTCCCTAGACTGTTCTGAGTTCTGAAGACCAGGAAATTGATTGCGGATTTATACTGTCTCCTCAATGTGATTTCCTCGCCATGCAGGATTCAGAACACAGGACTCAGAACCACCCCCCACAGTCTCCCGCTTGCTGTCAAAAGAACTTTTGATCTGTCAGAGAGTCTGGCTAATGACCAATGGCTAATAAATATTAAGCAGAGCTTGCTATTTTGCCATTTTTTTGCTATTTATCTCTGCCCATTGCTAAAAAAAAAATTTATCTACGACATATTGTCATATTTGGCGTTAATTTTATTTAAAATGAGAGAGGGAAAATAAAAGATATCGATTAGGAGAACGCCATGAGATTAATTGCTGCTAGCTGGCGACGTTTTAGTTTGGCTGTATTGACTCTTGTTTTAGTTGTTAGCAGCTTCGCCATTTTTACCCCCAGTGCTGCGGCTGAAACTTACACAATCAAACTGGGTACTGATAAGGGAGCTTTGGGCTTTGAACCTGCAAAATTGACAGTTAAGCCAGGCGATACCATCGAATGGTTAAACAACAAAGTACCTCCTCACAACGTTGTTTTTGATGCTGCTCTCAACCCAGCTAAGAGTGCTGATTTAGCTAAATCTCTGTCTAACAAAAACTTAATGATGAGTCCTGGTCAAAAAGTAACAACCACTTTCCCCGCAGATGCTCCTGCTGGTGAATACACCTTCTACTGCGAACCTCATCGTGGTGCAGGTATGGTTGGTAAAATCATTGTTGAAGGCTAGACCAGATCAACTTTTAGGCTTTGTAGCTCAGTTAGTCAATAGTGGTGACTCGTCTATTCCCGTTTAGATGTGCAATGCGATTTAGCGGTGTAAAAATGGACTTGTCACCACAAATTTTATGTTTTAGGTGACTCTAGTCGAGAAACTCGCGCTTCTAATTGATTGACTTGTTGCTTTAATTCTACAACTAAAGTTGCTAGCCTATCAAACATTCTGTCTCGTTCTGACTGCGATACATTTCTTCTAGAACCTGATGGTAGTGTAATTGTTGTTCTGGAAGATGGAAGTTGGCGATTTTGAGAAAACTGTGATTCTAATTGATTTAATCTGGACTCTACCCGATTAAAATCAGCTTGTAAATTATTAAGACGAGATTCAATCTGTTGCGATGAAGCTGGGCTAGATAATAAACCTAGCCAAATAACAATTACTAAAGCGATAGCAAATAATAATCTACGAAACATTTAATTAACTCCTTGGGGGAGAAGGCATTGAATTACAGCAGATTTGGGGTAAATTAGGTACAAATTTGAGGAACAAAGTCTTATGCTAAGTGACTTTTAAAGCTGTTCCCTGTTGCCTGTTCCCTGTTACCTGCTGTAAATTCTTGATTTCCTTAACTCCCCTACTGTGCGATGCGGCATTACTTACAGGTCGGGTTTTAAATGAGAAAATAATTCTTCCCAATCGATAGATTGAGTTATACTTTCCCCTTCCTTTACTTCCAAGGTAACATTACAAGCCTGTGGTTGTTGCAGCGATCGCACACATAATAATGCTACATCTTCTCTGCTAATTTTACCCCGAATATTATCACCTTGCTCAAATATCATGGCTCTACCTCCTGCTTCTTCAGTTAAAGCACAAGGTCTAATAATTGTGTAAGGAATTCCACTGGCTCTTAAACTATCTTCTCCTTTGAGTTTCCAAGTTAAAATTCCCCCCAGTTGGTCATTTAACCTGACTGCTGGTGGTTCTTCCGCCAAATTAATTCCTGGTCTACCTGGACGAGTCACACCTGCGGAACTGACTAGAATAAATTGTGGTTTTTTACTTCCACCATAGGCTTTAATTTCTTCCACCTCCAACGCAAAATTACCAGGGGAAAACTTAGGATTTAATGCGCCATCATATTCAAATTTACTCAACATCAATTGAAAAGAATTGATTTTACTGCTATCAATTGCTGGCGCATTGGGGACAGATTTAGCTCTAAATACAGGAATCAAATCGGCGAAAGGAACACGCACATTTATCCAAGTGTCAGCTACAGTATCAAAAGAATAGCTGTAACCTAAACTATCCCATTGCGGATCTGTCCTGAGAAAAAATTTATAACGCTGACCGTCACCTTTGACACGCAATTCCACACCTGCATAACCTGATAAATTAAATGGTGGGTCAAAGTTTTTCGTTCTCACAGAGGCAAATCCCCCAGAGTTAGCAGTGGAGACATTACCAGTAAATAAAGCGGTGTTTTCTCGCAAGAAAATATTACTCGCACTCACACCACCCATCACCACATCATCCACCGCACCCCAAACATTTTTTAACTCGGTTGAGGGATTGGTGAAATCAAATATCAGTTTTTCATCAGCAGATGGTAAATATTTCGCCGCCGCTTCGACTAAATTTTTTACTCCTTGATATTCCACTGTTTCAGGAGTATCGCCCACAATTTCTGGTTGATAGAATTTCACGCCTTGATAATATTTGGCTCTATCTGGTGTATCTCCCTCTACAGGTTGTACACGCACTGCTGTACAACAAATTACAGCTTCAACATTAGCCATAACGACAGGCGTTAAGGTTTCTGGTTTAGTGATATCAGCCACTACTAAGTCAACATCATAACCAAGAATTGACCGCGCTTTATCAATATCTCTCACCAGGGCGCGCACTTTCACACCTGTTTCTAAGAGTCGTTTGACTACGCGTTTACCAACCCCACCAGTTGCACCTGCTACTAAAATTACACCCATGCTTTTACCTCCATCCGGTGGATGATTTTGCGGACTACCTGGGATTAACTGCTGTATCCAGTTAAGCAAAGGTATCACCTCAAAATATGTCAAGGTTTGGACAAACCTACCTAAGTCCCATTGAGAACGATTTTTATCTGCCACTTTTGCGTCCTCATCATCAACATCGTCTTGCTACATCATAACGAAATGTAACAGTGATTAAGTTTAGTGTTTCTCGACCAGTGTGAGGTACAAGAAAAATAATTGAACGCAGATAAACGCAGATAAACGCGGATGAGTTGGTATTTTATCAGGTTGCAATCTGCTAACCTCACTCCCCTGGCTTCTGGTATGATTTAGGGTGGTTGGAATTTTAAATTTTAAATTTTGAATTTTGAATTGATTTATGAGCCAAATCGAAAAAGCTCAGGCTGAGTACGAAGGGTTTTGTCAGCAGTTTGAAAGCGTCATTATTAGTACGGTTAATGCAGAGGGAGTTCCTAATGCTAGTTATACTCCGTTTGTGATGGATGATGCTAAGAATATTTATATTTATGTGAGTGGACTTTCAACTCATACGAAAAATATTTATGCTAATCCTCATGTATGTGTGTTGTTTATTGAGGATGAATCTCAGACAAATCAAATTTTTGCGCGTCGCCGGTTGAGTTTTGATTGTACAGCTACTTTAATTGAGCGAGAATCGGAAACTTGGAAGTTAGTTGTTGAGCAATTTCATGGACGTTTTGGTGAGATTATTGAAGTTTTACGGGGTTTGGCTGACTTTCGGATTTTCCAACTGACTCCTAGTGAGGGTCGGTTTGTCATCGGTTTTGGCGCAGCTTACCAGATCACTGGCGATCGCCTCCATCAGTTAGCACAAGTTACCGGATAAAATATAGTTTACTGGTTGTCTCAGTATTAACACGCAAAAAAGTAAATACTATGCTTCAGTTTCAACCTCCTGGCTTTGGGCATAAAGTGATCAATACATCTTTGGGAAAAATGGTTTACTATACCCAAACTGCTGCACCTTGGTTGAATGATCACACTGAGGACTTACCGCCCTTACTGTTTTTACATAACTTTGGTGGTGGGGCTTCTGCTTATGAATGGTCAAAAGTTTACCCAGCTTTCGCGCCGACACACCGGATATTAGCCCCAGATTTAATCGGCTGGGGAGATTCTGCTCATCCAGTCCGAGATTACCAGATTCCAGATTATCTCACAGCGATCGCCCAATTGATCAGCCAAACTTGTCACCAGCCTGTCACAGTCGTAGCTTCTTCACTAACTGCGGCTTTGACTATCCGCCTAGCTATTCAGCAACCTGATTTATTTCACAGTTTATATTTAGTCTGTCCCTCTGGGTTTGATGACTTTGGTCAAGGTGCAGGACGCAGACTACCACTACCGATAATTAATACACCTTTATTAGATAATATCATCTATGCCCTTGGGGCAGAAAATGAAATTGCTGTGAGAAATTTTTTACAAAGCTTTCTGTTTGCTCACCCAGAACGTGTTTCACAAGAAATGGTAGATGCTTACTTAAATTCTGCACAACAACCTAATGCTAAGTTTGCTGCTTTAGCATTTTTACGTGGCGATTTGTACTTTGACTTAAGTTTGTATATTCAGCAACTAAAAACACCTACAGTATTTTTCTGGGGAGAGAAAGCGCAGTTTACTAGCATCCTATTAGGAAGACGCTTGGCTAGTTTAAATATCAATGCAGTTCGAGAATTTCATGCGATCGCAGATGCCGGAGTATTACCCCATTTAGAAATCCCAGAAGTCTTGATCGGATTGTTACGGCTTTATATCTAACCCAGGTTAGAGCTTGAGGAATCTTTGACAATTGCATCTATCTTTGGGTAGTTAATTCAGCATATTTCTGTAAATAATTTGACAAGAAACAGAGTAATTTTATATACAAAAATTTTATCGAACTTTTACATCAGAGCATCTCCATTGATGAAATAATTACTTTTAATCAGTTCCCTATTCCCTATTTTTTAGGTAAAAGCGCAAGTTTGTTTGATTACAAGAGCTATTCATTTTTATAAAACATGATTACATTACCTCAAATATCTGCACCTACCCCAAATCTAAATCACGACAAAGAAGCCGAATTACTCATCTGCTTGGCTCAAACCAAAATTAGCCAGGAAACAGCATCAAAAATTGAGATGCTGTTACAGCAAGAAATAGACTGGAATTATTTACTCAAAATAGCTTTTTGGCATAAAGTCCAACCGCTACTGTACTTAAACCTGAAGAACACTTGTCCAGATCAAGTTCCCGCCAAGATTCTCAAGTGTTTACAAACTGAGTGCCAAAGAATTACGCTGAACAATCTCTTCCTGTCTCACAGACTCATCAGTATACTCAAATTTCTAGAATCTAATGGTATTCGTGCCATCGCCTTCAAAGGGCCGATCTTGGCGACTTCAGCTTATGGTAATCTGTCCCTACGAAGATTTGGGGATTTAGACATTCTAGTAGAAAAGCAAGATGTCCCCGAAGTTATAGAACTCTTAAAAACTCAAAAATACCAGCCACAGGAATACTTAACCGCCGCACGAAATGAACTGCAAGAAGTATTTGGCGAATGCAGTTTAGTGAGTGATGATGGTAGAGTTTTTATAGACCTACACTGGGAATTGACACCAACTTACTTTCCTTATAAGCCGAAATTTAATCAGTTGTGGGAACGGCTAGAACCCATATCTCTGGCTGGTAATACTGTCCGCCAACTATCCCTAGAGGACTCACTTTTGTACCTCTGCGTACATGGTTGTAAAGATTTATGGCAAAGTTTATCTTGGATTTGCGATATTGCAGAATTAATCAAAGCTTATCCCCAAATTCAATGGTCAACACTATGGGAGGAGGCTAAAAAACAAAATTGCGAACGCATGCTGTTATTGGGATTAACTTTGGCGCAGGATATCCAAGGAATTACTTTACCAGATGAAGTTAAGCAAAGAATAAACGCATCTGCAATTATTCCCAAACTGGCAGCAGAAGTCAAAGAAAGATTGTTTCAACAAATTGACGCACCTTTAGATGTATTTGAAAGGTCTTTTTGGTCTTGGCGTTTAACTTTTCATTTCAGACTGATAGAAAATATCAAATACAAAATTCTGTTATGTCTGTTTGTTGTGCAATTTGCGCTAACGCCTAAAGATAATGATTATGAGGCTTTGCCTTTACCTAATTGGCTTGCTAGTCTTTATTTTCTGATTCGTCCCATCAGATTAGTGATCAAATTTGGACTGACACCATTACAACGAGGACTAGAATGGGGTGTTGCTTTGTTTAGCGATCGCAAGTCACTTCCGAGTTAACAATATTAGGACTTACGCCAGTGTGATCATGAAATATGTCTTTTAGGGTGCGTCAGACTAATTACATACTGTCAATAAATGTATATTTGCTATCTGACGCACCCTACTGATATGCCAGTTGTGTAAGTCCTGGATATATCAGGGTGGGCAATGCCCACCCTTGAGATTAAGATTGCATCGCCTCAGCAGTCTTCTGGCGATCTAACTTCAGCATCAACACCCCTAAAGGTGGTAGACACAAATCCAGCGAATACGGGCGGTTGTGCATAGACCAATCATCAGTCCACTTACCGCCTAAATTACCCATATTGCTACCGCCATACTGACGAGCATCACTATTGAATAACTCAGTGTAAAATCCTTTTTCTGGAACACCGATGCGGTAATGAGAGTGTGGTTGTGGAGTAAAGTTACACACTACCACGATAAAATTCTCAGCATTCTTGTCACGGCGAATAAATGACACCACACTATGGCGATTATCGCTACAATCAACCCACTCAAACCCCTCCTTAACAAAGTCCAGGGTATACAAAGCTGGTTCGGAACGGTAGAGATGGTTGACATCTTGGAAGAATTGTTTCAATTGTTGGTGTGGTTCATACTGTAACAAATGCCACTCCAAATCTGCCCAGACATTCCATTCACTCCATTGTCCAAATTCCATGCTCATAAACATGGTTTTCTTACCTGGGTGGGCGAACATATAGGCAAACAAACAACGCACATTAGCAAACTTTTGCCATTTGTCCCCAGGCATCTTACCAATGATATTGCTCTTACCATGCACGACTTCATCATGGGAAAGAGCTAGCATGAAATTTTCGCTGTGGTGATACCACATACTAAAAGTGACATTGTTTTGATGGAACTGACGGAACCACGGATCCATACTGAAATAATCCAGCATATCGTGCATCCAGCCCATATTCCACTTCAGGTTAAAGCCTAAACCACCTGTGTAAGTAGGCCAAGACACCATCGGCCAAGCGGTAGATTCTTCCGCAATGGAAACAATCCCTGGGAAATAACTGAAAATTATATGATTGACTTGACGCAGAAAATCAGCCGCTTCTAAGTTTTCTCTACCACCGTATTCATTGGGCAACCATTCTCCTGGTTTACGGCAATAGTCGAGATATAACATGGAAGCGACGGCATCGACACGAATACCATCAATGTGGTATTTATCAAACCAAAACAGCGCATTTGCCACTAAGAAATTGCGGACTTCGTTACGGCTGTAGTTGAATACCAGAGTCCCCCACTCTTTATGTTCACCTTTGCGGGGGTCGGCGTGTTCGTAGAGATGAGTACCATCAAAGAAGGCTAAACCATGTCCATCTTTGGGAAAATGACCCGGAACCCAATCCACTATTACCCCAATACCGTTTTGATGACATTGGTCAACAAAATACATGAAGTCTTCCGGCGTACCAAACCGGGAAGTAGGGGCAAAGTATCCTGTTACTTGATAACCCCAAGAACCGTCAAAGGGATGCTCGGCAATGGGTAACATTTCTATATGGGTGTATCCCAACTCTTTAACATAGGGGATGAGTCGCTCGGCTAGTTCCCGATAAGTTAAAAAGCGTGAATTGGGATTTAGTTCTGCGGCTATGACTACAGGCTCAGTTTCACCATTAGGTAGTTTAGCGGGTTCTGCACTAGAAGCGTGTAACCAAGAGCCTAAGTGAACTTCGTAAACTGAGATGGGACTGCTAAGGGGATCGGTATGACGACGCTGTTCAAGCCAGTCTGCATCATGCCATTGATATGAATTTAAGTCCGTGACAATTGATGCCGTCTTTGGACGGCATTCCTGCTGCAAACCGTAGGGATCTGATTTTTCGTAAATATGTCCTTCAAAATTTTTGATTTCATATTTATAATGGGTTCCGATTTCCAGTTCAGGAATGAATAATTCCCAAACACCTGTCTGTCCCTTACGCATCTGGTGTTTCCGTCCATCCCATTGGTTGAAATCTCCTAGGACAGACACATTGCGAGCATTGGGGGCCCAAACGGCAAAGTAAACACCTTTAATACCGTCTATTTCTGTGGGGTGCGCCCCTAGTTTTTCATAAATGCGGTGGTGATTACCTTCCGCAAACAAATGCAAATCAAAGTCTGTTAAACGTGGAGAGCGAAAAGCGTAAGGATCATAGGTGACGCGCTCATGCTCCCCTTCTTTAATCCGTAGTTGGTAATTTGATAGTTCTGTCGTTTCAATCGTACATTCAAAAAAATGGGGATGATGTACCGATTGCATGGGGTATTCTTGGCGTTCCTCCGGCAGAACTACCCAAGCTGCACTAGCATTTGGTAAGTAAGCTCGCACAGCCCAAACGCTTTTACCGTTTTGTTCTATGGGGTGAGAACCGAGGATTTCAAAAGGATCATGATGCTGATTCCAAACGATGCGATTAACCTGTTCAGGAGCTATCGTGGTCATGGACATTAAGCTACCTACGTAAAATAAACTGATTGACTAAATTCGGTTTTGTATATCTATATTGTTTACATTTATTTGCAGTTTTGTCGTCACCGTTATCCTATCGTATCTTGAGTTATTGGGATGAGGGATTGGGTAGTAGGGGAGCAGAGGAGCAGGGGGAGCAGAGGAGCAGAGGGAGCAGAGGAGAAAAACTAATGACTAATGACTAATTCCTTAAAAATCTAAAAATGGGAAAAACTGAAGTAAAGCTTTGCGTAACCGTAACAGAAACAGAGTTTCCCGTAATTTCTCACTGAGTTTTGGCGGTGGGCTGACTTGTAACTGTTCTTGCAGTTGTGCGTATTCTGCTGGAGTCAGGGGCTTGCCATCTACAGGCGATCGCGCATCTATAATTATTTCTGTTCGTAATATTTCCTCTGGGGTATCCTCTTGTGGTGGTAATGCCATGACGGCCATCCCCAAATGGCTCAGGAACCACACCAACACACTACTGCTCAGGCTCAAAATCGCCAACTTCAGCCACTTCAAACGGTATATTTTGAGGTTCTGCACGGAATACTTAACAAATTTTTTGGCTATAATGATGTGTTTCTAGGTATTCTACAGTTTTACTGGACGAGTGCGATCGCTTCTCCAATATTGGACTGCTTCGCTTTTGAGATATGCCCACCAAGATTGACATTGGGAATTTAGTATTTAATTTACTTATAATTTAGTACCGCACCGATTTGATCAACTAAGTCAACATGGCTCAACTAGATTACGATTCTGATCACCATTGCTGTAACTAATCACAGATAGTCAAGCCATAAATAAACCAAATTACCACAAGTTATCAGGATAATTTCTCTAAAATTCCGCTCCAGGATGGGTGATTTTTTTGTCCTATCTTGGGACACTTGGGTCAGAAGAAACATCCTCACCAGTGTCCTTTAACTACTGCTTTACCAAAACTGCACTTCTGAGGAACTTTTCCAGTTTATATTCAGCCACACTCAAACACAGGAGTTAGCTGTGAAATATACCGGCACTCATCACCTCAGACAATGACAAACCTTTTCAGGAACTAGGGAGTGGTGGGAGTCGCAGCAGGGGTAGTAGTTTCAGCAGGGGTAGCAGCAGGGGTAGCACCAGTGTCAGTTGGCTCACCTGTGGCAGCTGGCGTAGTAGTATTGGTTTGAGTGCCACTTTCACAGGCTCCCAGAAACGTAGCCATACTGAGCATAACAGCTAAAGCAAAGATTTTTGTTTTCATAACTCCTCTTTCACCAATTGTGACCATAAAAAAAGTCGTCTGTTGAATAAGATAACCTATTTGTTGCAGATTTTTTAAACCACTGTGAATTACATATTTAAAAACAATACTTGGGCTTAAGTTTATCAGGTTTAGACTGATGTCATAGATGGATGAGTGGATCTGAGTTTCAGAACAATTTAACTTGATGATTATTTAGGACGCAAAAGAAAAAATCAATAGTTGGGAAAACAGGAGTAGACAGTTTGCGAGTTAGGCAACCTCAGACCCTTGCCCAATGAAAAAAATAGGTATACTCTACCAATAAAAACCTTGAAAACCTCCAAGCTGTTAGCTGGAGGATGAAAAAGGCTAATCAACAGTGATTCTATCCTTAGCAAAAACTGATAATCAGTCTAAAATACAATATTTCCTATCTTAAAAAGTTATGGCTGCTGTTCGCAAATCAGATGTTTCTAAGACTGGTACTGGGTTTCGGGGTGGTGCTACCCCATCTGTTCGGAGTAGGAAGCGGCGACAAGCATCTCGAAATACTGGGACAGACTCCACTCAACCCGCATCAGCACCTGCTCCCAGACAACGGCTTTCCTCGAAAAATTTATCACTGCCTGTATTCACAGGTTGGCAAAATCGGGAAAAAAGTCAGTCAAGTCCAACACTAAAAAGTTCCCAGTCCAATTTTGTCAATGTACCCGTAGTGCCTAATGCTACAGCTATACCTATGTGGTTAATGCGACTGTACACCTTACATCGCCATTCTTCACTCGTAGCATTTTTATTAGTCGCAGCCAGTTTAGCTGTATATGGGTTGACAGTTTACACTCAAGAAATGTGGGGTAAGGAATATCGCAAGTTACAAAACCTACAACGTCATGAACGACAAATTACCACAACCAATGCCACACTAATCAACAAAATGGCCGAGGAAGCAGAAAAAAAAGTAACGGGATTTGTATCGCCGACTCCCGCCAACACGATTTTTCTGTCCCCTACTTCTCCTAATTCTAATTTCATATCCCCTAGTCCAGAAACCGAGTCACCAAAGCAGTCGTCACCTCCCTCGCCACTGGGATACTAATTAACTTGAGTGAGCAGTCACCAGTAAATATTGATCAGGTCTATGGTGTGGCTTGTTGCTCAACCATCAAACTGATAGCTGATTCTGAGCAGGGCAATGCAAAAATCATCCAGTAAATTAAAGTTGAAAAAATTTCGTAACCCGGAATTGGCTAGACGGCAAAGAGTCTCTAGAAGAAGTTCTACCAAGACAATCACCCCCAATACCCCAGAGAAAATCTCAAATATTAAATCCCGATTGTTCACTGTTTGGGGGATATTAATGGCTTCTGGATTAGGTTTGGCAATTAATTTGTACAATTTGCAAGTTGTCCAAGGGCCAAAACTGGCACAGAGAGCTAGAAACCAGCAAATGGTAAATTTGCGTCCATATATGCCTCGGCGGTTAATTGTCGATCGCAATGATAATGTGTTGGCTATTGATCGCCCTGTATATACGGTATATGCCCATCCCAAGCTGTTTGACAAAACTAATGAAGAAATAGCCGAAAAAGTGGCTGTGATGTTGGACAAAACTCCGGCTGATTTAGTCAAAATTTTTCAAAGCCGAAAAAGTGGCATCACTCTCGCTTCTGCATTAGCTGAAGAAATTGCCACTCGCATGAGGGCATTACGTTTAAACGGCTTGGAGTTTATCCCGAAATACTCCCGCTATTACCCACAGAATGATTTGGTGGCGGATATTGTTGGCTATGTCAATGCTGAACGTCGCGGTCAAGCTGGTTTAGAATACAGTCAAGAAAACTGGTTAGAACGTTCTGCCAAGTCAGTGCGCTTAAGTCGGGCTGGGAATGGGGCATTGATGCCAGATTATGCTCCTGAAGGTTTTTTAAACTCAGATGATTTGCAAATGCAGCTAACTATCGATAGCCGCCTTCAGAGGGCTGCTCGTACTGCACTCAAGGAGCAGATAGAAAAGTTTCAAGCTAAACGGGGTGCAGTGATTGTTATGGATGCGTCCGATGGCTCTATCCTGGCTCTAGTTTCTCAACCCAGCTATAACCCCAATGAGTACGCCAAGGCGGACATTTCATTATTCAAAAATTGGACTGTTTCGGATCTTTATGAGCCGGGTTCAACTTTTAAACCGTTGAATGTGGCGATCGCTCTGGAAAATGGTGTACTTAAACCAGATGATATATTTAACGACACTGGGGCAATTCGAGTAGCTAACTTTACTATCCGAAATGCCTCGCTTACTGGTAACGGGCGGATTAACGTTGCCCAAGTTCTACAAACTTCCAGTAACATTGCAATGGTACAAATGCTTCAAAGGTTGAAGCCTTCAGTTTATTACAACTGGCTAGAACGTTTGGGTTTAGGACAAGCAGTTGATACAGATTTGCCCTCAGTAGCCAGTAGTCGGCTCAAAAGTCAACAAGTTTTTATCAACTCAGTCATTGAACCTGCAACTGCCTCCTTTGGACAAGGTTTTTCTCTCACACCGTTACAACTGGTACAAATGCAGGGAGCTTTAGCCAATGGCGGTAAACTGGTAACACCTCATGTTATCCGGGGGCTAATTGATACCAAGGGGCAAATGCACTATACACCGCCTCGCCCCGCACCACGCCAAGTTTTCTCCCCTGATACAACTCAAAAGGTAGTAGAAATGATGGAAACTGTTGTCAGTGAAGGCACTGGCAAGGCGGCACAAATTCCAGGCTATCGCATTGCTGGCAAAACCGGCACAGCCCAAAAAGCAAGTCCGAATGGTGGTTATATTCCCGGTGCTAGAATTACCAGTTTTGTCAGTATTTTGCCTGTGGAATCCCCCCGCTATGTAATTTTGGCAGTGGTAGATGAACCAAAAGGCGCAAATGCCTATGGTTCTACGGTGGCGGCTCCCATTGTTAAGTCTGTGATGGATGCACTCATTCCTCTAGAAAAGATTCCACCCAGCCAAGAAATTGAGCAAAAATCTCCTCAAAAAAGCCAACAAACAACCGTGAGAGATTAAATGAGAGATTAAATTTTATCTTGTTGTTAAATAGGTTTCCTTGAGTGTATTCTCAATCGAGCCTATACGCTGGAAAACTTCTATTAATTGATGAGATTTTGTTTGGCGTTGTTCTAACATTAATTTCAATGGTGTTAACAATGCCACATCTGGATCATCTCCTAGTGCGGCGGTGGCTGCTTGCACAATTGTTGTAGCATTCATTAATATATCTTCGTTATCAAAACCTTCCTTGGCTGACAATTGATGTAGAGATGCGTCTGGTGTAATAGCTCTACCAGTTAAAGACTCATCTAAGATTAAACCTTTTAATAATGCCAGCAATGCCCCATAGATTAAAAAGTCATCACAACTATCAAAAGCTTTAAATTCAATCCGACCTACTTCGGCTGGCAACCGAGCAATTTTGGTTAATGATGGTACACTCTTAATTAGCTGCTCCTGTTCGGCAACAAATACTAAAGCTGCTGGTCTTTTACCAGTTCTGATAAATGTTCTCACTGACAAACCTTGCCAAAGTGTGCCGTTATAAAAAGGAGAACTAAAACTAAAAGGCACAATATAAGGACTGTAGTAAGTCAACTTTTTACCAATATCAATTACCTGTTCAATGGGTAAATCAGGTACGGAAATATTTAAGTCTGGCCCATAAGAAACCATGTAAATATTTGCAGTTTGTTCATCAGGATAAGCCTGTAACTGCTTGATTTCATATTCATTTAATGGGGGTTGGGGTTCAAAAACTGGTTTGTAGGGATGGAAGCTGGTTAAAATTGGTGAAAAGCCAAAATCAGCAGCTACTTCAATTAATAACCGAAAGCTATTTGATAATTCATGAATAGCCCCTTGAATATCCGAGTGGATGGTTGTTCTAATTTCTATACCCTTAGAATGACAATCAATTACTTCGTCAGAATTACCAAATCTTTCAAAGCCTTCAATGTACCATCTCTTTTTTCTAATTCCTGCATCACCAACACGTAGTTGTAGATGATCATCCGGGTAGATGGGCAGTCTATCGACAATTTGGGCAAACTCGGCAAATTTTGTACAAGCAAAATCAGCAAACTTTCCTTCTTGGTTCAGAAAAGCGACTTCATGCTCGATGCCAAATAAGAAAACCATACAGCTTAATAGTAATTATTCTTAATAAGCATAACAAAATAGAATACATCTAGGTAGCCTTGTTGCGTATTCTCTCTGAACTTAAGTGATAAATTTCTGCGTCTGCACTTTGCATTTTAGCGTTTGACTTTCAGGACTGACGCAACTAGCACATTAGTAGGGTGGTTAGATATCGAACATCTGTTTATTTTTACCTAATTATCTCTGATGACTCACCATACAAGACTTTGCAAAGGCGATCGCTCTTGTTATTTTGGTATTTTCAACCACTATGAGAACTATTAATGTACCAGCTTAAACGCAACTTAATCATGAAAATCCTGATTATAGGATTTTTGCTACTCCTATCCCAGCAAGTTTTAGCACAAAATTGGCGACCTGTTCGCGGTGGTATTACTGCTGGTATCAGTGGTATGTCTCTGTTAAGCCGTCAAAATGCTGCTATGGACTTGCTGATTGTCCATGACAATAAACAAAAAAATCAAGGTCGTCTCGCAATTATCAGCATTAAAGGCGAAAATCAACCGGAATATTTGCCTCTAGATTGGCCAAATCACACAGAATTACCCATAGACTTAGAAGCTTTAACATCTATTCCAGGTAAACAAGACTCACGCTTTATCGCATTAAGCAGTGCTGGCAAAGCTTATGATATTCAGTTAGAGCCTAACAATAAAAGTATCTCAGTTATTAAAGTATTTCAACTCCCAAACATTCCCCAAAACCGTAATTTTGAAGCCTTTGCCTTACAAAATATTCAAGGTAAATTAGTTGCGGTTTGGGCGCATCGTGGTGCAGGTCAAGAACCAGCCACTATTTATTGGGGTATGCTGAACTTAGCTACATATCAAATTACTCCCCTAGGTTCTGCACAGCTAACAGTACCATTTCCCTCTGGGAATGTACGGCATATTTCTGATTTAAAATTAGATCCAGCAGGAATTGTATATATTTCTTCAGCTAGTGATACCGGGGATGATGGCCCGTTTGAGTCAGCTATTTATGTTGCTGGTTATCTCAATTTACAGGGTAGCAGAATTGTTTGGCGGCAGAATCCTCAATTATTTCCTCTCTACCGCTTCAAATACCACAAAATTGAAGCTCTAGAATTGGTTGGTGGTGCAGATGGTGGTGTGGTTGTGGGTACTGATGATGAAAATTTAGGTTCTTCTGTGTATATTTTAGGGCAGTAGGGCTTGAGTCATGCTCAACCCCTACAGCTGTAGTGAAGATATTAGCGTCTGGTGCGACGTAATTGCTCATCGTCTTTATCTATGTCTAATTCTTCACGGCGCAGGGTTTCTTCAGCTTCCACTGTATCCTGTTCCACGACCTTCTTAACTTTCACTTCTTCCCGTACTACAGCTTCTTTGCGAATTTCCGGGCTTTCTTCGTAAATATCAACATGAGTAGCTTCTGTGTCTCGGAAGTCAGCTTCACCAGGCGACACGACTCTACCCGCGTCTTCTGGCGTAGTGCGTTCAATCACTACTCGTTCTTTTTCAATCGGAACTGCAACTCTGGCGGTTTCGGTTTCAACGTGCTTACCAACTGCTACTTCTCCTGTCTTCATCCGGGATTTATTCGCAACTAATCGTTCTTCGTATAGTCTGAGGTTCTGGTGATCCCGTGGATTCATCTGATAAAGATTTGGTTCGTGTTCATATCTATATGTTTCACGATCATAAGTAGGAGGTGTAGTTGTCACTGGTTGGCGATCAACATAGGCTGATGATACGTCTAAAGGTGATGATGTTTCTATCGGTGTGGATGCTTCTAAAGGTCTCTCTGCTAAAGGAGTACGGTAAACTCCACGTACACGCTCTTCATAGTCGTAATCGATGCGTTCTAAATTATGGAAATCAGGTAAACTTTCTACCTGCTCTCTGGTAAGTCCGGTAGCATATACACGCCGATCTGAGTAGTTAATGCGCGATCGCCCAATCGGTAACAACACTTGCTTACCAAAGATCCAAAATCCTGTGTCTACGACGAGATAACGAAAATGACCCGCATCATCAACTAAGATATGTTTAACAGTGCCGACTTTATCATCATCTACATCTGAGTAGACATCAAAATTCGTGATGTCATAGTTATCAGAATCAGCGTCTCTATAGTCGGCAGCAAAATCTTCCAATTTATATAGAGCCATAATTATTTATTCTTTTTGCACTATCTACAATCACTATTTTAGAAATATTTAATTTTTATGCCTCTTTCTGGTGGTTGATATTATTTGTAAGTATTTTAATAACTCTAGAGAGATGTAATTTTTATAAATTCAATTAAACTTGAAATTTTTATATTAACATTAGCCAATATATTTTAAAACTATAAATGCTTGAAAAATATTTTGCAACTCCAACTTTAAATCAGTAATTATTCTTTATAATAAACTGTAAGCGCAGTTAAATCACATGAAAAACTTATATAAACCAGGCTGAGGTTACTTAAAAATTGATTTTGCTAGCCAAAATTATGCTTAAATTTACGGCATTGAGAGGAAGAAACCAATCTTTATAGATGTAATTATTTATTTTAAAAATAAAATAATTTACAAAAGTTAAATTACAATCATCATTTCATTTTTATATCTGGAGATATACATATTCAAATCTATAGACGGAAAACAAAATATTAAAAAACATCTAAAATTAATACTTAAAAAGTAATAATGAATAGAAGGTTATATTTTATGACTGCTTTATCTTATTTAACAAAATTAAGTGCGCCTTTGAGTTTAGTAAGTCTGGGGTTGGTAGTAATAGCAAATACTCCAGCTGGGGCGCAAACTAACTTTCCTGATGTTTCCTCTGACTATTGGGCGCAGCCATTTATTCAGCGTTTAGCTGAAAGAAACATTGTTGTGGGATATCCAGACGGGACATTTCGGCCGGAACAGCCTGTAGACCGTGATGAATTTGCGGCGATGATTCGTAAAGCTTTTGAGAAAGAACCAATCAGGCAGATAGAAAGTGGTAGTGTTTATAAAGATGTGCCTGAAGGTTATTGGGCGGCTCCTGCCATTGAAGAAGCCTATCAACAGGGGTTTATGAGTGGTTATGCTGGTAATGTATTTCGTCCCCAGCAGCCAGTTTCTAGAGTAGAAGCATTGGTGACTCTGGTTCAAGGACTAAATTTAGCACCTAAACGTCAAGCAATTACTCCAGTACCTCAACGTCAAGTAGTCAAAAGACCTTTGTATCTTCCATTCGGGATTTTTGCCTTGATGCAGCCTTTAGTCATCCCCAAAGCTACTGCGGCGGCTCCTGCTACTACACCGCCACCACCGAGGGAGACTTTATCGGCTCTAGTCAGCAACTATTACACTGATGCCCAGAAGGTTCCTCAGTATGCTATTGAGGAAGTGGGCATAGCAACACAAAAAAATATAGTTGTCAATCATCCTGATCCTAGGGTTCTCAATCCGAATCAGCCTTTGCGACGTGCAACGGCGACTGCTTTTATTCATCAAACTTTAGTCGCTCAGGATAGAATTGAACCGCTTTCTCCCAATGTTGCTGCGTATAATTATATAGTTCGGCCTGGAGTTAGCCAAGCTGCGCGTTAATATCAAGTCGCCAGGACTTACGCAACTAGCACATTAGTAGGGTGCGTCAGCAGCCAAACATAAGTTTATTTGCTCTATATATGTAGGCTGACGCACCTTACATATAGATAATCATTGCGTAAGTCCAATTCGCAATTTGCAAGCGGTGGGCAATGCTGACACTGGGCTGAAATGGTGATTGTTAGCTCTTTGGCATTGCCCACCCTACGATGATGGAAAATGGGTTAAGGTTTGGGCTTGTATGTGGATGCAACTTGTAATTCTTTGAGTTGCTTGACATCTACACCGGAAGGTGCATCTGTTAACAAGCAACGGGCTTGTTGCGTCTTCGGAAAGGCGATGACATCGCGGATGGATTCTTCACCAGCAAGTAACATCACCAAACGGTCTACACCGTAGGCGATACCACCATGCGGTGGTGTACCATATTCAAAGGCTTCCAACAGAAATCCAAATTTATTTTGTGCTTCTTCTGGAGACAAGCCGATCGCTTCAAATACCTGCTCTTGAATTTCCCGTTGATAAATCCGCAAACTACCACCACCGACTTCAAAGCCGTTGAATACTAAGTCATAGGCTTGGGCGCGGGCGGTTTTTAAGTCATGTAAATCTGCGGGATAAGGTGCGGTGAAGGGGTGGTGTAGTGCTTCCAGGCGTTTTTCGTCTGCATTCCACTCAAACATCGGGAAGTCTACAATCCAGAGTAAGTTGATTTTGGCGGGATCGATTAAGTTGAATTCCCTGGCGACGACTTGACGCAATCTATCTAAAGTTTTATTGACAGTCAGCGTATCACCTGCACCAAACAGTAATAAATGTCCTGGTTGTGCGCCTGTGCGTTGTAAGATTTCCTGTTTTTGTGCGTCGGTGAGGTTGTCTTTAATTGCGCCGATGGTGTCAATTTCACCGTTTTCTCTGACACGGATGTAAGCTAGTCCTTTTGCACCGGCTTCACTGGCTTCTTTGAATAAGTCGCCACCTGGTTTGATGCGGACGTTTGATATTTGGTCGTTACCGTTGGGGATGGGTAAGATTTTAACGATACCACCGTGAGCGATCGCATCCTTAAAGACTTTGAAACCACAGTCTTTTAACACATCGGAAACGTTGACTAATTCCAAACCGTAACGGGTATCTGGTTTGTCACTTCCATAACGTTCCATCGCGTCAGCGTAGGTGAGACGGGGGAAGGGAAGGGGTAATTCAACTCCTTTAACGGTTTTGAAGATATAAGCAACTAACTTTTCGTTGAGTTCAATAATTTCTTCCTGAGACATGAAACTCATTTCCATGTCTAATTGGGTGAACTCTGGTTGTCTGTCGGCGCGTAAATCTTCATCGCGGAAGCAACGAGCAATCTGATAGTATCTATCCATGCCGGATACCATCAAAATTTGTTTAAATAACTGTGGTGACTGGGGTAAGGCGAACCATTCACCAGGGTTAACGCGACTGGGGAGAATGTAATCTCTCGCACCTTCTGGGGTAGAACGGGTGAGAATGGGGGTTTCAATTTCCATGAAACCTTGTACATCTTCCAAGTAACGACGCATGGCTTTTACGACTTGATGACGTAACTGGATGTTTTGCGCCATGCGATCGCGTCGTAAATCCAAATAACGATATTTTAACCGCAAGTCTTCCCGCACTGTTTCACTGTCGGCGGTGGAAACTTGAAAAGGTAACTGTTTCCGCACAGCATTTAGCAGTTTAATTTGATCAGCGTAAATTTCCACTTCGCCTGTAGGGATGCGGGTATTTAGTGATTCTGCGGGGCGTTGTGTGACTCTGCCTGTAATTTCTACAACATATTCATTACGCAGGGAGTTGGCTAGTTCGTAGGAATCTGGGGTGCGTTGCGGGTCGCTGACAATCTGGACAATGCCGGAGCGATCGCGTAAATCTAAGAATATCACGCCCCCATGATCGCGGCGACGGTCTACCCATCCGTACAAGGTAACAGTTTCTCCAATATCTTCTTTTCGGAGTTCGCCGCAATAGTGAGTTCGCATAGGTGTTAGTTCTGTGGTTCCAAGCTAGATTTACTGGTAAATGTCAAAGCTTTCCCATTATCTAGCATTCATAGTCATTGTAGTAGTTCCAGTCCCAGAAAAAATGGCATAATGGCAAAGCTTTCTTTTTCAGAAAAAGGTGTGTAAGTCTCTTGTAAGGTGCGTCAAAAGAGATAATTTTCTCAAAATAAACAAATTTTCAACATCTGACGCACCCTACTAATGTGCTGTAAACCCAGCAATGAGTTAACGTAATTTAATTGCTTCGCTCTGCTAACCAAGCCTGTAAATCAGCCACACTGGTAAAATCTAACAGTGCTTCGCTTAAATCTTCCAGAACAGGCAAAGATAAACCAGAAATTGTAGAGCGTAATTCTTCAGGTAGTTCTCCCAACCGCTTGGTTAATAGTCGAGAAATTGCATTAGCCATGATTTCCCGCCCTTCTTCTCGCCCTTCTTCCTTGATTTCTCGGTAAACTTTTGTTTCCTTGAGCGTGATTCCTAGCATAGACTCTACTTCCCTGCGACTTAACTGTTCAAACCTGTACACCATGATTGTCGTAATTATCTCTATTATGGCGCGAGTGGCTGTTGATGCTACTTCTTCACGAGTTCTAGTGATTAAATACCTTGCTTCTTCTGGTGCTTGTTCTTCTTCTACCGTAGTTAATACCATCAACGCTAACCATAACGGTAACTGGCGAATATTCCCTAATTCATCCAAATAGACGCGATAGACTTGGTTACTGTTGATCAAGCCCCGATAAGGATAAATGTTACTTTGTTCAATATTCCGAGATGGATAAATTATCACTGCTTGCCAGTCACTAAATCTGGCACGGTTACGATAGAAATATAGTAAAGATTCCGCAAATACTCTTTCGTAAAGCTGTTCATCTTTTTGGAATTGCACCTCACAGAAGTCTACCACCCCAGGCGGATCACCTTCCGGTGGAAGAAATACCCCGTCAATTTCAAACTTCGGTTCTTTGATTGCTACTGAATCAAATCGATAAGCATCCGCATTTGTCGGCGGATTTTGGATTAATTCAAATACAAGAGTCGGGTATTGTTGAAACAGTTTGTAAAAAATTGAGTCTCTACGCATGAAAGTATTTAAGTAAGTCTGGGTGAATAAATCGAACTATATTAAGCAATGTAAAATTATTGTCATCAAGTTTGTAATCAGGACTAAAGTCCTTACTACAAACCTTGAATTATGATTAAATCATATTAGCTGGTTCGGTATCTCCTGTAGACACCTTTTCCTTACCTGTTGCAGTTTTCCAGCAAAATTACAGGTACTTGGCTGGTTTCTAACACTGCTTGTGATACTGAGCCAATTAATATATCTAAAGGTCGATGTCCACGTTTTCCTATGACAATGGCTGTTACATGATAAGCTTCAGCCATACGGATAATTTCTGCGGGAATAGCACCTGTAACTGTCAAAAATTCGTATTTGATATCAGAAAGTAATTTTTTGGTTTGTTTTTCTAGTTGTCGAATAGCTGACGGGTGGGAAGTGTTGACTACGTGTAAAACAATTACTTCGCCATTGCTGCGTCTTGCTAAGTCTGCAACTTTAGTTAAAACTTCTATTGCTAAATTAGATGTGTCTACTGCTGCGAGGAATAGAGTAGGAGTAGTGACTGTGACTTTTGTGGGATCTACTTCTCCTTTGGTTAATAGTTTAGGTGCAAAAGTGGCTGTAGACCAAGCACCCAAGGGTGCAGTAATCAGAATTGAAAGGGCTGCGATCGCTAACATTATCTCACCTCCGGCGATACCTTGAGCCAGGGGAATTGCACCAATAGCAGCTTGTACTGTGGCTTTAGCCGAGTTTCCTGGTAGTAAAAATAGTCTTTCTCGCCAATTCCAGTTACTACCCACAGTGGAAAGATACCACCCCACCACACGACCAATCAATAAACCAATTGCTAAAACTAAAATACCAGGTAGCAAGACTTTTTCTAATATTTGTAATTGAATACTCGCACCCAACAAAACAAACAAAAAAATCTCCGCTACCACCCATAAACTATCAAAACCTCCCCGCAGTCTTCTAGCTAGCGGTGCATCTAATTCAATTAAGAAAAATCCCAATGACATTGCGGCTAAGTAACCAGAGAAATAAGGTAATTGATTCGCAACAATGACTAGAAATAAAGCACAACTAGCAGTAATTACTGTGTCTTGGACAGTATTTTGCGTCCAGTTTTGTGTTGCTAATAGTAAAACCAGTAAACGAGCCGCTAAATAACCAAATAAAACGCCTAAGAAGATTTGCAAAATTACTTGGATTGGGAGTAAATGCAGAGTGTTGAAGGTAAATATTCCCAAGATGGTGATTTGCTCAACGCCACCATTGCGTAAGAAATTTAGTAATAAACTAAAGACAAGTAATAGCAGCACATCAGACAACGCACTACCAGTTAAGATGGCATCAGGAATACCTTTAGTCACACCTAAACCTAAACTTTTGAGTCGCAACATCCCCGGAACAATGACAGCTGGTGATTCAGCAGCGATAATGCAGCCTAAAAGTAAACCCGTGGGAAAATTAAACTGGAATATTACTATAGCAGCAATGGCAATAGCGATCGCCTCACAGGTTGCAGGTAAAAATCCCAAACGTAACGCCACACTTCCCTGTTGCGCCAGTTTTTCCCTATCTAATCCTAATCCTGCTTTCATCAATATAATCATCACTGCCATAGTTCTCAATTCATCGGCAGCATCCAACACATCTGCACTGATGAGATTAAAAACTTGGGGACTGAGAACAATACCCACTAAAATCATCCCAACTAAAGGCGGCGCGCCTAAACGACGGGCAATTTGACCTACAAAAAAGCCCATCATTAAAATCCATAATATGCTGGCTAACATTCCATCACCCCCATAGACGCAATTTGTAGATAGATGCTGACTACAGGGAAGCCAGAAGATCAATACAACAAACTCCTACTATCCCGCAGTCAGCTAGGAAAGTAGGAGCCATCAGCTTTCTAGATGCAACTTTTGCTCTAGAATAGCGGTTTTGGCGAGCTCCATCGCCATTGATTATCTTGACAATATCATATCTAATTTTCGTGATACATCATCGTTAAAACTTGTAACTTAAAACCTGAATCTCGCTATTATCAGGCAAGTTACGCGGATTAATATTAATAGTGTCACTATTACTACGCCGCACGTTTGTACCCTGCATCAAGGTTAAAAATTCATCTAATGGTGCAATATCACAGGCGTTAGCATCAGCAGCTTGTGTACGGTAATGGGTAGGGATTACCAGTTTCGGATTGAGGACGGCGATCGCCTGTTTCGCTTCGGCTGCATTGTAAGCTTTATCACTACCACCCACAGGTATAAATACTGCATCAGGTCGCCCCATGAGGATTTTTTGTTCAATAGAAATCGGTGCTGCTGCTCCTCCTAGGTGTAGGATATTGACTCCGCCTTGCTGCCATTTCCAAGCAGTATTTATCCCAAATTGTCTGCCACCTTTGCGATCATGGTCAATAGCAATGCCTTGAAATCTCATCCCCTGGAATTCATAAACTCCTGGTGCATAGACTAACTTGGGATTACCCGGTAAGCCGTCTACTGCACCTTCATCTAATAATTGACTGCTAATTAACACCAAATCTGCTGCAACTTTCGGTAGACGATATCCAGCCGTACAACCCACTGTCCGAAAAGGATTGACCAGAATTTTCAATCCACCACCAGTAAACAAAAAACAAGTATGACCTAACCACTGGACTGAAATTCCGCTAGACTGGGCATTAGCTGGCAGGTAGGAGGCAAAGGTAGGAACTATAGCTGTCGCTAAACCTGCTCCAGCGTAGCTGATAAACTGTCGTCGTTTCATTAATTTTTTTCTTGTAACTCTTGCAGAAAGTTCCGCAATAACTGTTTTCCTGAAGAAGTGAGAACACTCTCTGGATGAAATTGGACACCTTGAATGTGAGGATAGTTCCTGTGTCGTACTCCCATGATTGTGCCATCTTCTACCCAGGCTGTGATTTCTAAAACTTCGGGACAGGTTTCACGGTCAATAACTAGACTATGATACCTAGTGGCAGTCATGGGATTTTCTAATTCCTGGAAAACACCTACCCCTGTGTGAGTTACTGGTGAAGTTTTACCGTGCATCAACTCTGGAGCAGAGACAATTTTACCACCAAATACTTGACCAATACTTTGATGTCCTAAGCATACCCCCAAGATTGGTAAACTAGGGCCTAACTCTCTAATTAAATCTAAGGATATCCCGGCATCTTCTGGACGACCAGGCCCCGGCGAGATGACGATCGCATCCGGTTGTAATTGCTGAACTTCGTGTAATGATATTTTATCGTTACGGAAAACTTGAATGTCTGACGCTACAGGAAACTCAGCCGCTAGTTCTCCGAGATACTGGACTAAATTATAAGTGAAGCTGTCGTAATTATCGATAACTATAATCACAGTCTATACTCGCTAATCTATCAAATTGCCACAAATCGCTAACAACTAAAAGCTATAAGGGTTTAGCAATGCTAAACCCCTACTCCCCATTCCCCACTCCCTATTTTGCCGATAGCAGGAGTTCAGAATTTAATTTTAAACCGCCGATTGAATCAGAACTAGCAAAGGTGGAAGCAACAGCACAGCCGCCACAAACACCGCCACCAAAGCCGAGACAAGCACCGCACCAGCAGCACAATCTTTAGCAATTTTTGCCAATTCGTGGTAAGTCTGCTGAACAGTTAAATCTACCACCGACTCAATCGCCGTATTCAATAACTCTAGTGCCAATACTAAACCGCTAGTGATACCAATAATTGCTATTTCTACCGTCTGTAAATGTAAGATTACGCTTAAGGCGATCGCTAACATACAGACTATGACATGAATCCGGAAATTGCGTTGAGTGTGAAAACTGTACCTAATCCCAGCCCAAGCATACTTAAAACTTACCAGTAAACTAGAGGCAACTCGCCAAGACAGTTCTCGTTCTTGATTGACAAGGCTGAATAAATGGTTTTGCGTGGGTGGCGGGGAGACTTTTTGTGACATAGGCTTAACAATAGAACAGCACGGTATATTTCAGGATTATCTTGGCTGATGGTAATTTTGCGGTCAACTTTCATGCAATTTTCTACAGCAGTATTATAAAAGGATGCTGGAAAATTCACATCCCAAGTCATAAAAATATTAATATTCTATGTCTATATCAATACCAACAGTCTCCAGTAAAATTGCTTGTTGTTGTAACATTGCCGTTAAACTCTCCTCATCAGGATGATCCCAGCCCAACAGGTGCAGTAAGCCATGTGCCACCAACCAAGCCAACTCAGTTGATAAACTATGTTCCTGTTGTTGGGCTTGCCGTTGTGCCGTGTTAATCGAAACAACTATATCCCCTAAATACAAAGGTGTAGCCGACATTTCCGCAATTTGCGGTAAATCTACTTCTAAAGTCGCAAAGGATAAAACATCTGTTGGCTTGTTTTGCTGACGATATTGAGCATTCAGTTGTTGAATTTCTGCGTCATCGGTGAACCGCAGTCCAACTTCATAACCTGCTGCCGGTGGTAAGTGGGGGTGCAGAACTTCTAACCAACGATTAAACCAGTCTTCCCAAGTTTCTGGAGGAATTCGGGCTTCCAGATAGCCAGAATTTAGGCGTTCTTCGGGGGAAGACTCCCAGAAATAATCTTGTACATCTAGTTCAACTACCACCAACTGCAAACTCTCCTTGACATTTTGGTTATTAGTTGGTAATTAACGAGTCAGGTAAGCTAAACCTACCAGCACAGCTAGCAGCCCTACAGTAGTCAACAGGAAATGCTTCAAAGAAGTACCACCCTTACGTACCATATTACGCATCGCTAGTTTAACGTAGCTGGGTTGAGGTTCTGTTGAAGGAGAATTGTTCATAATTAAATAATAAGTTCTTTTATATATAAATGTAACAGTTTGCCAGCAGTTCTATCGCCTGATTGGGCAAGTTTGTTAAAAGCAGTGGTGTGGGGGTGAGGGGGAAGCGGAGGGGAATTTATTCTTAATACCCAGTCAAGAGTCCCCAATACCCAGTCCCCAATTAAGCAGTTTCTACCAGTTGATTTTCCTGACGCAGATAGGCTTGAATGAACATATCGAGTTCGCCGTTCATGATGTCAGCGATCGCAGTTGTTTCTGCATTGGTACGCAAATCCTTTACCATCTGGTAAGGATGGAATACATAGTTACGGATTTGATTACCCCAGGAAGCTTCTACCATATCGCCGCGAATATCAGCAATTTCTTGCGCCCGTTGTTCTTGGGCAATCACTAACAGCTTGGCTTTCAGGCGTGCTAAGGCTTTCTCTTTGTTTTGTAATTGAGAACGTTCTTCTGTACAGCGTACAGCTATCCCCGTTGGGATATGCACAACCCGCACGGCTGTTTCTACTTTGTTGACGTTCTGCCCACCTTTACCACCAGAGCGAGATGTGGTAATTTCTAAATCCTTCTCTGGAATATCCAACTGTACAGAATCATCGATTTGCGGCATGACTTCCACCCCAGCAAAACTGGTTTGCCGTTTACCATTGGCGTTAAAAGGAGAAATCCGCACTAAGCGATGTGTACCTGTTTCTGAGCGTAAATAGCCGTAGGCATAACGACCAGTAATTTCGAGAGTGGCTGATTTAATCCCCGCCTCGTCACCCTCTGACTCTTCCGCTAAAGCTACCTTGTAACCATGCGCTTCTGCCCAACGGGTATACATTCTTAACAGCATAAATGCCCAGTCTTGGGCATCTGTACCACCAGCCCCAGCGTTAATCGTCAGTACCGCCCCTTCCGCATCGTAGGGGCCAGAAAGTAACTGTTGTAATTCCCACTGGTCAAGTTCACGATTTAGTTTAGAGATGGTAGACTCGGCTTCTTGTAATAGTGCTTCGTCGGTTTCCAGTTCCAAAAGCTCAACCACTGCCTTCGTATCTTCCAAATTAACTTGCCACTGATGATACTGTTCTAGGTGGGCTTTCAGGTCATTGAGTTCTTGCAGTGTTTTTTGGGCTGTGTTTTGGTTATCCCAAAATTCTGGCTGTGCTGCTATTTGCTCTAAGTCTTGAATTTTAGCTGTGAGTGCAGGTATGTCAAAGATAGTCCTGGGTTTTACCCAGGCGGCTAGACAACGTTTCGATTTCGCGTTTGATTTCTAATACTTCCATAGTGCTTGCTGAAAATACAGCTCTCTGGATGATATTACTATGTATTTTAGATTTTAGCCGGAATTGATCAAATTCTTGGGCAACAAGTTCAGGGTTTGAGCCTGTTGAAAGTAACAGAGGAGTGAACTACCTACACTGCCGCAAGCGGTCAGTGTAGGCTTCCTGCCCAACAGAAAGCGCAGTAGTGGA
>NZ_CAWMSA010000004.1:0-5346 GCF_963870205.1 Anabaena sp. CA = ATCC 33047 | reverse complement strand
AATGGGTAATAGTTATCAGTGCGTTGTCCGACAACGGCACTAAATAGCACGGCTGGAAAATTAACCAGCAGCTGCCGACGCGATATCATAATTACTTGTCTCCTAATCGGGTTTGCGATTGGGTGGAAGTCGTGCCGGCGGGGAGAGGTGAGAGTCTCTCTGACCGGGGCGCAATTAAATGCCGACTTCATGTAGTGCATCAGGCACTTAAAAATATTCAACCAGATTTTAGTCCAAAAAGCCATCGCAATAGGAGCAACACGCCGCTACGATTTACTTGCTCAACAGTTGCATAATCAACTCATGCAACTATTATCTGTAATTAGTGGGTAACTGTCAAGCGGTTTTCTTGATCATCAACTTATGTTGGTAACTGCAACTCGCACAGATATCCCCAGTAAAGTCTTCAATTGGCATTTCTTCTAGCTGTAGCTGACGACCGCAAACCGTGAGCCAATTCAAACCCTCTGCTTTGGATTTCAGGAGATGTATTTTTCTACCCTCACTCAATCGCCTTCCCGTTAGCATTGTTATTTCTCAATGACTGTTATGCAACCTTAACAAACTTAACTAGCAATAGTCACTGTTGAATAGCCACTGTTGCGTCTCGATAGTTGCATAAGTAGCATAAAAACTGTTATATATTATAGTTACATACAGCATTGAGTAACATGAGTAAAATTCCAACAGTCTACCAAGGGATAATAGAGACTGACGACGACACGGTTATTGAGTTAGATTCCCCCCAATGGCTGAAGTGGCTAGAGAATAACAAATCTTTCCGCTATGAGCCAAAGTCTGAGTTAACAGGGTTCACCGCTAGGGTTGAGAAAAGCGGTTACTGGTACGCCTACCGTAGAATCAAAGGGAAGTTACATAAACGTTACATAGGGAAACCTGACGAGTTAACTGTTGAGCGGCTGGAAGAGATAGCAGCCCTGATTGAGAAACCACCTGAACTACGAGAGGTTACATATAAGCCATCTGCAACTGAAACGATTAAATATGCAACTACCAAGGATGTAACTAACCTGTGGCAAGCATTGAGGGAGTTGAGACAAGAAGTAGCAAAGCTGGCTGGAAGTCCCACAACAGTAGAAGAGGAGCAAGAAGAACAGCCTACTGACTCCGACAATGAAGTGGCAGACAGTGAGATTGTCACTCAGTTACAGAATCAAGTTACAGAGTTGCAAAATGAAGTTAAGAGTTTAGAAACTAAACTCAACTACGCTCGCAAGCAGAAGAAAGAGTTAGAAGATGAGCTAGCCAGCGTGGAGAAGCAAAACAGCGACTTAAAAGATGGAACAAGTCTTAAAAGGGTAACAGATAAGCTGCGACAACAAGAGACTGAAAACCAAAAGCTTAAGCAGGAACTTCAGAGAATCACTCAGCTAGGGGATGAGGTCAACGCCGAACGCAACGAACTGGCTCATGAGAACTGGCTGTTAAAGTCAACTGTCAAAAACAAGGATAAGGAAATCGAGCAGTTAAAATCACAAGTTACAGATGCCTCTGTGCCAGACTATGAAGCAATACGCGATCGCATACTCAGCAAGCTCAGAGTTGGTAGGCAGTCGGCAGGGGGGAAAGCTATCGACACATTTATTCGGGAATTAAAGCAGACGCGGTAAACTTTCGGTAAAAAGAATAAATTACCGAGAGTCTAAAGGCATGAGTTTCTATAAACCAAGGTCACGACCTCACCTAAAACTGGTGTATAACTCCGAAAATCGGAAAGTTGAACCACTTGCCCCAAGGAATCCCAAATTGAGACGACCTAAAAATGAAGATGTGCGATCGCGCGAATACTTAAGACCCGATGAAGTTGAGCGATTGATCAGCGCGGCTAAGACTGTTGGCAGAAACCAGCAGCGCGATGAACTGTTATTGTTGATGATGTTTCGTCACGGCTTGCGCGTCTCTGAGGCGATCGCGTTGCGGTGGTCTGACATCGACTGGGAAACAGCCAGTATTCACATTCGCCGCATGAAACGCGGTACACCTGCTAATCATCCCATCTACCCGGATGAGATGCGAGCGTTGCGAGCGTTTAAAAAACAGGCCAAGGATAAAACACCCTGGATATTCATGAGTGAGCGCGGCGCACCTATCACCGATGACACGGTACGCAAAATTATCAGCCGTGCCGGGGAGGTGGCTGGCTTTGATTTCCCACTACACCCCCATATGTTACGCCATAGCTGCGGTTATGCTCTGGCCGCCAAAGGAACAGACACCAGGCGCATACAAGACTACTTGGGACACAAGAACATTAACCACACCGTCCGCTACACCCAGTTAGCACCCAACAGGTTTGATGGTCTATGGGATTGAGTCGCTTTGAGTCGCTAAAACCACCGTAATATTTCTTCGGCAAGTTAACTTGTCACTGGTTTAATATTTTCTAAAATTGCACCTAAATTTCACGCGCTATTATTTCACGCACCCCTATAGGGTTCGCGGAAAATTCATGCGTAAACTTAACGCATTTCGCATCGACTACTATAGTGGTCGATAGAAAAAAGCAACAACCGGATAACACTATGTTGTCTAGCAAATTTTTGTCAGTTCCCGACACCATACTTTAAAGCCCGCTTCAGGTATTAGCGGGCTTTTGGTTTTGCTCTATGCTACGGCTAATTGACTGCTGGGGATGACATGGGGTGTTAATTCCTGTTCTTCCACATAGTCGTGAGTCCCTGCGTAGTTTTCAGAAACGGAAGATAGGGTGTAATCAACCTCTATCACGTATGCCCATCGACCATTTTGGGGTTCATCCTCTTCCCAACTGCGACCGTCAACCCTTCCGACTATGGTCATAACATGGTTGGCTGTGTTGACAACAGTCTGCACCAATTCCCCAAAAGCAAATAACGGCTGAGGAATGTAGTAAGTATTGTTTGTAGCTTGAAAATCTGACATGATGATATCGCTCCTTTCATGGGTAAGACATGGGAGGGGAAGTCGTCGTTAATTGGTGCTGACAACACCAATTAGCGGCGCATTTTCGTTTTAAGGGAATTTTACCACCAAACCCCAGGTTTTCAACTGCACTTAAATCTTTTTTGCAGAGTTGATGCAACAGCTAAAAGCTTATGCAGTAAGACGGGTGAACGCTAAAACTCTCAAACCTGTAAATCATATCCTGCATATTTTTGGGCTTGCACCCTATTTTTGCAGGATGCGTAAATCAGATACGCAGGATGTGTATATCAGATACGCAGGATGCGAATATCTTATATTGCATTTATGCAGAATGCAGATAACGCATAACGCAAAAAGTTTTCCAGAACTCCGGCATGGTCACAACTATTCAACAGAGTTACTTTCTTCGACCCTAGACCCGAAGAAAGTATCTCAGTCTGCTGCCCGAAAAAAATTCTTAAAAATGTCCTTCATATTTCGCTCAATTGGCAGCCCCTTTAAAATCCGGCTGCCTACCCCGGCGGCTCGTTTTTTCCGACAACTGGCACTGTGACAGTTGGTAGTGGTACTTGCGACGCGCTGCTGACATGGTTTTCAGCTTTAACTCTTCCCGGTAGATGTTGCATCGGTTTATGAAAACCTGCTTACCTACCCTAAAGAAGCGATTGCCAAAATCAGCCGCTTTCACTTGGTAAGTGTTGGGCTGTTGCTTTTTCGCTCCTGGAGTCACGCCGTCAGAAAATGCGATGACCTTCGGTCGGTCGTAGACCATCGCATTTCCCGTGACCTGATACCCTACTTTTGATTCTGTGCCGTCGCTTCCCCATGCCCGCCACTCAGTAGCTTCATTTTCCCAAGCTTGGGAAATTTGATGATACTCATACTTGTGCTGGCAAAGTTGCCGGCGGGTCATGCCCAGCTTCTCTTGATGCCGTCGCACCGTCCGGGTGTGAATGCCCAACTCACAGCTAATAGCATTTTGAGAAGTGCCGTAGTGAATGAACCTTTTTGAGACAAATATCCGTGACGAACTAATGTGAAGTACGCAAGGTACTTCCCCCACTGGCGATTTATGTGAGGATTGCCTTTCATCCCCCACTAGCTCGTTTGGGTGTGCTGTCCCGTAAAGTTTTCTATACTGTGGCTTTAGTTGGCGATCGGCCGCGTATCGGCTTTTCTGCTGAAATCTTTGTGTGACTATGCCCGTAATCCGTGACCGCAGTTGGCTGAGGTCTAACACTTTCCATAGTTCACATTCTTCTACTCCCCCCCAATGCTTGAGGTTCATTCGGTAGCAAACACTGAACATACTACCCAAGTAAACCGTTACCACTCCGGTTCTAACTTTGTAATACCGAAATGCTCCTCGTTTCTTGCCTTGCTGCAACCAACGGTAAACAGACTTGTCATTGCAATTTAGAAATGTCTGTATTACAGCTAGTGGTAGTGTTAAGTGTCCCGCCCCTTCCCGGTCTAACGCTCGACACAAGTACCACAACCGCGCCCAAGTTTCTCGCCCAATGCGAGCGTGTACCCTTACACGGTAAGTGCTAAGGATTATTGCGGTTTGTATCTTTATTAAAGCTAGTTGTGGTGATACACTTGTATTTGCGCTGTCTGGGCTGGTCATTGGTTATCACTCTGGCCCAGTAGCCAAAAATTCCTACCGTTTAAGCGTTGACCAGCTCTTGTTACTAACCCCCAGAAATTGATACTCTTAATGCACGTTTTGTTGGTTTTGTTTTTGGGGTTGTTTGGGGACAGAGTTGGTCAACTCTAAACCAATAGCAACTTTCAACTACAAGACCTTTTCCTTTTTTTGTGTGGTCTTTGTATAAATGTCTATTCTTGAGAACGCGGTAATTCCTCAAGAATAGACATTTTCGTTAAGCATACATCTGAACTAGCAAAGGATCAATTATTTGGTGTTTTGTATAGAATTCTTTGCAGCTTTGCCGTGGAGTTCTTGACACCTTGTCTGGGGTGATTGCCTTGCTATATAAGCGTTTCTTGTTGCTCCCGAACACTTTTCATTAGTTGTATTGATACATGAAAACAGTTAAGTTTTTCTTGTTTTCCAGAACAATTTTTAATTAGTTTTGCTGATGGTTCTATCATTAAACCGAAAGTGTGTTCTGGAGCAATCAGCCAACAGGATTCTAAGTCAAGCTCAGGTACGTAGTCGTATTCGCAATCATCAAGCAATACTGTATAAACCCAGCCAACATCAATTAACCAGTCCTCTGGTTGCCAGCATAGTCCTCTGACTGTTCCTGTTGCTTCTACCAAGCCAGAGGATTCTGACTCATACCGGGTTACAACACGTTGACCGATGTGAAACTTGGGTTTGGGTAATGGGTAATAGTTATCAGTGCGTTGTCCGACAACGGCACTAAATAGCACGGCTGGAAAATTAACCAG
>NZ_CAWMSA010000003.1:232440-261011 GCF_963870205.1 Anabaena sp. CA = ATCC 33047 | reverse complement strand
TCTTGTTTCTCTACCTTTATGTCATCTCTCTTTGAGACTAACTAGCAACTTGGGTTAATAGGGATTAGATGAAATTTCAACGGGCTGTATAAGCCCTTTTTTTTATGCGTATTTGTTTCAATCCCTAATAGGGATTAGATGAAATTTCAACAAGCCCACTGAGGAAAATGAGCATTACAACCAAATGCTCGTTTCAATCCCTAATAGGGATTAGATGAAATTTCAACTTGCTTTTGGCAAGTCTCCAGAAGAAGCCGCAAGCGTTTCAATCCCTAATAGGGATTAGATGAAATTTCAACAAAAGGACATGAACTTAAAGCAATTACTCACAGGTTTCAATCCCTAATAGGGATTAGATGAAATTTCAACTTGACTAATAATCGGTCAGTAGTTGTTCGTATCAATGTTTCAATCCCTAATAGGGATTAGATGAAATTTCAACCATTAGAAGAAAAACAATTCTATTTGCTGTATCGTTTCAATCCCTAATAGGGATTAGATGAAATTTCAACGCAACGTGCAGAGTTAATACAGTGGTTCTTCAGCGTTTCAATCCCTAATAGGGATTAGATGAAATTTCAACACCAGTGGCAGGGTTAGATCCCACAATGTTATTTAGTTTCAATCCCTAATAGGGATTAGATGAAATTTCAACTAAACGAGAAAATATTTACTATGGCGGATCTAGAGTTTCAATCCCTAATAGGGATTAGATGAAATTTCAACTGCGGCAGCCGGAAAGCTAATAAATATAAGGTTTTCAAGGTTCAGATTCGCGGATGGGTCTATTATAACACGAGAAAATGTCAGTTGATTTAAGCAAAATCGCTGAAACCCTTGCTGTGTAAGGTGCGCGGATGGTTTTAAATTAATTTTTCTGCAAAAGCCCGCCCCATAAGGAATACAGCCATTATTGCCAAACCCCAATTTTGTACACCTACCCATCCGCGCATTCAACACAATTTTTACCCAATCCCCAGTCCCCAAGAGAATGTTTAGACAGCCTCAAATTCTACCATAGTCCCACTCCCCTAAATTGTAGAGACGTTTCATGAAACGTCTCTACATATTCCAGGGGGTTAGGTCGAAAATTCAAACATCCTTAATCGACTCCATTGATCACAATCAGTCAGTCGGCGCATATATATTCTGTTAGGTCGAAAATTCAAACATCCTTAATCGACTCCTCCACCTTCGCCACCTGCAACATAGTCTTTAACACAGAATCAGGATTCAAACTCATCGAATCAATCCCCTGTTCCACCAAAAACTCAGCAAATTCCGGGTAATCACTGGGTGCTTGTCCACAAATCCCGATTTTGCGGTGATGCTTTTTCGCTGCATCTATGGCCATTTTTACCATCTGCTTCACCGCCGGACTACGTTCATCAAACAGTCGCGCCACTAAAGCCGAATCTCTATCTAACCCCAATGTCAACTGAGTTAAATCATTAGAACCTATCGAAAACCCGTCAAATATCTCTGCAAACTGTGCCGCCATAATCACATTACTCGGCAACTCGCACATCACATACACCTGCAAGTTGTTCACACCTTGTTGTAAACCATTTTTTGCCATCTCTGCTAAAACTAACTGTCCTTCTTCGGGTGTGCGACAAAAAGGAATCATCGGGATTACATTAGTTAAACCCATCTCGTCCCGCACTCGCTTAATGGCTTGACACTCTAAAGCAAAACCTTCTTTGTAACCTGGATCATAATATCTTGCCGCACCCCGCCAGCCTAACATCGGGTTTTCTTCCTTGGGTTCAAATTCTCTCCCACCTTCTAAGTTGGCGTATTCATTACTTTTAAAATCAGACATCCGCACTATCACAGGTTTGGGATAAAAGGCTGCGGCAATTCTAGCAATCCCTTGGGCTAATTTATCAACAAAATACTGGGGTTTATCGGCATACATCGCCGTAATCACAGCAATTTTAGCTTTTGCCTCGGCATCTGCTAATTTATCGTAATGAATCAACGCTAAAGGATGTATTTTGATTTGGTTAGCAATAATAAATTCAGTCCGCGCCAAACCTACGCCATCATTAGGTATAGCTGATAAACTTAAGGCTTCTTGAGGATTACCCACATTCATTAAAATTTGGGTACGAGTCCTGGGTAAGTTTTCTAAAGTCACTTCTTGGACTTCAAAAGGTAATATACCTTGATAAACTTTGCCTTCTTCCCCTTCTGCACAAGATACGGTAACTTCTTGTCCTGTAGTTAAAACTTCCGTGGCGTTACCACAACCAACAATAGCCGGTACTCCTAATTCTCTGGCGATAATTGCTGCATGACAGGTACGCCCGCCAGAATTAGTAATAATTGCACTGGCGCGTTTCATAATTGGTTCCCAGTCGGGATCTGTGCGCTGGGTGACTAACACTTCTCCCGCTTGGAAACTATGAATTTGTTTCACATCGTCAATTACTCGGACTTTCCCCTGACTAATAGCTTCACCTATCGCCCTACCTGTGACTAGGGGGTGTGGGGTGGATTTTTCTTGATTCCCTAAAACTAACCGATAATTCCGCAAGACGTTACTCTGCTTCTGCGACTGGACTGTTTCAGGACGGGCTTGCACTATAAATAATTGGTGAGTAATTCCATCTTTCGCCCATTCAATATCCATCGGTGTATAATTTCCGTGGACTTGAGAATAATGTTCTTCAATTACACTAGCCCACTTTCCTAGTTGTAAGATTTCCTCATCACTCAAGGCAAATTGATTTTGTTCTGCTTTTGGTACTGGAATATTTTTAGTAAATTCTGAACCTTGGTCATAGACCATTTTTAATTCTTTGCTGCCCAATCTTTTATCGATAATGGGACGAAAGCCTGTTTTTAAAGTCGGTTTAAATACATAATATTCATCGGGGTTAACTGTTCCTTGTACGACGTTTTCCCCTAAGCCATAAGCGGCGGTAATTAAAGCCGCATCTTTAAAGCCTGTTTCGGTGTCAATGGAAAACATTACCCCAGAGGTGGCTAAGTCAGAGCGTACCATTTTCTGCACACCCACGGCTAAGGCGACACTAAAATGATCAAAGCCTTTGGTGTGACGGTAGGAAATAGCCCTGTCGGTAAATAGGGAAGCGAAACAACGATGACAAGCTGCTAATACTGCTTCTACACCTACTACATTTAAATATGTTTCTTGCTGTCCGGCAAAACTTGCGTCGGGGAGGTCTTCGGCGGTTGCACTGGAACGCACTGCGACATCTGTGTTAGGGTTGTAGAGTTGACACAAGCTGCCATAAGCATCTGCGATCGCCTGTCGTAATTCTAACGGAAATGGCGTATTCATTAAGAGCGATCGCGCCTGTTTTCCTACCGCTTGTAAATTGTGGACATCCTCCACATCTAAATCAGCAAATAATTCTCTTAACTTCGCTTCTAAACCCGCACCTTGAATAAAATAATGATAAGCATAAGCCGTAGTTGCAAACCCCATTGGTACATTCACACCTTGGGGTGTTAACTGTTGAATCATTTCCCCCAAAGACGCATTTTTACCACCCACCAAACCAATATCCCCAATGCCAACTTCATCAAACCAGAGAACCAGTGATTTATCTTTAGAGTATTGAGCTACCTTTTGATGAGATACTGTCACCATAGATATTACCTCCCCAGTTGATGCTCTGGTTGTTATAGTGAGTTTTTGTCTGTTTTTCTTATTTTGCAATCCCAGCCCAATAGACACCAAATATTGTGTTTTTTATCTTGGTCGATTGCTTAATATTTCCTTTGGGATCACCATAACAAAAAAAATTCGCTTTTGGTTTAACAAGCAACATAAGTATTGTTTTTCGGTAATTTATTCCCAAAGATAGATGTATAAATTCATAATTTGTTACAAATTCAACAGTCCTAAAACATTGGAGACTGGTGAGCCAGCGCGGTCTTGGGGGTCTCCCCCAGGAGCGACTGGCGAACCCCGAAGGGGGGACTGGGGAAGCATGGGAGAAAAACTAATGACCAATGACTAATAACTAATGACTAATAACTAATGACTAACATTCAACCGCCACACCTTCACCCCTCTGTCATCGGTAGCAGCGAGGGTTTTACCATCAGGACTGAGTGCTACGTGAGTTGTAACAATTCCCTTTGGTTTTTGCCACGTTAACAATTTTTTACCTGTGCTGATTTGCCAAATTTGCAGAGCATCACCATTACTAATTAGGGTTTGACTATCGGGAGTAATTAGCAAAGTGTTGACTGTTCCTACGTTGGGAATAGTTTTCACGACTTTTTTTGTGTTGATGTCCCAAATTTGCAAATTGTTTTGTTGAGCAGTAATCAGGATTTTACCGTCTGGTGTAACTGCTAGTGTAGTGATGCGTTTGCCCTGGTTATCACCAAAAGATTGCAGACGCTCACCTGTATTAATATCCCTGATTTCTATCTGATTGCTGTAATATCTATTTGCCACAACTAAAGTTTTACTATCGCCAGTAATATCCACAGGATAACCAGGGTCTAAAGTTTCTAATTTAGCAGGAATAGTACGCAATAATTTTCCAGTGCTGACTTGCCAAACTCCCAAATCCCTGATAGGTTTATCCGTCATTTTTAAGCCGATAAGGGTTTGACCATCAGGAGTCAGCTTGATAAAATTAGAACCTGCCAACCTATGGATAATTTTACCTGTTTCTAGTTCCCGGATTTGTATTTGTGCTGGTGCGGCTGTGACTATAGTTTGATTATCAGGAGTAATAGCGATCGCATCAATCAAATCATTCAGCGTTGTACTACCCTCTGACGGGCCGGGGAAGGTGTGGAGTAATTTACCTGTATCTATTTGCCAAACCCTGAGATCACCAACATTGGCAACTATTAATTTTTGTCCATCATGAGTAAATGCTAAACTCCGAATTCCCTGATAATAAGAGGAAAATTTCTGTTCATAACCAATAATCTGACCTACAACTGGCAGAAAGTTTTCCTCCTGTCCAGCAGCTTTAACCAACTGCAACGGGGCAGGTGCTAAGTTAAAATAGAGTAAAATCATCATCAGAGAATAGGTGAAAAGTAACCCCATCCAAGTTATACGGCGTTTGACTGATGAGGATAGTTTTTGTTCATAAGCAGCAGCAACTACACCACCAATCAGAGAACCTGCTGGTACAAGAAAAATCATTTTCAATAATATCGCTAGTCCGCCATAGGGGCCACCTATATAAGTATCTGGACTAGCAAAAATGGGAGTCATGGCCACCAACATCGTCCCCAAGAAAGCACCCACCATTGCCGGGATAATGGTATGTTTAATACGACGAGCGATCGCACCAGTAATCAGTCCCACAATACCACCAACTATAGCTGCAATCACAGCACTCAAGAAAGTTGCATATATGAGTTGTGGCAGAATGAAAGTGAATATAAATTCAAAGTTAATTAAATTCATACAGCAATTGTTTGATTTGAAAATCCCCAAGTTGAGTAGGTGTTTGTCAGCATAACCACAACTTGGACACAAACATTGCTGTTGTTAGTATTAATTTAAACTTTCAATTGACTCCAAGTTTCTAAAACTCGTCAGAAACATAAGGAGCAGGGGAGCAGGGGAACAGGGGAGGAAAACTAATGACTAATGACTAATGACTAATAACTAATAACTAATGACTAAAATCGAGTCATTTCAAACAATTGCTGGGCATTTTTCCCTAAAAAAGCCGAAAAAAGTTCTGATTTTCCAGGTGCTACTTCCACCAAATAACGCTGGGCAATTTCATAATAAGCATAAGTCCAAGGAATTTGAATTTCCTCACCACTTACATCATCAATAACTGTCACCATTTCCTTAACTGCTTGCGTCGCTGTTTGACGTAAACCACAGCTAACATCCCCTTCTATTTCCGCTTTCATCGGTACACCCAACTTAGCCAAACCCATCACAGTAGTATCTATATCTGGGTATACTGGAGTATTCTGGCGATTAACGTAACCCGTGAAATGATTCACAGCATAACCGTGTAACAAAACCCAAGCACCATATTGTGTCACTTGATTAACTGCTTCCACCACAGAGTGCCGGGGAGTTTCCCAAGGGCGAGTAAAGACTTTTTGTAGTTTTTGGGTAATATCTTCACAGTTGCCCTCTGCTTGTGGAATAACAAAAGAGCTAATTTCTTCAGAAATTGTAGAGACTGTTGAGTAAATTAATTGAGCAATATCATCTGGTAATTCATCTACAATTAACTCACTAATAAACAGCTTAGGTAAGTCAAATTCTGCCGCTTGTGGATGAGAATAGTGACAAGCATAAAGATGAGTTTCAGGAAAAATATATTCCCCAGCAGGGACATAACCCAATGCTTCAGCTATTTGTCCTAAATAATTAATCCCTAAATTAACTTGACCTTGGTTGCTATCAACTACCAAACGCAAAGACCGAAAAGCAATATGGTCATTAGCGACAGTTCCACCCGCCGCCGTAATCATTTGTTCATAAATTTGAGCATAACTAACTCTAGCTTTATATTCTTGCCAAAGTGATTCCCAAAGATGACAGGCTATTTCAGGTTTCAGCATAATTTTAGTTATTAGTTATTAGTTATTAGTTATTAGTTATTAGTTATTAGTTATTAGTTAACTGTCAACAGTTGCCCTAACTTTGACGTTTAACTGTACTAATAGTTTCTAATAATTGACTAGCTGTATAAGGTTTGGGTAAAAAAGCTTGAATACCCATTTTATACGCTGCATTAACTTTATCACTGGCAGCCAGTCCACTGACAGCAATAATTTTCACACGGGGATTAATTTTTTGTAAAGTGCGGATGGTGGTTAGCCCATCCATTGATGGCATCAGCATATCTGTCAAAACCAGAGATATTTCTTGTTGATATTCTGCATACAAAGCTATAGCTTCAATTCCATCACTAGCGGTCATTGCTTTGTAGTTATGGCTTTCTAAAGAGGTTTTCGTAATATCTCTAATTGCTGCTTCGTCATCGACAATTAAAATTAATTCGCCGTTACCAGCAGGTATTGTATTTTCTGCTTCTTCTAAGGTTTCCCTAGTTTCTTGTGCAGGTATATATACTTTAAATTGACTGCCTTTGCCTTCCTCGGTTGAGACGTTAATAAACCCACCATGACTTTTAATAATGCCTAGCACAGTTGAAAGTCCCAACCCTGTACCTTTACCTAGTTCTTTGGTAGTAAAAAATGGCTCAAATATCCGATCTAAAATCTCAGGTTTAATACCTGTTCCCGTATCACTAACTGTCACTACAACATAGGGGCCTACTTGGGCATCTAGATTCATCTTGGCGTAGTGTTCATCAAGTAAGAGATTTTCGGCAGAAATTTTTAAAGTGCCGCCGTTAGGCATAGCGTCACGGGCATTGACGCACAAATTCATTATGACTTGATGCAGTTGGGTAGCATCACCAGATACAGTCCAAAGTTGAGGCGGGATTTGGGTAATAACTGTAATTGATTTGGGAAATGTTTCTTGAACAATTTGGTGAATTTCTGTAATTAAGTGCCGTAATTGTAACAGGGTACGTTCACCCTCAAGACCACGAGTGAAAGACAGCACTTGTTTGACTAAATTTGCCCCACGTTTAGAGTTATTAATTAATATAGGCAAGAGTCGGCGCGATCGCTCTTCTTTGATTTGAGATTCTAATAATTGCGCTGTCATCAAAATCGGAGCTAAAACATTATTCAGATCATGAGCAATTCCACTGGCTAGTGTACCAATACTTTCCAAACGTTGAGCGCGGAGAAATTGCGCTTCTAGTTGCTTTTTGGCAGTAATTTCTGTATTTGCCACTAGAATAGATTGGGGTTGGTTGCAAAAGTCATGTATTAATGTCCAGCGACTTTCCACAATAATATCTTTGCCCGATATTGTTTTTTGATGTAATTCCCCCATCCAAGCACCATTTTGTAAAAGCTCTTGCTGTGCTTGTTGTAACAGTGTCGGTTTTTTTTCCTGCCAAAGATGGTCAGTTTGATTACCAATAGCTGCTTCTTTGCGCCAACCGTATAATAATTCTGCTGCTTTGTTCCAAAATAAAATTTCTTCGTTTAAATTCTTGACAAAAATCGCGTCGTTAGTAACATCAAGTAAAGCAGCTTGTTCACGGATTTGTTGCTCGGTGTGTTTGCGTTCGATAGCGTAACGAATAGAACGCTCTAGTAGAAGAGTATTCAATTGACTTTTTTCCAGATAATCTGCTGCACCTGCTTTCATGGCTTCTAGGTCTATTTCCCTGTCACCTTGACCTGTGAGCAAAATGATCGGAGCCTTGCAGCCATCAGCGATCGCTTCACGTAATAATTCTAGTCCACTGTCTGCCCCTAGGCGGTAGTCTATCAGATAGATATCATGTTGGTAAAGAGCGATCGCAGCTTGAGCCGCTTGATAATTATCCACCCATTCCAACTTGCAGCTAACCATCTGAAATTCATGGAACCAATCACGAGTTAATTTGTAGTCATTTTCGTCATCATCAACTAACAAAACTCTGATTGGATTGTTTGCCATTATCGCCTCCCGTTAATTCTCGTGGCAATTCCATAAATTCCAACCAGTATCTTCCGATGATGTTCATCTTCTTCACTAAAGAAGAGAAATTATCTGGCTGATCATTATGGAATTTGCACCCAAATCTTAGGTATGATATCTATCTTCCTCAACCCCTAATATTGTCAGGACAATAACGGGAATTCGCCTCAGATACGAGTCAGTTTGAATCTCTAGCAGTACCTCATCGTCATCTTTCTTGGGCATAACTCAATCTAACAAAATCAACCTTGGAAGTCGAGGATTACAGAGATAAAGTCCAAAAAAATTGGACATATTTATCCAATAAAACCTACTTTGGGGTTATTTGATAATCCCTCTATGGGAATAAAAACAGGATAGAGCATGGGGCGTATGGCATGAGATTTTTCCCCTCTGCTCCCCCTGCTCCCCTTAATAACCAATTAACTCCACCGCATCCTTGTGATCCCAATCTTGCAAATAAACTTTCACAATTTCTTCTTTAGCAGTTGGTAGCTGCTTACCGATAAAATCTGGATGAATGGGTAACTCCCGATGACCTCTATCTACCAACACCGCTAAACGAATAATTTCCGGTCTACCGTACTCATTAACAGCATTCAAAGCGGCGCGAATAGTCCGTCCTTTAAAAATCACATCATCCACCAACACAACGGTTTTACCTGTCAAGTCAAAAGGGATATTGGTTTTTGCCGGAGTTCGCAAACCAATTTTGTCAAGGTCATCCCGATAAAAGGTAATATCTAAGGCTCCCACCGCCACGCTTACGCCTTCTAAGGACTCTATCTGTCGTGCTAACAGTTCCGCCAACGGTACACCACGGGTATAGATACCAATCAGCACCAACTGAGATAAATCTCGTGTTCTTTCGATAATTTGAGAAGCCAAACGTGTGACAGTCCGACGTAAGTCTTCTGAAGAAAGGATTTCAACTACTTTAGCAGGTGTAGCCATAGACCAATAACCCTGAGTAAAGAACAACACCAGAATGGAGAGCAGGGAGGCTCTTGAGGCTCTTGAGGCAAGGGAGCAGGGAGCAGGGAGAAACGGAGAAAGTTCTCTCCCCCTTGCCGCCTGCACCCTGCCCCAATTCTTCTTTCCCAGTCAACAGTCAAGAGTCCCCATCTTTAGAGTATCAAGAGTATGACAATGGCTATTCCTAACCATAGTAAAAAGCAATATCTCGTTATTTGCAAAGCATGGTCAATATGATTGGGGTTGATGGGATAGATAGCATCACCTAAAAGTGGTTTTGGCTTTGGCACTCCCCGATACCAATTTATCCCTCCCATTTGTACCCCCAAAATTGCTGCATAGGCGCACTCACTCCAACCAGAATTAGGACTGGGATCATTACCTGCGTCTCGGCGACAAATGCGCCATACATCTAGAGGCTTATTGGATATCAAACCTAAAGTCAAGACTGTCAGGCGACAAGGCAACCAAGTTAAATAGTCTTCTAACCGCGCACTGAACCATCCTAAATATGTATATGGTGCTTCTCGATAACCCACCATAGAATCTAGGGTACTGCTGGCTTTATATGCCAAAGCGAAAGGAACTGCTCCCACACCTGGAATACAAGCCCCCACAATTGCATAAAATAGTGGAGACATCACGCCATCGGTAGCATTTTCTGTGACTGTTTCTAAAACGGCGCGCAAAATTTCTGATTTTGACAGATTTTCTGTATCTCGGCCGACATAGTTACTTAAAGTTTGGCGAGCTAATTTTATATCTTTCGCTATTAACGGTTGTAAAACATCAACTGCTGCATTTCGCAAACTTCTAAGCGCAAAGCAACTGGCTAAAATAATGCTTTCTATAGCAATTGCTAACAGTGGATGCAGCCATTTGGCTATTTGCACTATGAACCAACCCACTCCACCGCTACCAATAATTAATATTAGGGCTAAGGCAATTCCAGCTATCCTACGTGTGAGCGAGTGGTGAAACAGGTGCAAAAAAAATTTGCTTAGGTGGGAAATTACCCACCCCATGACTTGCACGGGATGAGGCCATCCCCAAGGATCACCTATTAAGTAATCTAAAATTGCCGCAATGATTAAAACAATCGCTGATAACACTTTTGGTTAGGGGCTAGGGATTGGTGGGGACTGGGGAAGCGGAGGAAGCGGAGGAAGCAGAGGAAGCAGAGGGAGCAGAGGGAGCAGAGGGAGAAAAACTAATGACTAATAACTAATGACTAATCACTAATGACTAATGACTAATCACTAATGACTAATGACTAAACCACAAAATTCGCTTCTTCTCCTAGGGAGGCTTGCCAGCTACGAGCATCGTAATATAAATCTGCCAGAGTAATACTGTATAAAGCTTCTTTGAGTTTTTGGTTGAGTTGTTGCCACAGGGTAAATGTTACCCAATCTTCTGTTTGTGCTGGGGTGGGGGTGTGATGGGGTAAATGAGTGATGCTTTCACCCACTGCTTCTAAAATTTGTCCTATGGAGATTTGTACAGGTTCTTTTGCTAGTTGGTAGCCGCCAATGCTACCGCGAATTGATTTTACTAATCCAGCCCGACGCATTTCTATTAGTAATTTTTCTAGGTATGGGGCAGGGATATCTTGACGTTTAGCGATCGCTTTCACAGATGCAGGGCCATAACTTGGTTGCAAACTCAAGTCCAGTAAAGCCTTTACACTGTAGTGTCCTCTAGTAGTTAGTTTCATTCGTCATTAGTCATTCGTCATTAGTCATTCGTCACATCCTGATTAGCAACTTGGGTTAACTTATGACTAATGACTGATCATCAGTTGTGCTGATCATTTTGCCCCTCAATGATTAACTTGAGCAAGTAGACAACTTTTGTTGCACCACTTTAGAAAACTTAAATAAATATAGTTTAGCAGTGATTCACAAACTAGATATAGTTAGCCGCATGATCAAAAATTATATTGTCTTGCCAATATTAAAAATTGTGCAATAATTTTGGCTATGAGTGTAATATACTTGGCTAGGCTGAGATAAAAACTCAAGGATACTACTCCTATTAGCTTAATTCAGCTAAAATAAAATCGATTCAACTACTTCAACCATTGATTTTCGACCTAAGTTGATGCCTAAACTGAAAAAAATTGAACCTCTAGTCGGTGAAGAACTGCTCACAAAAGTTAAAGAGCTAGGGAACCTGAGCAAAGAAGAAAAAGCCAAGCAGTGCGGCTACTACACCGTGACCAAAAATGGTGTAGAGCGTGTCAATATGATGAAATTCTTGAATGCCTTAATTGATGCTGAAGGCATTCAGTTAGACAGTTCACCCAATAGTAATGGACGGGGTGGACGCAGTGCTAGCTATAGAATTAGTGTGCAATCGAATGGTAACTTGTTGATTGGTTCAGCTTATACAAAACAGATGAACCTCAAACCAGGAGATGAGTTTGTAATTACTCTCGGCAAAAAGCACATTCGTCTGAGACAGGTAGATGAAGATGAAAAAATAGGTGCGGAAGCTGAAGAAGCTACCGCCTAAATAGTCAACATTCCCCAGTCCCAAGTCAATAGTCCACAGTCCTGATCTTAGTTTAATGGCATCAGTGAGTTAGCTAATGACTAATGACTAATGACTAATGACTACCTGAGCAACTGCTTTGCGTGTAACTGCTAAGTTACACGTTAATGTAATTTGCGCTCGATCTAACAAACCCAAAATCTGCTCATGGTTGTCTCGTGCTACCACAGGTAATTGATGTAAACCTCTCAGTGTCATGCGGTCTAAAGCCTCAGATAAAGGTTCATCTAGCCAAGCATAAAGAATATCCGTGGTACAGATATCTATGATAGTTTGCATGGCTAAGTTACCCTGATTTTCAGTTGAGGAATTAGGGTAATTTTGCCATACAGAAAGGGTGCGGTTTAGGTCTTCTAAGGAGAGGATACCAACTAATTGGTCGGCGGCATCAACTACTAAAGCACTGCGAGTGCGATCGCGGATCATTTCCTTGGCTGCTTCTAACACCCCTAAAGTTGCAGGTAGTTTTTTGGGACAAGCCAGCATAGCATCCTCTACTAAAAGTTGCTGCACAATTTCTAAGAGTTCATCTTTCAATTCTGAAAGACCAATTTGTTGCAGGTTAGAGTTAGAGTTAGTGTTGGGTTTGATCTGCTCAACTAGCCACACACTTAAACTCACAGCGGCCATCAGTGGTAAAACAATGCGGTAGTCGCGGGTGAGTTCAAACAGCATCAAAATGGCTGTTAATGGTGCTCTCACACTGCCAGCTAAGACTGCTGCCATCCCCACCATTGCGTAAGCAGGAGGAGCAGCCATATATTCGCCAATGCTGGGGACTACTAAAGCCAGAATTTTGGCATAAGCTGATCCCAAAGAAGCACCAAGAAACATAGCTGGTGCAAACACACCACCGACAAAGCCGCTACCGACACTAATCGCAGTGATTAGCAGCTTGACTATGAGTAAAGCCAGCAATAAATCCAAAGAAAATTCTACATCTTGCAGCATGGCTTGGACAGTGCTATATCCAATACCCAAAACTTGCGGCAATTGCAAAGCCACTGCCCCAATAATTGCACCGCCGATGATGGGATGAATGGGTTTAGGGATGCTACCTAAAAACCGCAAACCGGGAATTGCACCTGCAAAGCCGGCTGTTGCCCAACGAATGGCTTGTTTATAAACCAAAGAAACTAAACTAGCCCCCAAACCCAACCCTAAATAAATCGGCAACTCAAAAGGACTGCGGACTTGATATACAGGTAAAGCAAAAGCAGGTTGCGCCCCTAAACCAATTTGAGCAATCAAAGCGGCTACGACTGCGGCTAGTAATACCACACTCACAGCCGAAGTAGCGAAAGATGTCGCCCCCATGACTACCTCTAGGGCAAAAAATACCCCAGCGATGGGGGCATTAAAGCCGGCTGCTAATCCCGCCGCCGCCCCGGCTCCCAAAAGTAAACGCTGTCGCTCTTGTGATACTTGCAAGATTAAAGAGAGCAACATCCCAAAGTTAGCACCAATCTCCACACTCGGCCCTTCTGGCCCCAAAGAGGCACCACTGCCCAAAGACACGGATGCAGCTAACATTTTGGTGACAGGGCGTAGTTGTCGCTGGATTTCGGTACCATTTGAAGCCGCAATCAGAGAAGATAGCCCAGGGCCAAAGTCTTGGGTGCGCCAGCGCATCAACCCGACGACGCATCCACCCAGGATGGGAACTAAAGCTAGCGTCCAAGCTCCCCAAACACCAATTGCACCCATGAAATTTTCCAGCAATAGATCATGGATTAGCTCAATCAAATAGTGAAACGTTACCACACCCATTCCCGTACCGCCGCCGATAATTAGAGCTAAAAACAGCACAACGGTTTCTGGGGATAATTGAAATCGGTTAACTAGATGTAATAAATGGCTAGAAGGTGTAGGAAAGGCTGGTGGTTCCTTTGCCTTCCTCAAGTCGGCAGGAGGCAATAGAGTCATTGAAAAACGGGGGTGAATTTCAGCAGAAATTGAAATTTTTATCTGTTATTTCTCATTGTCAGCCATGATTTATCTACCAGACAAGTCTATTTGCTGGGCTTGATTGACAAAGCCTTGGGAAAAAAAATTTGCTAGTCTTAATTTTTCTAGAGATAATAGTTAAATGAGAGTGAACTTATGGTAAATGAGCAACGCTTAGTAGTAAGGTATGAGTTATTACTGTTTCAATTCTCTATCAGAGAGAATCTAGGATCAGCAACCTCAGTGGATAAACCATAGGTCAGCAACTAATAAAAACCATCCTTGCCTCAATACAGCTATCCTCGCGTTGTAGCCATTGATTCCTCTTCTGTGGGAGTGGAGTGTGACGAATGACTGAAGTTATACACAAAGGTTCGTTTTCTCAGCATTGCTTGGGAATTCTATATAAAGATAGTAAAGCGAGTGAATGGACTAAACGGACAAGGTAGATGAATACACACACCTTTGATAATCATTATGTTAATTGCCCAGTTTGCCAAAGGCATACAAAGGTCAAACTGATTAAATCTTATATTGGTTTATTTACTTGTCCGTATTGCCAAGAACGATTGGTAGTGTGTCAAAGTGGTCATTATGTGCGCGATCCATTTACTCTGAATCAGATGGTGATCTGTTCAGCACTACGTCGTCAAAGCAGTCCTTTAGCGAGAATTATACGAGATTTTATCCTTTGCAAGCGTCCTTTAGTCGCTTTTGCTGTAGGAAGTGCGATTATTGTCAGCATGATTACTGTGACTCAGCAAAGGACAAGTTATGAACCGCAGCAGTTGAATAAAGTAGAGGAAGTTGAGCGCAAATTAGAGAGTGGGGAATAGGGATTAGGCAGGGTAGCTCTGAGCAGGGAGCAAGGAATATCCTACACCCTGCCCTAATTCTTCTGGTTTCCTAGTCCCCAATCGCTCACCAGCGATTTTTGTCTTTGGTAACTAAGTTCCAACCTTCGGTTTTGTCAACTATTTTCATCGCATCTAACTGGAGATTTTGCAAGTCAGAACCTTTAATGAGTAGGTGGGGTTGTGGGTTTTGTTGCCAATAAGATTGTAATTCCTGAATGGAAGCCGGAATAATAGTGCGATCGCTATAAAATTCTAATGAGGGGCGATACTGGGGAAAGGATATATAAATTTTTTTCACATCTGGATTAACACGGTTAATCATGGCGGCGACTGGCTTGACTGGATAGACTGGTGATAATTCCCCAGCCCAATAGTTAGATTTGATGAGCAATAGCAATGAAACATAGCTTCCCCAAAACAACACCTTGAGAAATTGTCCATCGCCTCGTTCGGCTAAAATGGCTGCTAGTGTCATAGTTAACGCGACGGTGGCAAAAATTAGCTGCAATTCAATTTTTAAATTTGTACCCCAACTAAAATAAATGCTGCTAGCAGAAGCTACCAAAGCCAATATTGATAAACCAGCTACCCAATTACGGGGATAAGGTGACAATAAAGGTAACTTTTCTATTTCTGCTAACTCAGCACCGAAAGCTAACGCTAAACAAGGGTAAATTGGGAATATATAGCCAGAAAATTTGGTGCTGACGAGGGAAATTAGCAGTAAATAAACTCCACACCATACTAAAATCAGTTTTGCCCAACTCAGGTTACGATTTGACCACACTAAACGGGCAGTCTGTGGTAAAAATATTAACCAAGGCCAATTCCATTTGAGTATTTCAATGATATAAAACCAAGGTGCGTGGGCATGCTCAGGGGCAATGATCCCGACTTGATGAACAGATGGATTCCACAAGCCATGCTGGGCGAAAGCATAACCGTAGCGCAGTAGTTGAGCTACATACCATCCAGCCACAGGTAAGATGCCAATGCAGATTCCTATCCAGAGATAGCGACTGGTGAGTAATCTGGGCGTATCCCAAAATAAAAAGGCGATCGCGACAATCGCGAACAAGATACTTACAATTCCTTGAGTTAGACAAATCAAGCCAAAACTCAGCCCAATACCTAAGCAGTAGCGTAAATCCCGGCGCGATCGCAACACGCACAACATCATGATTAGCAAAAAACTCACCACTACCCCATCTAACATTGCCAACCTGCCATGACGTACCACAGGCAACATTGTCAGATAGACTAAGCTGCTATAAATCGCAACCCAACGGTGACGAAACATCTCTCGCCCTAAACAATACAGTAAAGGTACGGAAAGCGATGTTAAAATTGCACTGGGTAAACGGGTCGTGAACTCACTCACGCCGCCCAGAGAATAGGCACCAGCAATCAGGATATGCAGCAAAGGCGGCTTGTTATAGTAAGGTTCTCCTCCCAGGGTAGGGTATAGCCATCGCATTGTCTCTGCTGGCGCACGCCAAATTTCCTTAGCTACTTGCGCCACAGTAGCCTCATGCCAATCTTGCAACGGTAATCCTTCCAGGTTAATGCTAAAAAGTAGCAATGCTGCTATGAGCAACACTACTAACCACAGCCTGTCAACCCAATTTTCAGCCGTGCGGTGCTGTTTTGCTAGATGACTCCAAATAAAGCTTCCTTCTCGCATATTCTATGCTAATCATTTTACTTGCTGGTTCGATCACATAGAGATCAAAGAAAATCTCTCATGCCTCCACCGAATAACAACCTGAGATTCTGAGCCAATACTAAATTCCCAGATTAGCTCAATTTTCTCTCGTCAGCGATAATTTTTTGGGAAAATTGTCTGAGATGTGAGTCAAATGATTAAATAATTCTGTTTTGCCAAAGATGATACAAATATAGTTCAACAGACTGTGCTAATTACCGATTAAAAAATAAAAATCACCTGCAAATCCCAATCTTGATTTTGACGTACAATCTCAATTTGTTTCATAAATTCCCGAAAGTAAAATCTGCGCTCTACTTCTGATAAATCTAGCCAAAACTGAGGAATAGAAACCGTCTGAGCGACTTTCAGTAAATTTACGGGGGGAAGGGTCGCTAATTTTGCTTGGAGTGCAGAGATTTCTGTGCGGAGTTTGTAAGCTCTTAACTGTGCGGTTTGGGTGTCTAAAATACCAGTTTCGACTAAGGCGGGTAACTGTTGGAGGATTTCTTGCTGACGAGCGATCGCATCCCCTAAACTATGTTTAACTGTATCCAATTCGGGAGAATTCAGCCCTGCCACGGCTGTGGGTAAATTACAGCATACCTGATTAATTGTGCGGTGCAAAATTTCCTGGTAGGAAATAGCCCGACACTTAGGAAGTTGAGGACAACTAATGGGGCGTAAATATAAATACTCTTTATTTTGATGGCGTTGAGTCACACGGGTAATTGTCATCTGTGACTGACACTGCTGACAGATAACCAACCCAGCCAAAGAACGCGGCGCACTAGCAGCGCGGGATGGTAAGCGACTATTGCGGCGTAAAAGTCGATCAATTTGAGCAGCTTCTTCTCTAGAAATAATCGGAATATGGGTATCCGAGATAATCTCACCATGTTGATAAGCCGTATCACCCCGATACACAGGATTAGTTAACCAACGCTTGCCGGTAGTCACAGAAATTTTTTTACCATACTTTTTCGCCAGATAACGCACAGCACCCCGCAGAGAACCGTAGAGTAAAAAGTGGTCAAAAAAATCCTTAACTACTGGTGAAGTAGTACGATCTATAATGTATTTACCCTTACCTCTACGGTAGCCGTAGGGAGGTTTTCCCGGTGGTGGTGCCGCATCTAGACGATTGCGAGCGTGTCCTTGACGGATACGACGGCTACGTTGTTGATATTGGATATGTTGTAATAATTTCAGTAAGTCGGCGTGGGGATGGGAAGTTTGAGAGTTGTAGCCTTGCTCAGTAGCAATCACCATTATACCTAAAGCTGTAAGTTGATTCAGGCGATCGCTTACCTCCTCTAGATTATCCCCCAATTCTTCCAAACGACGCACTAGCAGACAATCGACAGATTCACTTTCACAGTCGCGCAATAATTCATTCAACCCAGAACGCTTACCCAAATCCTCATATACCCGTTCTACCTCCTGCCCCCAATCAATCGACACAGGAGCAGTTTCTAACAAGGGATCACTGTAAATGTAAGCGATAATTGTCATTAGTCATTAGTTATTAGTCATTAGTCATTAGTCATTAGTCATTAGTCATTAGTTATTAGTCATTAGTTATTAGTCATTAGTTTTTCTCCCCCTGCCTCCCCTGCCTCCCCTGCCTCCCCTGCCTCCCCTGCCTCCCCTGCTCCCCTGCTCCCCTGCTCCCCTGCTCCCTCAAACCTGACTTAATTCAACTACATTCCCATCTGGATCTTTAACAAAGATAGCAGCTCTACCAGAGGCACTGGTTTGAATGGGATAATTTTGAGCAAGTAATTCTTGCTTGGCTGCTTCTAAGTCTGCAACTGCCAAAGCAATGTGGGGGTTACGTCCCCATTTTTCGTTGGGGTTGTCTGTCGGGACATTGGACGCAACTATTAGGTGAATTTGATAGTCTCCGATTTGATACCATGCACCAGGATATTTTAAGGTGCGGTTGATTTTTGATAAGCCTAATATTTTACCATAAAAGTATTCTGAGCGTTCTAAGTCAGTGACGAGAATAGCTGTATGGAGACTCTGAGTAATCTGCATTTTTGGTCTTTTGTGAGCGCGTTTATCTAAATTTTGACTTAATTGGCTCTACAGAATCAATGAGACGCGCAAAACTCAGCAATTTCACTTTTACAGGACTTACGCAACTGGCATATTAGTAGGGTGCGTCAGATATCAAAAATACGTTTATTGACAGCATTTAAACAGTCTGACGCACCCTAGAAGACATTTGTAATGTGACACTTGCGTAAGTCCTATTTTAGCCTCAATAGCGAAATTCTTCCTGTTCGTTGATTACATGAGCAGGAAGAACTTTTCTTAACTGATGTCTTGCTATTAATCACCAAAGCCAGATGAAGATTTCCAGAATTCACTAGATAGTATGCCCAGTAGTTTACCTATCTAATTCTAAGTTGATTATTCTCTTGTACTTTCACTGATGACTTCGACTAATTCCGGCATACTGTCAAATCGATCTCTACCTGTTTGATCGAGTAGGGTTTTTAAATCTATGGTCTTTTCTTTTGTCCAGTGAATTTCCTCATGACCTTTTGCTTGTTGGAGTATTTCGTCTTTACTAGCAGGAAAGTCTATCCCTGACAGTGCTTGAGTTACTGCGGCTACTCCATAAGCTTCGCCTTTATCTGGGCCGCGATGTTCGCGTCCTTTTTCTGATTCAGTAGGCATAATATTCTCCTGACAGAATCGTCATTGAGATATTTACCTTTCTAGTTTAAAACTGTGATTTATAATAGCCTTCTGTCTGGGGAATTAATCTTGTTGGTTGGTCAAGCAATCCCAGCTATATTTTGATGGCTTTTCTGGGAATTTTCTGAATAAAAAACTATTATGAATGCTCAAGTATAACTGTTAATTCAAATAAACTTTAATTTCGATATTAATATGCAAAATTAACCAAATTTAAGTCATCGTCACGGGGTAATGAGTTGTGGCTTTCTATCATGGACAAAATCCCCTGGCGGGTTAAACCAGGAGTTTTGAATAATGACAGCCATGTTTATAATCGTTGGAGTAGGCTTAAACCGTGGGTATCAGTACCACAAGTATTAAAAATTCCATAATTCTCAGCTAATTGCTGTATTTGTTGGGATTGTTGAAGGCTAGGTTTCCAGGGTTTGGGGTTGTTGTAGGCGTAGAATGTTTCTACACCATCGATCCCATATTCCACGGCGGTGGGAATTAAGTCAAAGTGCGATCGCTTATAACGTGCGGGGTGCGCCAATACAGCTAATCCCCCGGCTGCTTGAATAGCTGCAATCACGTTGGCGGCTTGATATTGTTTTCCGGTAGTCACCTTTTTTTGGAGATAAGGTTTCATCCTCGGATGTTCTAGCTCAAAAGCGTATGCCAAAATATGAACTTCCACATCCAATAAATTGGCGTTGATTTCTACACCAGTCCATAAATGCGGAGTTTCTGCGCCTGGGTGATTCCATTTCCAGTTTTCTAGCCAAACTTGCGCCGCTTCATACCCACCGACACTATGATGATCTGTAATCGCCAAGCCTTTTAAACCAATAGCGATCGCTTGCTCCATTAACACACTCGGCTCTAACTTGCCATCTGAGTGGACAGTGTGGATATGAAAATTAAACAATCTTGGACAACTTTGAGCATCTATATTTTGAAATACTTGCTGTAACAGTTCACTATTAGCAGATGTCTGGGCAAAATTTACAACCATAACCCCCTCTGATAAAAAAATAAGTAACTTTTTACACACCTACAAGCCACATCTAGAAATCAGAATTTTACAGCACTTGACATGAGTGCTGAACATGATTTTTGCAGTTTTCAACAGCCAAAATTTTGCAATATGTTAAGACTACGTTAGCAAATTTGAATGCTTATGGTCATGAGTATTTCCAATTACCTTGATAAGTGTGCGTAACAAATATTTCTTATATAAGTTTTTATACATAAAATGTACGGGTATCTTGTAGGGTGCGTCAGAAAAGGTAATGTGATAAACATCAACAGATTTTCCACATCTGACGCACCCTACTAACGTACCAGTTGCGTAAGTCCTGATTTGGTAGAACTATTCAGCCGCTTGAAACCCCTAGCAATAATGCACTTGATTACAATCCTATCAACTCACCTTCACCAGTCATCACCTCACCCACAACAAAAGCGGGAATATCCTGTGATTGAAAGAAGGTAACTGTTTGTTCGGCTTGATGGGGTGGTACTAACAGCACAAAACCGATACCCATGTTAAAGGTGTTATACATCGCTTGTGCATTTACAGAACCGGCTTGAGCTAACCATTGAAACAAAGGCGGAATTGTCCAACTGTTGGGGTAAATTTGAATTGATTGACCTTTGCCCAGACATCGAGGTAAATTTTCCGGTAAACCACCACCTGTAATATGTGCCATCCCGTGAATTTCTAAGCCGGTTTGTCTGGCGGCGAGAACGGGTTTAACATAAATACGTGTAGGTTGGAGGAATGTTTCGCCGATAGTTTTACCACCCAACAATTCTGGTGTGTCATTCCAAGAAAATCCGCGATCGCTGACAATCTTACGCACTAAGCTTAAACCATTACTGTGTACCCCAGAACTAGGGAGTGCGATCGCTACATCTCCCACTTGTACCTGGGAACCGTCCAACATTTGGCTTTTTTCCACAATTCCCACCGAGAAGCCAGCCAAGTCATACTCGCCGACTTGGTAAAAGCCAGGCATTTCTGCGGTTTCTCCACCCAACAAGGCGCAACCAGCCAACCGACACCCAGAAGCAATACCCGCCACTACCTGAGTCAACTGTTCTTTATCTAGTTTGCCGGTGGCTACATAATCTAAAAAGAATAATGGTTCTGCACCCGATGTCAGCACATCATTAACACACATGGCGACTAAATCAATCCCCACGGTGTCATGACGGTTGAGAAGGTGGGCAATTTTTAGCTTTGTTCCTACACCATCAGTTCCAGAAACCAAAACTGGCTCTTTGTAACCGCTTGGCAGTTGGAAACAACCACCAAAACCCCCCAATCCGCCGATAACTTCCGGCCTAAAGGTACTATGAACCAAATTGCGAATTTGATCTACAAAGGCTCTACCAGCCTCAACATCAACCCCTGCATCCCGATAATCCATAAGAGTAAGTTATTAGTCATGAGTCATTAGTCATTAGTCCATAGTCTATAGTCCATAGTCAATAGTCTATGGCAGTGACATACTCCTACACTGATGCAAGCATACAGTGTAGGCTTCTCAACCAATCCAGAAGACAGCTTAGGAGGCGTTGAGCTTTGTTTTAAGTCCACGGGATGCCCCACCGCAGACTGTAAATTTCTGACCTTGTACCCTACAAATTTTACTGTCCTGGATGAGATGCTGCATCTTTTCGCGCTATGGGACAAACCCGGAGGTGATTTGTATTGATCAAGATGTGCCTACTTGCTTTTATGCTGTGCAACGGAGTCGCTTACCAATAATCGTAATGCTACTGGGCAGAGGCTTATCAGACACCAATAGGGGTGAAGTTAACCAAATCTATTCTATCAAAAAATACAGAAATTGGCGATTTGTCGCCCACCCCACGCTTTCAACGAGTGATAGTCGTTATTGGTCGGGGGTGGGACTCCTTATCGCCCCAAAATTCATCTCCAAACCTCCCTATCGGGTAGGTGAGAGGCTTCTTTTTGTTTTAGCTAAAATACTTCATTTTCTAAGCCATGCCACCATTCACCCAAATTCATCAAGTCTTCGTGAATATCGGCTAATTCTTGAGCATAGGCATCTTCTGAAAGCGTGTCTCGCCTCTCTTGTAGTTTTTTCAGGCGCAACTGTACCAATAGCCAGGGTTTAGCAATGCTATTGGTTGATTCCATGTAATGTGCTAGTTCTTTGCTATCCATAGTTTTCAAGACATTACTTTTTTAATTTAAGTCAGATTCCACCAGTAGAAGCTATAAAAACAGCATAAAAATCTTGATTCTCCATTCCCCAGCCCAGAGAACAAAACAGCCACGAGTTAACTCGTGACTGTCGTGGATTTTTGCTGGAAGTCTTGACAAAGACCAAAAAAGATGGTATTTAGCCTAAGTTAGCAGCCGCAAATTCCCAGTTGACTAATTTATCTAAGTAGTTTTTGATGAATGCTGGACGAGCATTTTTAAAGTCGATGTAGTAGGCGTGTTCCCAAACATCTATGGTGAGTAGTGCCTTTTTACCATGCGCTAGGGGGTTTTCTGCGTTTGGTGTTTTCATCACTTTGAGTGTGCCACCATCATCAACCAACCAAGCCCAGCCACTACCGAACTGAGTAGCCGCAGCGTTAGAAAATTCTTCTTTAAATTTGTCGAAGCTACCAAAGTCTTTGTTAATTCTCTCAGCCAGTACACCTGTAGGTGCGCCGCCACCTGCGGGTTTTAAACAATTCCAGAAGAAGCTGTGATTCCAAACTTGGGCGGCGTTGTTGAAGATTCCTGTCTTGGATTCTTTAAAGGAGATTTGAATGACTTCTTCTAAGGATTTATCAGCTAGTTCTGTACCTTCGGTGAGCTTGTTGAGGTTATCTACATAGGCTTTGTGATGCTTGCCATAGTGGTACTCGAAGGTTTCAGCTTTCATGCCATACGGCTCTAGAGCATTGAAGTCATAAGGTAAGGGTGCTTGTGTGAATGCCATTTTATGAAGTCCTCTCTTTATTGTTTTCCAGTTGAAACCTATGACGGTAGCTTCGGAAATTACAAGTTTTATGCCTAGCGGTTTTATGTGCTTAATACTAGGATATAAAACTTAACATCGTCATTCTACTACCAAAGTGAAGATCAATACAAAGTCATTTTCTAGTAATGAACAAGGGAGTGGGGAGTGGGGAGTGGGAAGTAGGGGCGGAAGGAGCGGAGGAAGCGGAGGCAGCAGAGGAAGCGGAGGAAGCGGAGGCAGCGGAGGAGAAAAACTCATGACTAATGACTTATGACTAATGACTAATGATTATTTGTATAACTATGTAAGAATTTTATTTCTACAATTTTTTTAGTTAATTATTGAATTGTGTTATTTCTAGCGTGAGAAGTAGCAAGAGAAATCAAAAAAATCATCCTTCAGTTAGATGAATTAGTCTTGAAAGTGTTTAAAATGTTTAATACAACACTTGATGGCATTTCAATATAGCTAACTGCCTCTACATTGTCTCGATGAAAATTAAATATCCCTCAGAGACATCCGAGGGATGGAAAAACGGGATATAGAGTTTTGAACGTTTTGAACAATACACTACGCTATGCGATCGCCTAGCGACAAACTCGCACAGTTGATTTAGCTCTAGGCATGAGTGCAGCTATTAGCAGTGAGACAAGCGTTGTTCGTAGTAATTGACAATTTCTGCTGTAACGTCCGGTATGCTGAGTCCATCAGTAATAATCTCAACTGCGTCCGCAGCTTTTTGCAAGGGGGAGACTTTGCGAGTGCTATCTTTCCAGTCACGTTCGGCAATGTCTTTTTCTAATTGCTCTAAACTGACTTCTGGATGACCTTGTTTTTGAAAGTCTTGTAGACGACGACGGGCGCGTTCACTCACAGAGGCGGTTAAGAAAATTTTCACTTCGGCATCGGGGAAAACATGAGTACCAATATCTCGCCCTTCAGCCACTAAACCGCCTTTTTTACCCCAGGTTTGCTGCTGTTTTACCAATGCTTCCCGCACAGAATTTTGAGCAGCGATCGCCGATACTTGAGATGTGACTGCAATAGTGCGAATCTCTTGGGTGACATCAGTGCCGTTAATCCACACAAGCACCGGAGATTGCAAATCCTGACTAGGAGTCAGTTCGATGTTGCATTGGTTGACTAATTGGGCGATCGCACAATCATCATCAATCGCAATTCCTTGTTGCAGCACTAACCAAGTGACAGCCCGATACATCGCGCCTGTATCGAGATAAATTAAACCTAACTTGGCAGCTACTTGACGGGCAACTGTAGATTTACCGGCACCGGCAGGGCCATCAATAGCGATGATCGGTTGGCGATCGCCTAAGATGGTATTGTCAATTAAACGTGTAGAACCAATACGAGCGGCGATCGCCAGCATTCCTTCCTCCTCAATTGTATTTAAAGACATCAAAGTAGTCGGTTCAACCAATTCAATATATTCCACGGACACTGTACTAACCTTTGCTAGTTCTTGTTGTACCGTTGCGATTAACTGATGGCGATCGCGAACACCTTCACGAAATGCCTTTTCAGCTTGTTGCAAGCCACGATACAATACTGCTGCTTGCTGTTTTTCCTCAGCAGTCAAATACTGATTACGAGAACTCAAGGCCAAACCTGAAGCTTCCCGCACTATAGGACAAGCAATAATATCTACTGGCAAATTTAAATCAGCCACTAACTTTTTAATGATAGCTAGCTGCTGACCATCCTTTTGACCAAAGTAGGCTCTGTCTGGTTGTACCAAGTTCAACAACTTGGTGACAATCGTCGCCACACCCTGAAAGTGGCCCAGCCGAGAACGACCACACAAACCCATTATCATATCAGATGGAGGGATAACTTGTGTTACCTGAGATTCATCTATATTTTTCTGATAAATTCCCATTTCTTCAGGATTAGGCGCGAAAATCGCATCTACTCCACCTTGCTCACATAATTTTGCGTCTTGTGCCAAGGTGCGCGGATAGCGTGCAAAATCCTCATTCGGGCCGAATTGCAAGGGATTCACAAAAATACTCACAATCACAGTGGAATTTTCTTGTCGCGCCCGTTTAATCAAGCTCAAATGTCCTTGATGTAAATTCCCCATAGTTGGTACTAGACCGACTGCGGTGGGATACCAGTCAGTCATACCATCCAGTACCATATTTTCTGATACCGTTAGCTGATTTTGCTGACGATGTTTAGTTAAAAAGCAACGTAAAGCTGCAACTGTTGTCAACAGGCGCACAAAAAAATACCCCTAGTTCTTCTTTAGCCTCTCCTCAGTTAGTTTATCTCTGAAGTCGAGCTAACAGACGTTTGAACTAGGGGTATTAGGGATCGGGGATAAATCAATTCAAAATTGTTGATTGTTGATTGTTGATTGTTGACTGTTGACTGGGTAAAAGTCTTCTCCCCCAGTCCCCAGTCCCCAGTACCCAATACCCAGTCCCTTCCAGCACCCAATCACTATCGACCTAAAACTTCAATCTTGACTGGTGCCAGACCACTACCAATCATTCCTAAAACTCTGGCTGCACCAGTTGATAAATCAATAATTCGACCCCGAATATATGGCCCCCGGTCGTTGATTCGCACTACCACAGAACGACCGTTACGGGTATTGGTGACACGAACTCGTGTACCGAATGGTAAGCTACGATGGGCAGCAGTCATAGCTTCTGGGTTAAAGCGTTCACCGGTTGCAGTTGGTCTACCAGCAAAACCACGACCGTAAAAGGAAGCTATCCCTCGGAAGTTGAGTTTAAATCCACTCGCAATTTTTTGCGGCAAATTGGCAATTGATGAGGTTGAACGTGAACGCGATGGTAAGTTAGCAATCTCACTGATGGGGGAAGCATTGCCGATCAGTCTCCGCATCCGGTTTGTGGCTTGCAATGCGTCTTTGGCTAAGTTATTGGTGGTATCTGCCAGGCGAGTATTTTGATTGATTTCCACCAATTCTTGGTTTTTAATCTTAATGGTGTAGCGATCGCCTGAATTTTGTGGCACAGAGGCATTTTTATTTTGCGGTTGAGTGGCAACTACAGATTCACCTGCTGCCTTCCAACTAACACTGATTTTCTCGGCTTTCACATTGTCCCGGATCATCTGGTTAATTCTAGCTGCTACCAGACTTGCTCTATGCACTGGGTCATCATGCTGCGAACCAGTTTGGATCTTAGCACCCGCTAATTTGCCTATGCTCGCCACCTGGACAGGATTATCAGTGATCAGGGCGTAGGATTGCACGCCCTCAGCTTCTCCAATTACTCCGACTTTTTTCTCAGAACTTTTCACAGGCTGAGGACTCAAAAAGGTGAGAACTGGAATATTTCGGATATACAGGGTTGCCGCCCTTTTACCTCCAATGTTGTGCGGGTGAATGCTCGTAATCACAGCATCAGAGGTACTTTCCCCTGCGGAAGTTTGCAACTCTCCTACCTTGACTACACTAGCTGGTGATTTTTGAGCAACTAGGGTAGTTTCCTTAGTAGTCTGAGTGCGACCAATAGAGGGTGTCCCCAATATAGTCACAGACAGGGCGACAATAGTCCACAAATGTCTTTGATTCATGCGTCCGATTTTCAAGCGACTTTAGAACAGTAGTTGACTAATTTCTGGAAGCTTGTGCCTTTGCTAGTGGCTCGCTCCTAAAAATACAAACTCGTTCCGTTTTCACTTTTCGTGTTTATAACGGCAACAGACTAACATGAACTTCTGACCCTGGGGATCAGGGTTTTAGCGTAGGAATTCCCATGTTTGAGCAGTTAAAGTTTTGCTCACAGGGGTGAAACCTTCTTCAATTGCGGATTTCACCTATGTAACCGTTTTTTCGATCTACCCACGTTTTCTTAACAAAACTTAACATATTTGGCTCGGTGAGTCCTCTAATTTTACGTCCGATTTTTAGGTATTTTTACTTATCAATTTAGTAAATTTTGCATCCTCTAAGGATTAAAAATCTCCTTGATAATTATCCCATATAATACAAAATTTATACAATTAATTGCTGAAGTGCAGTTTAATTTAGATTTATTTTATAATAACTGACAAACCAAGTAAATCAAATATTTCTAGCCATAAAAGTTTTTCTCGCCGCTAGAGGTATATCTCTGGAATTATATAATTTGGATGATGCAGAATATGTCATACTACTCTCAAACTAACTACAAGTTGTGATATCAGTGACAAGAAATAGCAGTAATACTGAGTAAAAAAAAACTGCGTGTTACTGTAGCGGCTATTGTGTTCGGGTAGAATGAACAGAATTTTGAAAAAATCGAAAATCATTGAGCAAATTGTGTAGGACAATTTTCTTAGGTATTAAAATTAACATCAAACCAGTAGATTATCAGAAATCAAGCTTTTAGCCTCATGGCAGATACAGCAAATCAAGGAGATTTAGAAACAGTTTCGTCCTCGCTGTTAACCGTGATTAACGACTTGCATACTAAATACAAGTCATTGCAGGAAGGAATAGTAGCAAACTACATACCAGAACTGGCGAAAGTCAACCCAGATTTATTTAGTATTTGTATTGCGACAGTAGACGGACAGGTTTACGAAGTTGGGGATATTAAACAGCTATTTACTATCCAGTCAATTTCTAAGGTGTTTAGTTACGGACTCGCTTTAGAAGATCATGGACGAGATTATGTATTGACTAGGGTAGGTGTGGAACCAACAGGAGACGCATTTAATGCGATCATCTTGGATGAGCGATCAAAGCGACCGTATAATCCAATGGTAAATGCCGGAGCGATCGCCACTACCAGTTTAATCAAAGGTTCAGGAGCCACAGAACGCCTCAACCGCTTACTGGATATGTTCCACCGCTATATAGGTCATGACGTATTTGTTGATATTTCCGTCTTTACCTCCGAGCGTAGCACAGGACATCGCAACCGAGCAATGGCACACCTGATGCTTAATTTTGGCATGATTGACCAAAATATAGAAGAAGCCCTAGACCTATATTTTCAACAATGCGCCGTTATGGTAAACTGTCGGGACTTAGCAATCATGGCGGCGACTTTGGCTAATGGAGGTATCAACCCGATCACCGGAGAACAAGCCGTAGAGAAAACTTATATCAAAGATATACTCAGCGTCATGTACACCTGCGGGATGTATAACTTTGCGGGTGAGTGGGCTTATAAAGTGGGAATTCCGGCAAAAAGCGGCGTTTGCGGGGGAATTATGGCTGTAGTTCCCAACAAGATGGGAATTGCTGTGTTTTCGCCCCCCTTGGATATCCGGGGGAATAGTGTCAGGGGGGTGAAAGTGTGTGAAGAATTATCTCAGCGATTAGG
>NZ_CAWMSA010000003.1:202881-232334 GCF_963870205.1 Anabaena sp. CA = ATCC 33047 | reverse complement strand
GGGGGATGAGGGGGATGAGGGGGATGAGGGAGAATGACTAATAACATCTATATATATAGATATATAAATTTCCCAGTCCCCAGTCCCTTCCAGTCCCTAACTTACCTTAATCACTACCCCCTCACTTTCATTCGCTAACCTATCGACAGCACAAACAGCATAAGTTCCTGGTTGTGGTACTGTGGCGAAAGTTGTGCCAGCAGACAATATTCTTTGTATTGTCCAAGTGTCACCTGTTTGACGATATAGTGTCCAAGAGCGTACCGGTTGATTATCGCCGGGTTCCCAACTGAGTCTTCGGTTGTTGACTTGTAGTTGTTTGGGTGGGGGTGGTGGGGATTGATTGCGCCATGACATTGTAGGTACTATGGCAGGTGTGGAGTAAACTGAGCTTTGGAACTTGTCAGCAATACCTTGGCGATTTTCACTAATGGAACTCATACTAAAGAAGATATTTCCTAGTGATAAATCTCTGACTAGGTTACGGCTGATTTGTACTTGCTTTTCTATCTCCTCATATTTCCAGGCTTTTCCGTCTAATTTGGCGATGTTGTTACCTGTGTAAATGTGTCTGCGCTGGGGATTAATTTCTGTCCACCATTTGAGTAATACAGGATAACTTTGTTGAGTTTGGTCTGTGCGCCAATATAGTTGAGGGGCGATATAATCAATCCAGCCTTGTTCTAACCATTTTTTGGCATCAGCATACAATACATTGTAAGCATCTAGTCCGATGATTCCTGGTGGTTGTCCGGGGCGGTAAATTCCAAAGGGACTAATTCCGAATTTTACATGGGATTTGGTGGCTTTGATTCCCTGTGAAAGACGCAGCACCATTTGATTGACGTTTTCTCGTCGCCAGTCTTCTAAACTTAACTTGCCACCGCTTGATTTATATGCGGCGTAGGTTTTATCATCGGGAAATGTTTGACCGGCGATGGGATAGGGATAAAAATAATCATCGAGGTGAATACCATCGATGTCATAGCGACGAACAACGTCGATAATTACGTTGTAAGCTCTATCTTGAACGATTTTTGAGCCTGGTTCCATCCATAACTGATTCCCCCATTGATAGACTACCTCTGGATTGGTGAGGGCTATGTGGGGGCGGACATTGGCAACGCCGTTTTTTGTGCTAGTTTTGGCGCGGTAGGGGTTAAACCAAGCGTGAACTTCGATGTTGCGTTTGTGGGCTTCGGCGATCGCAAACTCTAAGGGATCATAAAATGGTTCTGGGGCTTTACCTTGAGTTCCGGTTAACCAAGCACTCCACGGTTCAAGGGCGGAAGCATACAAAGCATCACCTTCGGGACGCACTTGTAAAATTAGGGCATTAAAATTCAGTTGTTGTAATTTTTTGATAATTTCTACGAGTTCCGCTTGCTGTTGCGCTACAGATAATCCGGCTTTAGCAGGCCAATCACTATTCCACACTGCTGTTAGCCATACTCCCCGAAACTCTCTTTGATGACTCACTTTGACGGTTTTGGGGACAGTGCTGGGCGGAACTACTAAATATGTAGAGTTGATTTTGGGGGCTTTGCCGAGATATACTAATACTTGGTAAACTATGACTGCAACTTCAGCACGAGTCGCAGGTGTCTTGTAGTTAAGTAATTTGATATTGGGAAAGCTAACAACTAAGCCGGCACTTGTGGCGATCGCCATCTGATTTTTCCCATAACCGGGAATGTTTGCCCCATCTTGATAAATTTCTGGGAGTTGATCTAGTAATGCTGGTGGAATTTTCTGGGCAATTTCCCAGCCATTCACCAAAGCGACTAAAACATCACCACGAGGAATTTTGTTATTCAGTCCGAAAGTCTGATTGGGATAACCAGTTAAAAATCCGGTTTCGTAAGCTCTTTTAATGGCACTAGCAGCCCAATGCTTCACGGGAACATCAGTAAAAGGAACATACTGACGCTTTACCGGAACGTTAAACACAGATGCAATGATAGCGGCAAACTCAGCACGGGTGAGAGATTTATCTGGGCGAAAAGTCCCGTTAGGATAACCATTTAAAATGCGTCTTGCTGCCAAGGCTTCAATAAACGGACGCGCCCAATGGTTTTGAACATCGGAGAAGCGTACAGTATTAGATACCATAATTACCGTTTGGTTGATTATACAGCTTTTTTGTTACTTTAACAAGCCACAGGCGCACTCTACCTTAATCACGTATAAGTTTTCACATTTAGGATTTTTTCCCCTTGCAAGTTTGTAGTCTACCCCTCCGGGGAAGCAAGCTACGCATAGCGTCCGCACCAAAGGACTTTCATCCTCAGCTTAACCATGAGGACTAAAGTCCTCACTACGAACTATGTAATCACACTGTTGTTGAGATAGCTAAAATAGCTGAAAGAAGTTGCTAGGGTTGAACAAGTGGGTAAAAAGTCACTAAAATTAGGATTTTATCTGTTATTTGCCCTGAGTTTAGTGAGTATTGTCGGTCTATCTTATTTTACAGATATAACAGAGCGATCGCCTTTAGTGCTATGTCAGTCTTGGTGGGCTTTTCCCCCTACAAAAGAAGTTAGATATTATACTACACCTGAAAAAATCATCATTAAGCCTTGGCTGGGTCAACATCATGTTTATGGTGTGTTTATGATTCCCACAGGATATAGATATGATTATTTATTCAAGTTAAGTTTACCAGGAGAAAATACCCGTTGCGGGGCTGTACAACCTACTTCTGAGTCTCTTGTCCCCGATGTTGATGTCAAGCCAGGATATTATTTACTTAAGGGATATTTAAATACTCGCATTGCTTTGCGTCTGATTTTCCAGGGACATCTCAATCAGTTAAAGCAACCGGAAAACTGGAAATTAGGCTATTTTAAACCACGAAAAAAATCAGTTTTTTCAAAAAAGCATACTCGCAATACAGGCAGTAATCAAACCAGCCAATAATCCCGCAATCATGGTTCTCACACCCAGACGCGCTAAGTCATGTTGGCGTTGGGGAGCAATTCCAGTTATCACACCTATAGTAATAGTTACACAAAGGGGTTCAAACCTATTTTTCTGATGAAGATTCTACAAAAATTATATAAATTTTATACAAACAAACAGTAAATATATTGACACATACCAGTTAATTAGATTATTGCTTAATACATAAAAATACTTAAATCAATGTAATCATAAACATGAATATTGCAACTGCCATCACAAGATTTTCAATGGCTAGTATCGCAGGATCAATCATTAGCGTAGGACTGAATCCTGCTGTGGTGTATGCTTTCGTTACTCCTGTTAGCTCATCATTAAGACTAGAAGCTAATTCCAACGCTGGTAGTGGATTAGTCACTGATACTTATACAGACAGTCAATTCAAGACCATAAATTCATTAGGCGCCGCAGTTGCAGCATTGGCAACTTCAGGTAATGCGAGCGTTTTGTCGCAAGCACAAGTAACATCAATATGGAAAAACAGTTATGAGGGTGTAGTAACCTTCACTGATGTAGGCTGGAAAACTATCAACGTTAATTCAGGTCTTGCAAACCTATATGGAGGCTTAGACTGGAGTTATGAATTTATCGCTGACACAACGGGTTTCTTGACAATGGATTACGATGTTAAGGAATCTGGTACAAGTACATTTGGTTTGAACGCATTCCTCTTCAATTGGTCAAAGCCAGGAGGTGATGCTGCCTTCTTGCCTAATACTTCTGGTACTATAGAAAGAACCATCTACGCAGGACAAACCTATACTGTCGGGTTAAAAAATTTCGCTAATATTTCCGGTGGCTTAGGCACAAGAGAAGCTATGATGAGTGGTACTTTTAAATGGAAAATTGTTAGTGTTCCCGAACCTACAACTATACTAACTTCATTAATCATAGCTGGTGGTTTTGGTGTAGTTAGGCATCGAAAAAACAAACACTCACAAAAAGCCATCATCAAAGATAGTTAGCATTTTTTTTGAGTTTGTTTGACAACGCTCTAAAATTCCTCACTGTGACAAACTATGAGGAATTTTAGTCAATCTCCCCTGAACTGTTTTACAAACCCATGACTTTACGATAATGCGCTTCAATTTCTGCTACTGTTGGAGATTCGCGTTTGGTTTCCCACTGACTACGGTTAAATAATTCTTGTCGCAGTTGCTCAACGTTAATTGTAGTTACTTGACCATTGGCTATAATTTGTTTACCATTCACCCAAGCACTATCTACTATATTATTCGGACGACCTAATACTAATAAACCAATGGGGTCGGTACGGGGTAATAATGATAAATTAGTCAGGTCATAAAGTACCAAATCAGCTATTTTACCAACTGTTAAAGTCCCTATTTTATCTGCCATGTTTAATCCTTTTGCACCACCTAATGATGCCATTTCTATGGCTTGTCGGGGTGTAATCCAGTGGCGATAATCAAAATCTGTAATATTATGTAAAATAGAGCCGATTTTGATGGCTTCTAATAAGTCTTGAGAGTCATTACTAGAGGCACCATCACAACCAAAACTGACGTTAACTCCAGCTTGACGATATTTTAAAATCGGGGCGATGCCACTACCTAAACGCAGGTTACTGAGGGGATTGTGAACTACTGTTGATTGGGTTGCGGCTAGGATAGCGATGTCAGCATCATTTAACCAGACACAATGAGCTAAGGAGGTGCGATCGCTCAAGAAACCCATGCTGTTAAGATGGGTAACAGCACTACCACCGTATTTTTCTAAGGCGAGTTTTGCTTGGGCTTTGGTTTCTAATAAGTGAGAGTGACGACAAATATGATAGCGATCGCTTAACTCAATACACCCTTCAAATAAGGCATCTGTACACAATTGTATCCCCGTCGGTGCCACTAACATACTCACACCCTCATCAGGGCGGTGAAACTTTTTGATAGCTGTTTCGATAATTTCTAGCGTCGCGGCTGTAGAACGCAAAAACGGCTCATGGGTTCGGTTTGAATCCCCGGAAGGTATCCCCGCAGTCAAAGACTCATCTTGAATTAAGGGAGCGATAAAAGCTCGTATTCCCACTTCTTGATAAGCACGCACCGCCGCAGCGATGGTTTCTAACTCTTGCCCTGGAATTAGTACCAGATGATCTACTACACTTGTACCACCAGATAACAGAGTTTCTACGGCTGTGCCTAAAGCACTCAGATAAATTTGCTCAGTGTCGATGCTGGCAAAATCATACAGTTCCGCTAACCATAATTCTAACGGCAAAGGGGACATGATGCCACGTTGCCACATTTCTGATGAATGGGTGTGAGCGTTGATCAAACCCGGTAATAATAGTTTATGACTGCCATTGATTGCCGTACCGACAACATCTAAATGAGGAGCGATGGCAGCGATTTTACCATCTATAATCTGTACATCTGTCGTAGTGTAACCGTCATCGGTGGCAATCAAAACATTTTGAATTGTAAACCGCATGATTTTAACCTTGATTAAGTAATTAAACTCTCAACAGCATTTCAAGTTACAACATAGAAAATATAGTTAAGTATGGCAATTTATGGAGCAGCCGTTACGGAGATTGGGAGTTTTACCAAATGCGTGGATGGTAAATCAAGCGATCGCAGATATTACCCGTCCTCAAAAGACTCCACAATCAGTTATCTTACCAACAGAAACAAAAACACTGCGCCTCGACTTGGCAAAATCTGCCATCCTCGTCATCGATATGCAAAACGATTTCTGTCACCCTGATGGGTGGTTAGCGCATATTGGTGTAGATGTCACTCCAGCCCGTAAACCGATTGTACCTTTAAATCACTTACTTCCAGAACTACGGGCGGCAAATGTGCCTGTAATTTGGGTAAATTGGGGTAATCGTCCCGACTTACTGAATATTAGTGCCGGTTTACTTCATGTTTACAATCCTACAGGTGAAGGTGTAGGTTTAGGCGATCCATTACCGAAAAACGGTGCTAAGGTACTAATAGCAGATAGTTGGGCGGCGGCGGTAGTAGACGAACTCCCCCAGTTACCAGAAGATATTCGTGTGGATAAATATCGCATGAGTGGCTTTTGGGACACTCCTTTAGATAGCATCCTGCGAAACTTGGGGATAACTTCCTTATTCTTTGCGGGTGTGAACGCTGATCAATGTGTATTAACTACCTTATGCGATGCTAACTTTCTTGGTTATGACTGCATTTTAATTAAAGACTGTACTGCTACAACGTCCCCTGATTATTGTTGGCTAGCGACGTTATATAACGTCAAACAATGTTTTGGTTTTGTTACCGATTCCCAAGCAATTTTAACAGCCCTAAATCATCCTGAAGCAACAGGAAGGGAATAACAATGTACGCTACTCGTTGTGTAATTCCTGTAATTAAATCTCCCAAAGATTATCAGGTTTACCGCATCAGTCCCCACGACACAAATCGGTTAGCAATTATCTTTGATTCCACAAATGCTAACACTTCTCTCACTTGCTGTGTAGAAATTTTTGATGTCGGCGGGCAAACACCACCAAATCGTCATCAATGGGCGGTAGAAATGTTTTTTGTCCTCAAAGGAAAAGGTATTGCTATGTGTGATGGGAAAAAAGTCCCCATTGCCGCCGGAGATAGTTTATTAGTCCCACCAACGGGAATTCATTTGATTAAAAATACAGGTTCTACCCGGTTGTACACTTTAACAATTATGGTTCCCAATGAAGATTTTTCTGAATTAATTCGTAGTGGTACACCACAGGAATTGGACGCTGAAGATATGGCAGTATTAAGAGGTTTATGATTATAGTGGTTCTCTATTCATTGAGGTACAGAAAAAATAATTGAACGCAGATGTACGCAGATAAACGCGGATGAATTTGTATTCTATCCGGTTGCAATCGGCTATAAATATAAAATGATCAGGATATAGATACCCGATTTCTTAAAGAAGTCGGGTATCTGGACATGATGTTTTTTAATTTGAGCTAGTTAATAATTATGAAATCAATATTGACAAACACATCAAATTATGTTTTAAAACCTAAAAGTGAAGATAGTTTTGCTATTACCTTTGCGCCATTATCTTTAGAAGAAGTCTACACCAAAGCTGATGACCCTGCCAATGGTGCAATAGTGGTGATGAGTGGTATGGTTCGTAATCAAACTGATGGAAAACCTGTTGTTTCTCTAGAATACCAAGCATACGAACCAATGGCTTTACAAGTGTTTTATCAAATTGCTGCTGATATTCGCGCAAAGTGGTTTGATGTTAACCGGGTAGTAATTCACCATCGCATCGGGCGTTTACAAATTGGCGAAATTAGTGTTTTAGTAGCAGTAGGTTGTCCTCATCGTAGTGAAGCGTTTGAAGCTTGTCGTTATGCTATTGATACCCTCAAACATAATGCGCCAATTTGGAAAAAGGAACATTGGGCTGATGGTTCTAGCAGTTGGGTAAGTATTGGTGCTTGTGAACAATCAGACGCAAATTGTTAAATAGTCTTTTGTAGGGTGCGTCAGAAGAGATAATTTGGCAACAATGAACTTATTTTCGGCATCTGACGCACCCTACTCATGTGCCAGCACATTTATTTGATAAAATCAGCTACGTTGAAAGTTTTGCCTTCTACTGTAACTTGGTCTGTTAATTCTAATTTTTTTCCGCGTCGAGTTTCGACTATACCGTTAACTTTGATATCACCATTAACAATCATCATTTTAGCTTGACCGCCAGTTGGGGCTACACCGATAAACTTTAAAAATTGGTCGAGTTTAATCATTGATTTGATGCTTGGAGAAAAGAATTAATACCGTTTCTTGATGTTGCTTGCGTGGCGTAGCCATAGACGCGCTTGATTCTTAAATGTAGAGACGTTGCATGCAACGTCTCTACTTTAAGGCTTGACAAACATTATCTTAAAATTATATATCAATTCACCTGTTAATTATACCGCAGAAATCGCACAAACTTGTAAACCAACGGGTGTGTTAATGATGATTGATTCTACCCCAAAAACTTGGGCGATCGCGTGAGGAGTTAGCACGGTTGCTGGTGTACCAACTTCCCACAGTTGACCTTGTTTTAACAAGGCAATGCGGGAACTATAACGCGCAGCTAAGTTTAATTCATGTAAAACTGTGACAATGGTAATTTCTTGTGATTGATTCAGTTGTTTGAGGAGTTCTAACAGTTGTAATTGGTAGTTGATATCTAAATAAGTTGTCGGTTCATCTAATAGTAAAACTTTCGGTTCTTGGGCTAAGGCTAAAGCTAAAAAAGCCCGTTGTCTTTCTCCACCAGAAAGGTTTTCAACTAGGCGATCGCTAAATTTTTCTAGTTGAGTTTTTTGCATAGCTGTCTCAACTTTCTGCCAATCTTCGGCGGTTAATTCCCATTGCCACCAAGGTTGATGCGGTGTACGTCCTAAACTGACTAATTGTCGCACTGTTAAGCCCACAGGAATTGTTTGTTGTTGCGGTAACAATGCCAATTTCTGAGCAACTAAATGCGGCGGTTGGGTATGAATTGCTTTACCATCTAAAAGTACAGTTCCTTGTTGTGGGGAGAGAATGCGACTGAGTAATTTTAGTAAAGTAGACTTACCAGAACCATTCGCACCAACTAAACTTAACCATTCTCCTGTTTGCAGAGTCAGGTTAATATCTTTAACGATGGGAATAACGGTATAACCACCAGTGAGGTTTTGTAATTCAATAGGCATTTTGATCAATTCAAAATTCAAAATTCAAAATTCAAAATGGTTTTGCATGATGTAGAGGTTCTGCACTAGAAAGACTCTACTATTTATTCAACCCAGATGAACGGCGATATAGTAACCAGATAAACAAAGGTGAACCTAGCAAAGCTGTCACAGAACCTACAGGAAGTTCTACAGCACCTAGTCTAGAGAGTAAATCTGCAAAGGTGAGTAACCATGCACCAGCTAAGGCGGATAATGGTAACACAAAGCGATGGTCTGTACCGACAATTAGACGCACACCGTGAGGGACAACTAAACCCACAAACCCGACTAAACCGCTAATACTGACTGCACCGGCGGCTAATAATGTAGCAACACCACCGATTAATAAGCGCGATCGCGTTAATGATACTCCCAAACCAACAGCTAAGTCATCTCCCAACGCCAGCACATTCACAGACCTAGCTAGTAACCATCCCCCCAGTAATGCCATCATAATATAAGGGCCAGCCGTGGCAATTTCTCGCCAACCCCGACCATTTAAGCTACCCACCAGCCAACTCAGTGCTATTTGAATTTGACCATCTTCCGCCAACAGCAGCAATGTACTTTGCACAGCACCCAACAAAGAACTAACTGCAACTCCCCCTAAAATCAATCTTTCGACGGAGATACTCGAACCCGCACGACCCAGTAAAATCACAATAGCTGAAGTTATAATTGCCCCTATCCATGCCGCTAGGGGAATAGCAATTGGGAATACTTGCAAGACTATCATCACAATTACAATTAGCCCCGCGCCGGCGGAAATGCCTAAAATAAAAGGGTCAGCTAAACTATTGCGTAACATTCCCTGTAATAACGCCCCTGACATTCCCAAGGCTGCACCCACGATACACGCCGCCGTGATGCGTGGTAGACGTAAATCCCAGATAATTGTTTGTTTGATGGGGTCGCCTTCTCTAAGAATAGCTTGCCATAATTCGCCAAGAGTTAAGGGTACTGCGCCTTGAGCCAGAGATAAAGCGAGAGTGAAGATTAATCCTGTCACTAACAGCAAGACAGCCCAGAATATGCGCTGTTTCACCCAAATAGTCTGCAATTGCCGAGTTATATGGCGGTACATTATCGTTATAGGGGGAGCGATCGCTGTAATATATCTACATACTAATATTTTCCCAATTCTTTGGTTGAGCCTGTGTAATAGTAGGAAATTGGCGGAGATATTATTGTTATTCAGTGATAAAAGCAAGCTTTATAGAGCTTATTAGGTATTTATATCTATTAATATCCTATTTTTCCCATAAATACCAAAAAAACCCCCCTTTAGGGGGATAGAGCAATAGATATTAGTTCGTAGTACAATCTAATTTGTATAGTTAATTCGTCTACGATCACGGTGATCACTGTGGTCGTTTCTTTTATTCTAATTTATCCGGCTATCAACTGGGGTGAGGGGTCATAGCTCCCACCACACTCTAGGCTAAAAAAGTCTACCCTAGAGAATTGACCAAAAAATTGCCACATACAAAGTTTGACCCCTTCGCCTACCAGAGTGGATGATAAATGAGCAGTCAGTGAGACAGTATTAGCCGATACGCTCAACTAAAGGAGGTGCGCTAGAACCATTACCTTGTTGAGCTTGTCTATTTTGGGGTGTACCGTGCAGTTGTTCTGGGGGTTGTGGTGGTTGTGGTTCTGGCCCTACAGCTTGGGGGTTAGCAACATACTGAAATTCACCTTTACCATCCATTGAACGACCTTTAGCCCAACGACCTTCAGCACTTTCATTACCTTCGGAATGATTCCAAAATTGGTAGGCAAATTCCCGTTTTTCTAATTCCAATGGGAAGGAACTGGGAACAGGTGTGGTTTCTAGTCCAGACTGTTCTAAATCCTCAATTGCTGCCAACCAGAGGTTTTGGTGCATGGTATCACGGGCAATCATAAAACTCAAGGTATCTTTCACCCCTGGATCATCCGTCATCTCATACAATCTGACTGCTTGCAAGCGTCCCTGACTTTCGGCGTGGAGATTAGAGCGAAAATCAGCTAAAAGATTACCACTAGCAACAATAAACCGACCATTCCAAGGAAAGCCTACACTATCAGCCGGCATTGCACCCAAACCGGAAACAATCGCGTGCTGGGGGTTCATGGCAGCGTTCATGATTACATCTCGTGGGTTAGTACCACCCATCACAGCACCAACTACCGCATCTCTCACACCCTCCTCTTGCACTTCCAGGGGTGCTTTATCTAAAAGATGGGCAATCATGGTAGCTAGCATCTCAATGTGACCGATTTCTTCAGTCCCCACATCTAGCAGCATATCCCGATATTTGGCAGGGCCGCGACAATTCCAACCTTGAAATAGGTACTGCATCATTACAGTCATTTCCCCAAAAGTGCCGCCGATGAGTTCTTGTATTTTCATCGCGTAAACTGCATCTGGCTTTTCTGGGGGCTTGAAATATTGCAGTTTTTTGGAATGATAAAACATTTCGCTTCCTAATAAGTGACAGATTTCCAGCGCACAAAATTAATTTTTGTGTAGGTTATTTCTTCTAGGAAACTGTTTCAATTTCTTATTTACATCAGTCGATAGTTGTATAAAAATATAAGTTATTGAACTTAAATTTAATTCTCTAGTTGGACTAGATAAATAATAGGATTTGCCTCACGCAGAGACGCAGAGAGCAAGATTGGATAAGATAAGATAGTTTGTAGGGTGGGCATTGCTTGAGATTTACTCAAGCTTTGAGTTTTATATTGTTGGCAATGCCCACCTATGATGTTTGAGAATGGTGGAAGATGGAAAATTATTGTTAATTTTCGTCGCGCCCATGAATATGAGCCGGGGGGCTGGTGGCTTCCACAGCCGTAAATGGTTCTAGAATGTTGTAGTGGTGGTTTGCTCCTTTGGGAACTACCCAAGAACTTCCGGGTTCTAGTAATATCATTTGCCCTTCAATGTGCAACTCTGCACGTCCATTAATTACATAACCAACTGTTTCATATTCACGACTGGTTGGTTGTTTATCTGCACTGGGTTGTTCATTTTCCCAAAGGCGCATAGAAATAGTTTTGCCTGATGCTAAATATTTCTGACCAAGTTTACCTTTGGGGGAATGGGTAGAGTCTATTTTTTTCACGCTGGTATCACTCATAGTTTTAGCTTTTTCCTTATGGTTTGAGTACAACTTTGATGCAGTTATCTTGTTTGTGTTTAAAAATTTTGTAGCCGTGGGGTGCTTGTTCTAAGGGTAGAGTATGGGTGATGACAAATGTGGGGTCAATGTCACCGTTTTGGATGCGTTCTAATAATGGTTTTAAGTATTTATGAACGTGTGTCTGTCCCATTTTGAAGGTTAGACCTTTGTTCATCGCAGCACCCATCGGTATTTTGTCGAGGAAGCCACCATACACACCCGCGAGTGAAACATGACCACCCTTAGCACAAGACACCATTACCTGCCGTAATGCGGTGGGGCGGTCTGTTTCTAAGCGGACGGTTTGTTTTACTTGGTCGTAAAACGCCATCACATCTGTACCGTGGGCTTCCATGCCGACTGCATCAATGCAAGCGTCGGGGCCGCGTCCGCCGGTCATTTCTTTGAGGGCTTCCCCAATATTGACTTGTTCGTAGTTGAGAACTTCGGCTTGACCGTATTCTTTAGCCATTTGTAGGCGTTCGGGAATGCGGTCAAAGGCAATGACTCTTTCTGCACCCAGCATATATGCGCTTTTGATGGCAAATTGTCCGACTGGGCCACAGCCCCAAACGGCGACAATATCACCGGGTTTGATGTTGCAGTTTTCTGCGGCCATGTAGCCTGTCGGGAAGATGTCTGTTAAAAATAGCACTTGCTCATCTGTAAGATTTTCGGGGATTTTCAGCAAGCCGACATCCGCAAAAGGTACACGGGCGTATTCTGCCTGACCGCCAGCGTAACCGCCAAATAAGTGCGAGTAGCCAAATAGACCTGCTGGTGAATGTCCCATTTGCAGTTCTACCATCCAGGCGTTAGGGTTGGAGTTATCGCACAAAGACCATAATTGCCGTTGGCAGAAGAAGCAGGAACCGCATGATATAGTGAAGGGGACAACCATGCGATCGCCTACTTTCACATTTTTAACGGCACTTCCTAATTCAACTACTTCCCCCATGAATTCATGACCGAGAATATCACCCTTTTCCATTGTGGGGATATAGCCATCATATATATGTAAATCTGAGCCACAAATTGCCGTAGAAGTAATTTTAATAATCGCATCACGCGGGTTAAGAATTTTCGGGTCTGGTACTGTCTCAACTCGCACGTCGTTTGCTCCATGCCAGCAAACTGCTTTCATAGTGATTAGTCCTTAGTTATTAGTCATTAGTCATTAGTCAGTAGAGACATGACTATTTTTTTGATCAGAAGACGCTCTATGAGCGTCTATATGTCTGTTAAGATAGTTATGATTTTTAAATCTATCTTCTCATTTCTCTCACCGACTCAGGTTGTTGGTAATAACCGCGTGGGGTTCCCGTGACTGGCTCAACTGTTTTTTCTACTCTTCTTTGTACAGATTTTTGAAACTCTTTTGTGGCTCTAGGTGTTTCTTCGTCTAAATTTAACTTTTCACGCACAGTATCAGCAGTTTCTTTTAGTCTTTCTTGGGCATTTCTCACTTGAGTATCATTTCTAATGCTTTCATTTTCTGGAGTGCCTTTGTAATAAATCCCCTCTGGAGTTTTAACATCCGCTTGGGCAATCATTGCACTACTGGATATAAAACACTGACCTAAAAAGAAGGTAGCTCCTATGAGACAAACAATTAAAACTTGACGCAGCAAAAAATTTTGTAACCAAGAAAGTACACGGTTCATAAATAGCCTCAATTACATTATGTGTACAATGTTGGCACCAGCGATGTAATGAAACATCTTTTCTAGGTGGGATTTATTAATATGTAATTAGTCGCATTCTCTATCTATGACTTCTGACTAAATACTGATTAAATGTTGCATTAAAACTCTCTTGTGGGATAAGCTCTCTAGCCCGTCCGGTGCAGGCTAGAAGCCCGCACCACAAGAACTATATTTTTGCACTACTTTAGCCTTGCGACGCTACTACAATTTTTTTGCATCAATTTAGTCGTGTCAGTCCACTACAAAATTACACCACTCACTACTCTCTATTCCCTATCTCAAGGTTTGAGAACAACTTTGATACAGTTATCTTGTTTTTGTTGAAAAATATGATAGGCGTGGGGGGCTTGTTCTAGTGGTAATTGATGGGTAACTACAAATGATGGATCAAGTTTGCCGTCTAAGATGAGTTGTAGTAACAAGTGCATATATTTCTGTCCGTGCATTTGTCCCATTCTGAAGGTTAGACCTTTATTAAAAGCCGCACCAAAAGGCATTTTGTCTACAAATCCCCCATAGACACCCATGATGGAAAGAGTACCACCTTTACGACAAGCCACCATCATTTCTCGTAATACATGGGGACGATCAGTTTCGAGTCTGAGTTTTTGCTTTGTTTGGTCATAGAAATCTTCTATACCTATACCATGAGCTTCTAAACCAACGGCATCAATGCAAGCATCAGGCCCTTGTCCGCCTGTCATTTCTTTTAATGCTTCCCCGGCATTGACTTCTTCATAATTAATAACTTTGGCTTTGGCGTAGGTTTTCGCCATTTCTAAACGTTCAGGAAAGCGGTCTATGCCGATGACTTTTTCTGCACCCATCATATAAGCACTAATCATGGCAAATTGTCCGACAGCACCGCAACCCCACACGGCTACAGTATCACCGGGTTGAATATCACATAATTCTGCACCCATGTAGCCTGTAGGGATAGCATCGGAGATGAATAACAACATCTCGTCTGATAAATCTGGCGGTACTTTCACCACACCGACATCGGCGAAGGGTACGCGCACATATTCAGCTTGTGCGCCGGCGATACCACCTAACAGATGAGAGTAGCCGTAAATAGCGGAGGTGATATTGCCAAATAATATTTCTTCCATCCAACCCTTCGGGTTAGAGTTGTCACACAATGACCACATATCATGTTGACAATAGTGGCATCTACCACAGCCTATTACAGAAGGAACAACAACGCGATCGCCTACTTTTAAATTGTTGATTTCCTTACCAACTTCTACCACTTCCCCCATAAATTCGTGACCAATTATATCACCCTGTTGCATTGTGGGGATATAGCCACCATAAATATGTAAATCTGAGCCACAAATTGCTGTAGAAGTAACTTTAATAATCGCATCACGCGGGTTAAGAAGTGTAGGTTCTGGCACTGACTGCACCCGCACCTCATTAGCACCATACCAGCAAACTGCTTTCATAGTCATTAGTCATTAGTAATTAGTCGTTAGTCATTAGTTATGAGTCATTAGTTTTTCTCCTCCGCTCCCTTGCCTCACTTCCTATCTTCCGGGAAGTGTAGAACAAAGAATTATTTGACCACATCATCTAAATTCCGTTGTCTTGCTTTGACAAATAATTTCTCAAGCTGAAAGTCACAAAGTTTAATTTTGTTTAATTTTGAGTCCAGCTTGTGATGTGGTCAAATAATCTACTGCTCTACAGTAATTAAATCTGTTGCTGTTTTTACTCTGCCTAAAGTAACAAAAGATGGTTATTGATTGCTCTCACCTAACTGGTGCGCTTGCACAGATGGCAGTTCAGTAGATTTGGTTGAGAGAGGTTTAAATGGCTTGAATGTGTTGATATCTACACAGTTGGTACTATCTAGCTTCACTCTAAGTTCAGAACTGAAAGTAACTAGCTGCTCGACGAGAGCCTGGCGGTCAGTTAAGCAGCCTTTGATTGCCATGAGTTCTCCCAAAGTCCATTCATAAAGATGTCTGTCTGCATTGTTAATAATCACAGTCAGTTCATTCCTGATTCTCAAAATTTGGTTGAGAATCTCGTCTACTTTCACATTGATCAAATTGGCAATTAGGATGTTGAAGGAATCTCTGTCTCCGATAATATTGATCATTTCATCAACATACTGTCTAACCAGATTGATGAATGTTTGATTCCACTCGTTACGGACATTCTCAATTTTGATGTCAACATCTCTGTAGATGTTATGAATTTTGTTGTTAATTTCTGCGCTATTAACAATGAAATTTAGCATTCTGTTATTAATTTCATTGCTATTCAACACAACACTCTCAATTCTTTGGTGTATTTGAGAATTATTGTGGAAGATATTCTGAATCTTCTGGGTGATTTGCTCGTTATCAAAGATTTGGTTAATAACAACTTGATTATTAGTTACATTGTGCTGTAAGCGGTGATCAATGTACTGGTTAAGCTCAATATTGTTATTAACAATTCTCTGAGTAATTAATCTTGCAAATCCCTCTCTACCACCTATTACGTTGATTAATTCATCAACTTGTTCTGTCACCAGACTGATGAATGTCTCATTCCACTCTTGGCGGATATTATTAATCTTGTTGTTGATTTCAGTACTGTTAGCCACAACATTGACAATAGCATGATTAACTTCGGTATTGTGGTTAACAGTTTGCTCTAAACGTTGGTCAAGGTACTGGTTGAATACATCATTATCATTGATAATGTTTTGGGTAATCAGTTGGATGTGGTTTTGTATCTTTTGCTCAAAAGAATTGTCTATTTCCTGGCTAACGTAGTGATTAAACTCATTACTGTTAGCTATATTCTGAGTTATTAGGTTAATGTTGTTGTGTATCTTCTGCTCGAAGGTATTGTCTATTTGCTGATTAACCTGCTGGTCAATGTAATGATTGAATTCCTGCTTATTGACGATATTGTTGATAATCAGTTCAATGTTGTTGCGTACTTTTTCCTCGAAATTATTATCGATTTGCTGACTGACATACTGATTAAATTCAGTATTGTTGTTGACAATGGTTTGAGTAATTAAGTTGACGTTGTTGCGTATATTCTGCTCGAAGGTTTGGTTGATTTGCTGATTAACTTGTCGCTCGATGTACTGGTTGAGTTCTTGCTGATTAACAATGTTGTTGATAATTAAGCTAACGTTATTACGTATTCTTTGCTCGAAGGTTTGGTCAATGTACTGATTGATTTGCTGGTTAATGTTCTCCGTTACTTTTCTGTTAATCTTATCTTGTAAAATCCTCTCTAAATAGCCAGACAAACCCTGTAAATGCTGATTGAAGCTAAACTCTACTTGCTGCAAATAGGCATCCATCGAAAACTTGACTTTTGCCACTTCTACAGACAGATTTTTAAAATGTTTCTCATAGTGTTTCAATAGCCACTGTTCGAGTTGATCCCAATATTTAGCTTCAAGGGTTACATCAGTTTCATCTATCACGCCGATAGAAGTATTAATCTGCTGTAACTGCTCTTCCCACTTCTTCTTAAATTCTTCCTCATTAAAATGGAAGGTGAATTCTGGTGCATTACCCACCAGTTCACGACTGACAGACCCACCATTACCTTCAGTTGTGATCACAGTCTTGCCTGTAACAGTTTTTCCTGTTTGCTGTTGACTGAATTGATGATTTTCTTGCTTTCTATATGCTTCAGTTAATTCATCTGCACTGAGTGACTTGATTTCTAGAATAATCTGACCTTCATTATCTTCTTTGTAGGTGTCAAAAAATAAACCTGTGAGTGTAGTTTTTTCTTTGACCTCTAAAACTACTTCATCCTTGAGACCATTTAATGAAACCCAGGTCTCTTCAGTTTCAATGCCTGTCAGTTTGGTAACAAATTTTCCACCTTTGAGCAAAATTAATGCCCAAGGTTCTATATTAAATTTTTTATGGTCTGACCAATAGGTAGCATTGCCTTGACGAATTTTTATGCGATAATTACCTGGGTTCAATTCAACAAAGTTAGAACCGGATTGTTTGAGAGTTGACAGGTAATTGTCATCAAGAAGATAACAGTTTTGTTTGCTATCTACTGTGAGATTTACAGGATTAAAAAATTGCTTGTCGCTAGTGATTAGTAGGTTAATTGAACCACTATTATCTTCCTTATTAAAATCAAAGAACAAAGCATTAAGAACTGCTCTTTCTTTGACTTCTAGCTTTAAAGTATCATTGTATCCATTTAAAGTTGTCCAGGTTGCGCCTACCTCTAAACCTGTATTTTTGTTGATAAATTTACTACCATTGTCTCCATATATCCACAGTAGCACAAAAGGCTCACCTGGTGTTTTGGTGTTGCTGTAGCTATACCGACCCCCAGTAATCTTGATATCAAAATTACCTTTATCAAAAACAAAAGTTGTTGCAACATTTTGTTGCAAATTGTTCATGTGGTTAGCATCGATAACATAACAATGGGTTTTAGTATCGATAGTTAAAGACTTCATATTTTTCTCCTCGAAAGCTTTAAGACCTTGCGAAACTTTTGAATTTTCAGAGTTATCTTCTAGGTTGACTTCTGGAGTGATTTCGGTAGGATTTATATAGCTATAGCTTCTGCGATCGCTCGTACTTGTTTCTTTGTTTTGCTGTCGCATGAAACTAAATATTTTTGTCACTAAACTACATATTCCCATAGTTACAAGCTCATACGAGTGTTAAAAATATAGGGTTTAGTCTGCTTTATAGATAAATGACTGCATTTTTTAGTGTGTATCTCATTCGATTAAAAATCATGAAAAGATAGATAACTAAATTTTATTGGTCTTAATTGTTCAAATACTAAATTAGAATGCTTGTTAATTTTTAATCCAAATTTTCGTGCATTAGTAAGACTCAAACCTCTTTCTTAAGAAAGAAACCTATTGACGATTATTGTGGTGACTGGCACAACAGTAATCATATCTATTGACAAGCATTCTACTATTTTCTACCAACAAAATTCATGAATAACAAGCAGTGGCATTAGAATTAAAAGACATATTTCTAAAGTAGTAAAAGATGTTATAGTAAGTTTAGGTTGTCCATGCTAACCAGACAGTATCAATGGACATAAACGCAAAAAAAACGCTGCTCTCCGGCGAACGAAAGAGTAAGTGAGTTCAATCAATTCAGGTGAAATTTTGGCAATTAGTTCTAGATTTTCAGCATAAAAACCTGATTTTTATTGATGAATCAGGTTAAAATTTATTTGTCTGATTTTTCTTGAGTGCGATTCGCGTCTTCTTCTACTTCCTCCCAGAAGGTTGTCCTTGGGTGGTGGCGATTTCCCCGGCTTCCATGAGCATTTTGAAGCGGCGTAATTCGTCGCCGATTTGTTGTTCTGGTTCTTCACCGAAAAGTTTGGCGAATATTGCCGCTAATGTTCCGCCTGGGGGATTGTATTCTAAAACTACTTTGACTTCTGTACCGCGATCGCCTGGGGCTTTTTTAAACCGCACAAAACCAGAGTTTTCCACATCTGCACCTTCGACGGAAGCCCAAGAAATAAACTCATTTTCTCGGTCTTCTAAAATGTCTGCATCCCATTCTACGCTGTTACCTAAAGGTGCATTGGCTATCCAATGAGAACGTCTATCATTGTAGACTCTGACATATTTGAGATGCTTCATAAATGTGGGCAGATTCTCAAAGTTGTGCCAATAACGGTAAAGTTCCTCTGCTGGTTGATCAATTGTCACCGTTTTTTCAACTTTGATTGGTTTATTCAAACCGATAGCTGCTTGCACTTGCTCAATTGTGCTATGTTTGGTGGTTCTTTGGGCAACAACGCCACCACCAGCTAAAGCCGTCAGCACTCCCCGCAAAGAGGCTTGTTTTAAACCCGTCAAAACTAACGCCCCATCCCTAATTAGAGATGCCCAACGCTCCATTTCGCCGGCTTGTGTCTGTTTTTCTCCTGATGTCAAAGTCATACCAATTCAAAATTCTCTCATTCAAAATTCAAAATTAAACAGATGTCTTGTAGGGTGCGTCAGACTTTTTCATATCTGACGCACCCTACTAATATGTCAGTCGCCTAAATCCTGATTAAATCACTTCTAACTTTTGCTCCTCATCTCCCTCAACTCCCCTACTCCCTCACATTCAAACAGCCGCCCCAGTTGTAGGCTTGGGAGGCTGCACTTCAGTAGTAGCCATACGTCTGCGATATAAGTCTGCTAATCGCTGTTCGTATTTGAGTAAGTCGTGGTATATTTCTTTAAAAATGGCGGTGGCAACTGGGTCAGTGAACATAGCACACAAGTTACCAATATCACCCAAACCTGTCTGCACATCACCCAAGGCGCAACGCAACTGATAGATATCATCGCTACCTGTGAAGGCGGATTTGACTTTGGCGTATTGATTAGCAATGTTTGCTCCAAACGAAGGTTTTTCACCCAGCTTGTGGAGATAGGTTTCTAGCCTTTCAATATGACGTTGTTTATTAGTAATCATTTCTTGAAACAACGCCTTGAGTTGTGTATCTGATTCTTTATCGGCGTATTTCTCCAAAGCTTCTAGGGAATAACGCTCACCACCTAAAGCAGTATTGATACCTCTAAGAATCTCTCCTTTAGTGGAACCACCCCAAGCATCGGCGATTTTCCACCATTCGGCACTGGTATCATTTTCATCTGGTAATGCTGCGTCTTTACCACCGTAACCCAGACGGCTTAATATTGCGGTGGTGAAAATTGCTAAATCTCCGGGTTCACGGGATGTGATGAGATTTCCGTCAACTACTAGGGGATTATCGAGGTAATTCGCACCAGCATTAATCATATCTTTGCTGATAGAACTAAAACCAGTGGCTCGCTTACCTTTGAGTAAATCACCTTCTATTAAAAGTTGTGGCCCGTGACAGACGGCTGCTACCCATTTACCTTGCTGCATTGCTGCTTGTACAAAGCGGACTGTGTTGGGGTTGCGGCGCATTTTATCAGGAGCCATACCACCAGGAATGACTACGGCATCAAATTCGGAAGCGATCGCCTCTGTAGTGGTAGCATCAGCTTGTGTCGAAAGTTTGCCGCGTTTACCCTTATATTTTTCATTCATCCGCGAACCCAGCACTACTACCTCAAACCCGGCTTGTTTTAGCCCATGACAAGGAATAATAAATTCTGTATCTTCTACTGCTTGTTCAATCAGAATAGCTACTCTTTTCTTAACTGCATGATGATTATTGTTAGTCATATTCTTTCCTTTTTATTGGTCTACCAATCTGTACTTTTTCAGGGGAAATTTTAAATTTTTTATGCTGGTATTTCACTACTGGGTGATTTACCAAACATTTCTTCATAATCCTGCGAAAAATGATGATGCAGTTTGGCAAATTCTTCAGGCTTGACGGCATTCTGCAAAACTGCAAACACAGCCCGCACATGAATTGCTGTTGTTGTTGGTTCTATATCCTCTTTTTCACTCACACGCACAATAAAATTTTGCAAATTAAAATCCTGATCAGGTTGTCCTTCTCTCCCTCGCAAACAGCCACCTAATTCCTGTGGTAGTTGACTGGCTAAATCTTGTGCTTCATCACCTGAAATCCGTTCTTTAATTGTTTCTAGTGTGGCACGAGTAGCGCGTTCTGCTTCTTCACGAGAGTTAGATTGAGCGAGGCTTTGCACATGGGTAATAAACTCAGTGTATTCCACTTTTCTCTCCCCTATATACAATTCAAAATTCGTTTTTTATTTACAATATTCTTTTTAATAATCAGCTTATTTACTGGCAATTAATTAAATTGGGCATTTCAATAATATTTAACTAACAAAAAAATAGTTATGAGTAGGTAAGTTTCATCTAAATCTTTTTATTTTCAAGTTGAGAACTCCTAGCTCATAACTACCGAATTCAACTACAACAACTACAAGTGGCTTGACCTTGATTTCATACTCTTAAAGTATGCTGTCATAGCAATTTTTCCGTCGTTCTTAGGAAATAGATTCTTTTATGCCGAAAGTTGTACAACCTTTGTAGTACAACATGAAGACAAGAAAACGTTATTGTGTGGGTATAGAAAAGGCTAAAATTATGACAGAGCAAAATAATCATCAAAATAATCAAGATAATCAAGAAGAAATTAAATATGATGATTTGCCACAGGAAGTTACAGAATCCTATGGAACTGGTGTAAAAGACCTACCAGGATACAATATTGGTGGGCGATCGCTGCAAGTCAAAAGACATGAGTACACAGATACCAGTCCCGAACTCACCGGTGGTGACATTGATGCTTATTGGCAAGATGCAGACGCAGTAGGCGATGAAGCGGTGGGTGGTACTGCTCCCACACCCGATCAAAATGTCACAGAAGATATAGAAAAAGCTGTGGGATTGGAAATGAACGATAAAGCATTTCTCCGCACCAACGACATTTTAGAACAGCGTGATGATAGACGCTGGGAATTAGACCCCAAGTCTTCAGAAGATTATGAAGAACGCAGGTAGAAACTGGGGATAAGGAAGCGGAGGGAGCAGAGGAGTTTTTTTCCCCAAAATTCAAGAATTTTGAATTTTGAATTTTGAATTTTGAATTTTGAATTGATCTGCCCCAATCCCCAATCCCCAATCCCTAGATAACTAAGGCACAATTAACACAGGACAAGGTGACAAGTTAATCACGCGAGTTGTAACGCTATCAGTTGCACCTTCTTCGGTTAAGCCTAGTCCCCGACAACCCATAATGATTAAATTTGCGCCGATTTCGTCGGCGACATCGCAGATGGTAAAGGCTGGTTTACCTTGCCTTTCCATAATTTCTGATGTGATACCTTGCTGAGAAAATAAAGCTTGGGCATCTGCTAGCAGTTTAGCAACGGCTGCTGGTGACACCATAGGATCAGTAGTTGGCGCGTCTGGTGGTGATTCTTCAACCACAGACAGCAGCACTAACCGACTACCATATTGCTGTACAATGTTGGCGACAACATCGGCAGCTTCCCGCGCTTCCCGACTTTGATCAATTGGAAATAATACTGTCTTGAACATATATCTCTCCTCAGCACCCCCTACTCCGGTAAAATTTTGATGGTTCTACTTTCAAAACGATAACAAAAAGGCAATCAGGAGGGTTTGGCAGTGTCCAAAAAAACTTTAGCAAGTTTATCTGCGGCTGATATTTCTGGTAAACGCGCCTTCGTGCGGGTTGACTTTAATGTGCCTGTGGATGATCAAGGCAACATCACAGATGATACTCGCATTCGTGCTGCTCTACCAACCATTCAAGATTTAACGCAGAAGGGTGCTAAGGTCATTTTAGCAAGCCATTTTGGTCGTCCCAAAGGTGTGGATGACAAATTGCGTCTAACTCCGGTTGCAAAGCGTCTGTCTGAGTTATTGGGGCAAGAAGTCGTTAAAACTGATGACTGTATTGGCGATGAAGTCGCGGCAAAAGTGGCAGCTTTACAAAATGGTCAAGTTCTGTTACTAGAAAATGTCCGTTTTTATAAAGAAGAAGAGAAAAACGACCCAGAATTTGCTAAAAAGCTGGCTGCTAATGCCGATTTTTATGTAAATGATGCTTTCGGTACTGCACACCGCGCCCATGCTTCTACTGAAGGTGTGACTAAATACCTGAGTCCTTCTGTGGCTGGTTATTTGATTGAGAAGGAATTGCAGTATTTACAAAGTGCAATTGAACAGCCTCAACGTCCTTTAGCCGCGATTGTGGGTGGTTCTAAGGTTTCTAGTAAAATCGGTGTCATTGAAACTTTGCTTGAGAAGTGCGACAAGCTAATCATCGGTGGTGGGATGATTTTCACCTTCTACAAAGCCCGTGGTTTAAATGTGGGTAAGTCTTTGGTAGAAGAAGATAAGCTGGAATTGGCGAAGTCTTTGGAAGCTAAGGCGAAAGAGAAGGGTGTTACCTTCCTATTACCTACAGACATCGTATCTGCTGATAAATTTGCCCCCGATGCTAATGCTACCACCGTCAGCATTGAAAATATTCCGGCTGATGGTATGGGTTTGGATATCGGGCCTGATTCTGTCAAAGTTTTCCAAGCAGCTTTGGCTGATTGTAAAACTGTGATTTGGAACGGGCCTATGGGTGTATTTGAGTTTGATAAATTTGCTGTAGGTACAGAAGCGATCGCTCGTACTCTAGCAGATATTAGCAAAACTGGTACAACCACGATCATCGGTGGCGGTGACTCTGTAGCGGCTGTTGAGAAGGTAGGTTTGGCTGATCAAATGAGCCATATCTCTACCGGCGGCGGCGCAAGCTTAGAGTTACTCGAAGGTAAAGTATTACCCGGTATCGCTGCTTTAGATGAAGCGTAATTAGAGATTGGGGATTAGTGACTAGGGATTAATCTCTAGTCTCTATCCTCATCCGCCTAGGAAGCAGGGGAACAGGGAACGGGGAATAGGGAACAGGGAACAGGGTAAAGAGGCAAATTTTGTGATCATATCCAAAATTTGTGGCTGATTGCTGATGTATATTAAGCCTTCGGCAATTTTTTGAGATTGATGCAAGCATATTAGGTACTGAAGAACCAGCATTTTTGAAGGCTAAAATTTTAAATTTTTCTGTGTCACAGTTAATAATTTATAATTTTTTTGGTAAATTAAATTTAATTAAATAATAATTAAGCTGAAAAATTTAAATTTTGTATTTAAATTTTTCGAGGGTGGAAGAAGATGAAGATGATTCAAGATAGTGATTCCGTCGATGCTGTTAACGAACTAATGCGGAAAATCAGAGTCAAAGAAAAACAGCTAAAAATTGCCCAAGAATCTCAGATGGTTTATGTGGCTAAAGCTATTGAGCGGCAAATATTAGAGTTGAAACGCGAGTTATCAACACCACGAGAAGCAGAACCGGAATTCTACGCTTTGATGAGTTTGTTGGATGATTAAATGCTCGCTGATCAAATTTCACTTACGTCCTAAGAGTTGAGCGATCGCCATGACTAATTCTACTGTTTCGGCGGGTTTAGGAATATGTTTTTGGAAACCTGCGGCTAAGGCTTGTTGATAATCGATTTCTCCAGCATAGGCAGTTAAAGCGATCGCCGGAACTTCTCCACCTTGTTGTGGTGACAATTTTCGGATGTGGCGCAGCAACATATAACCATCCATCTCTGGCATTCCAATGTCACTTAACAACACATCTGACTGGAAATGTGCTAAAATATTCAAGGCTTCCATAGCTGATGCAGCCGTTGTCACATTCGCACCATATTGTTCCAGTGCAAAGCTGAAAAACTCCCGGACATCGGCTTGATCATCCACTAACAGAATTTGCACACCAGCTAATAAAGAATCTGGTATTTCCTCTTGCTCAACAGCAGACTCACCATTAAGCAACTTATCCTCAACATTTTTGCACAGTGGTAGTCTAACTGTAAAAGTTGCGCCCTGTCCATCTCCGGCACTGTCTGCTTGTACTGTGCCACCATGTAATTCGACAAAATGACGCACAATTGCTAATCCAAGTCCCAACCCACCGAAGACTCTGGTAGTTTTAGAATCGGCTTGGCGGAAATATTCAAATACATGGGGTAAAAATTCTGGTGTAATTCCCTTACCTGTATCAATCACCTGGATTTGCGCTTCTAGCCCTACCTGCTGTAAGTTTACCTGTACCTGTCCGTTAGGTGGTGTGAACTTCACAGCATTTGAGAGTAAATTCCAGAATACCTGTTGCAAGCGATCGCCGTCACCCATGACTTGCCCGACAGAATCATCTAAACAGGTGCAAATCTCAATTGATTTTGCTTCGGCGGCTAACCGCACCGTTTCGAGTGCGGCGGTAATTGTGGTTGGCAAATCCACAGCACTGATATTGAGTTGCAGCTTGCCGCGTAAAATTCGGGAAACGTCTAACAAATCATCAATTAATTGTGTTTGTAACTTGGCATTGCGTTCAATCGTCTCCAGAGCTTGGTTGATGGTAACTTGATTATGTTGGCGGGTGCGGAGTAACTTAGCCCAACCTAATATCGGGTTAAGCGGAGTTCTCAATTCATGGGAAAGTACGGTGAGGAATTCATCCTTAATGCGGTTAGCTGACTCCGCAGCAGCGCGGGCGTTTTTTTCGGCTTCGTAAAGTTGAGCGCGGGCGATCGCTTGGGCGCACTGTTGTGCTAAAGTCAGCATAAATCTGCGGTCGGCTTCTGTAAATACTTGGGCTGTGGCAAAACTCAAACCCAACACTCCAATAGTCTGCTGCTCCACAATCAACGGAATACAAGCAAAAGCACAATTACCTGTATTGGCGGGAATATCGGCGATTTCAGGATATTGAACCGCTAAAATTTCGCGATTTGCCAAAAAAATCGCCGTCTTAGTTCTGGCAGCCTCGGCGATGGGAACATTAGCTGTCATCGGGAAACTCGCCCAGCCTTCTCTGACAGCTTCAGGATAACCAACTGCTTGCAATATCTTCAGGCAAGTACCTTCTTCGATTAAAACCACAGAACCCGCACTAGCACCCAAGGCAGCAATGCCTTGATTAACAACCACATCAGCCACTTGTTGAGGAGTTAAAGCTTCTGAAAGGGCAGCAGTAATGCTTTGCAAGCGCGCTGTACGACTGGCAGCCATTTCTGCCGCTTGTTTTGCCTGTTGAGTTTCTTGGTAGAGTCTAGCATTATCAATAGCTGTAGCGGCTCGTCGGGCAATATCTTCAGCCAAAGCCAAGTCTGTGGTTGGGAATTTTCTCCCGGAGTCTGCTGTCACAAACGAAATCACTCCGAAGATTTGCCCGTGTGAGTATAAGGGAACCACCATCAAAGAACGCATCCCCAAACTTTGTAGTAGTTGTAAATGCGTCTCATCCTGAGCCATTGCCACTAAAGTAGAATCTGGCAATTCTGGATAAAAAACAGATTTACCTTCTAGTAGGGTTTGGTGAAATGGGTGATTACTGTCGCTACCGGCTGGATAGCGTTGTTGAATTTCTGCGATGATTTGAAGTTTTTGGGGATAAGCAGAGGCGATCGCCACTCGTTTAATTGACCAATCTGGTTGTAGAATATCTGCAATACACCAGTCGGCTAAAGTCGGTACTGCCAAATTAGCTACATTACTCAGGGTAACTTCATAATCTAACGAAGCCGCTAAAATGGTGCTGGCTTCTACTAAAAAGTTTTGGTTTGCTTGGGCTTGTTTGCGTTCACTAATATCCTCAACAATACCTAAAGCATACTTTGGTTCTCCCTGCTCATCACACACCACCGATGAAGTCACATTAATGCAAACAATCCCACCGTCTTTACGGATATAGCGTTTCTCTAGAGAATAACAACTAATCTCTCTTGCTAATACCCTCAAACCATAATTCCAATCAGTTACTAAATCATCAGGGTGAGTAATATCCTGAAAGTTCATCTGGATTAACTCATCCTGACTATACCCAACAAGTTGACATAAAGCCGGATTTACTTGCAGAAACTTACCATCCAAGCTGACAAGAGCCATTCCTAACGCCGCTTGATTAAACATCGCCCGAAACCTAGCTTCGCTTTCTCTTAAAGCTTGCTGAGTGGTTTTCTGCTGAGTAATATCAATCCCCGTCACACCCACACCTAACAATTTCCCATCTGGTAAACAGACTGGGTAGTAACTCACCAACCCACAACGATAAACCCCAGATGGATGGGTTTCTCCCATGACTTCTTGATTAAGTAGGGGTTCTTGAGTTTGCATCACTCTAGATAAAATCGGCTCAATTTGCTCTGCCCAATCTGGTAAAATTTCCCGGAAGATACGCCCAATATGCTGACTTTGCGGTAAACCATTAATTGCCGCTAGTGCTTCGTTAATATAAACGTAACGAAGTTCTGTATTCAAAAAAGCCAAACCTACAGGGGAACTAGCCAGCCAAGCATTTAACAATGCTAATGATTCTTGTTTCTCCTGGTTTGCTTGTTGTAATTTCTGGCGCAATTTGGCTTTTTCTTGCTCTACTTGCTTGCGTTCAGTAATGTTAATCGCTACACAGGTAATACCCTGAATTCTACCATTCACTTTCAGGGGTTCCACCAGCAAATCATAGTAAAGCACTTTGCCACAGACGATGACACGAACTTCTTCTCTGTCAGCAACTGCTGTGTCTAACACTCCTTGCTTAATTTTTGTCAGTTGCTCTGCTACGGAGGCAGGAAATAAATCATCATCAGACTTGCCTAGCATTTCCTCAACAGTGGTTGCACCCTGGGGATTATGAATCCACTGATAGCGCAAATTGCTATCTTGCTGAAAGACTACAATATCTGAATTGCTGAGTGCTAATTTAAATCGCGCCTCACTCTCTTTGAGTTTATGTAAATTCGCCTCATCCCTGCGTTTGGCATTCCTTAATGCTATACATAGGATTGTAAAAAACAATCCTTGTACAACAAATAAACCGATTTTTACCAGATGAGAAATATCCAGAGACAGATTGTATTGTGTGTGTAGCAAGAAATAATTGTTAACTAAAGCAGACAAACACGTTGCGACAATTCCCGCCTTCCCTCCACCACACCAAGCACTCACCATCACAGCACTGAAAAATAGCAAAAAAGCAGCGTTACTCATTTCTACCCAAGGATCTAGTAGTAGCATTAGTATCAGTGCAAATGCTACGGTTATGAGGCCAATGCCAAAACTTAGCCAAGAAGAACTAGGAGTATCAGGCATGAAAATTTCGGGCAACCAATACTTGTTGCAGAGGCTTTACATAACCTACGCTAGTTTACGGATTTTCGGTATTTATCTGGAGATAGATTCTTGAATCCGCTAAAAAGACTTCTTTTGCTAGATGCCAAAATTTATTTTCTGAAAATTCGCTGAAAAAGGGATATTTGTTCTCTCAATTTCTGGATAAATTTCGCAAAATAATCTATAATCTAGGTGGAGGACGGTGCATTTTGCCTGATAATTACCCCAGAAAATTGACAATATAACAAAAGCTATCAGATAAAATCTGACTAAAGAAATGCTCTAGTCGAAAAATAAATATAAAGTTTTTATTTGTTTCGATTAAATCAAAAACTAAATATGATGAAAAGTTGATAATTAATTGATAATTAATTGATAATTATAATTTTTTCAGCACTCCTACCAGTTTTTCAATATGTGCGGCTTGGTGGGTTGCCATGAAAGAAATTCTAATACGACTGGTGGGGACTGTGGGCGGACGAATAGCTGGCGCAAAAATCCCAGACGCTTTGAGTTGCTTACCTGCTTGCAGTGCGGCTGTGGCACTTGACAATTGAACACAGAATATTGGTGACTCTGATGGCAGTAATTTCAGGTGGGGTAATTGCTGTTGTAGTAATTGTTTAAAGTAATCTACATTCTGCCATAATTGGATGCGGCGTTGCGGTTCCTGTTGGATGATTTTGACAGCTGCTAAGGCGGCGGCTGTGTCTGCGGGTGAAATTCCAGTAGTGTAAATCCAACTGGGGGCGCGATTCCGTAAAAAATCAATTAAGGTGGCACTGCCGGCGACATAACCGCCTAAACTACCAAAAGCTTTGCTCAGAGTGCCAATTTGAATTAATTCCCTACCTGTACACCCGAAATATTCTACACAACCTGCGCCAGTGCTGCCCATGACACCAGTTGCATGAGCTTCATCAACTAGCAGCATACAGCTAAATTCATCTGCTAAATCTAATATGGCTGGTAAAGGACATAAGTCCCCATCCATGCTGAAAACAGTATCAGTCATGATTAAACAACGTCGGTAGTTGTGCCGTTGCTGAATCAATAAAGTTTTGAGTTGGGTAATATCACAGTGGGGATATTCTATGACTGTGGCTTGACTGAGAATTGCGCCATTTTTCAGGCTGGAATGATTATATTGATCAGATAAAATTAAATCTCTTTTGCCTACTAAGGCAGCGATCGCACCAATATTAGCCAGATACCCAGAACTAAATACTAGCGCGTCTGCCGTTTGTTTTAAACCGGCGATCGC
>NZ_CAWMSA010000003.1:202560-202764 GCF_963870205.1 Anabaena sp. CA = ATCC 33047 | reverse complement strand
CCCGTGCCGTACTCTTGAACTGCCGCCACAGCAGCCGCTATCAAGCGTGTATCCCCAGCCAACCCCAAATAATCATTACTAGCAAAATTAATCACCTCTTGCCCCTCTAAATCCACCGTTGCCCCTGGCAGTCCATGTATAGTTTTTACAGAACGATACCAGTCAGCCTGATGAATGGTTGTTAAGGATTTTTGTAACCAAGCA
>NZ_CAWMSA010000003.1:196488-202419 GCF_963870205.1 Anabaena sp. CA = ATCC 33047 | reverse complement strand
GGGAGATGGGGGAGATGGGGGAGATGGGGGAGATGAGGGGGATGAGGGAGAACAACTAATATTGATTAACTAATAATTAATAATGATTAACTCATACAGCATATTTCATCTTGATGAGGTAAATTTCTCTAGCCCCTAGCCTCTGTCCCCATTGACTATTAACTAACCTGTTCGCTACTACTAAGATAAGCGATCGCTTGTTTGATCCAGTCTTCTACATAGGCATCTTTTGGTAGTCCGATGTCTTCGCTAACTACGTGTAGAGCGTGGCTGACTTCGTGGGCTGTGTAACCCAGGGCAAACAGAGTCATTTGCACTTCTTCTAAAATACCAGGAGCAGGCCCGGCGGTAGCGACGAAGAACCCGGCTGATTTGCGCCATTCGATTAATTTGGCTTTGAGTTCTAAACAGATACGTTCAGCGATTTTCTTACCTACACCAGGGGCTTGAATCAGTATCTGTACGTTACCAGTGATGATCGCTTGAACTAAATCGGGTAATTCTAGAGTATCCAACAAAGCGATCGCTAAAGCTGCACCCACCCCACTGACAGTCAATAAATGACGAAATAAATCGCGTTCAGATGGGGAAGAAAACCCATAAAGTAAAGGTACTTCTTCCCGAATTTGGTAATGAGTGAAAATTTGTACCAAATCACCCGTTGTGGTTAATTGCTTGGCTAACCGTTGCGGAACTTGCAAGTCATAACCCAAGCCATTCACCTCTAGAGTCAGAATCACGCGATTACTGCCTAGATTTTGGATACCAGCAACTATACCTTTGAGATAACTAATCATTTGATGAAACCGAAGTATTTTAAACCTTCAAGGATACCCCCAGCACAGAAATTTTGTGCTAGGTAACGGTGGTTTGCAGGATACTGGTTATGCCACTCCAACAACTCTTGTCGGGCATTCCCAACGATGATTCCCCTTTCGTTGCCGACAGCAAACAAAGCAATATCATTACCTGAATCACCACAAACAACTGTTCGTTCTGCTGCAAATTTCCACTTTTGACGTAGAAACTGCATTGCCTGACCTTTATCGCTGCTACGAGGCACAATGTCAAGGTCAACACCGCTACTATAAATTAACTTTACATTTAATTTATATTTTTCCAACATTAACTCAATTTGGGGAATCACACTGGCGGCGACTTCTTGCTTGAGGAAAAAACTGACTTTAAACGGACGCTGTTCTGAGTCAGGTTGTAATTCTAACTCAGAAAATTGCTCAGTAATAGATAATACCTGTTCTCGATGCCAACCTGTAGACAGAATTTCTGCCCAACTAGAATCAGCAGTATTTTTACCATCTAGATAAATTTCCGTACCCACCGAGACAACTAACGCATCTGGTGCGATGAGATTTTTTTCAATTTGCAGTTCTTTGTACAAAACAGGCGATCGCCCAGTCGCATAGACTATCTTTGTACCATATTCTTGGCGATGCTGAGTCAATATTTGATTCAGTTGTGTGAGTGCTGCGTCATCACCGACCAAAGTGTGATCTAAGTCAGTCACAAACATAAAAGGTGTCATAATCATATACTCCCAGTGATAGAGTTGCCAAAATCTGGAAAAATATCGTATCTAGAAATTAACTACCATAGAACTTACACAAAGCAAAATCAACACTCTCATTCGGAGCAATTCTATGAGTTACTACGTGATTTATGATGGCAACTGCAATCTCTGCGTTACTTTAGTGCAATTACTGGAAAACCTAGACCAAGGTAAGCTGTTTCGTTACATTCCCATGCAAGATGAAGCTACTCTAGCGCAATGGGGTGTGACATCTCAAGATTGTGAACAGGGAATGATATTAATTGATGCTAATGCACCTGATAGACGTTGGCAAGGCAGCAATGCCGCCGAAGAAATCGGGCGATTATTGCCTTTGGGTAAGATTTTTGTAGATGCGTATCGAGCCTTACCGGGGGTAAAATGGACAGGCGATCGCTTTTATGAACAAATCAGGGATAATCGTTATACCCTATTTGGTAAACGCCCCAATACCTATCAATCAGCCTACTGTGTTGATAGCAACTGCAACCTTGGTTAAAAATAAATAACCCTTGTTAATCTTGATTTACCTGATTAAACACCTCTAAAATCTGTAGGCAAACTTGTTTTAGCCTATCGCCAATTTCCGGGGAAGGTGCAGTATCACCGAAAAAACTCCAGTTTTCCACGGTAGATAGTCGCCATACCTCACCACGATGATCAAAACCAGCCACCTCCAAACCTATCGCCCGTCGTGATTTCGTGATCGGATCTTCGTGAAAGCGGATTTGAATTAAAACGCTGCGACTGCGCCAAGATTTGCTCACACCTGGAAAATGAAACCCAATATCTATAGAATCTGGATCAACTAATTCTCTGGTTTCTGGATCATTGTGCCAGGGTTTTAAATCTGATTTAGCATGAGGAAACTCAAATTTGAATAAATTCACCACCGTAGCAATTTTGCTGGCGAGTTCAAGATTGGTTGCCTGTTCAGCTGCATTCACGAAAAAACACTCCTTTATTATGACTCACGTAAAACTGGGGAATGTTGACTGTTGATTGTTGACGGTTGACGGTTGACTCTGAAAGAATTTCTCCCTCATCTCCCTCATCTCCCTCATCCCCCTCATCTCCCTCATCTCCCTCATCCCCTCATCTCCCTCATCCCCCTACTTCTTCCTAGCCTGTAACCTTTCATCCTTAATTAAGCAATTGTACTTAAAATTTTGGCAAAAATAGCTCACACTGAGCTTTTTGTGGAAAACACGTTATGGTATATCAAAAATTTTCTCCAAAATAATTTCCAGGTAAGAACGATAAATTACCTCAGCGATCTAAAATTACACTGTGAATCGGCAAAATAAAACCAACCCATTTCAGTGTATGGCGCGACAACGCTCTATTATTTCATTACTAATTGTACTTGTAGCAACTTTCCTAGTGAGTTGCGGTAGTCCTACAACCGCAGTTGCACCTCCAACTTACACAGCTGCTCAACTGGAAAAAATTCAGGTACACTCACCTGAAGTACAAGCTGTGCGCGATCGCGCAGAAGAACTGAAAACTCTGATTGAGAAAAAAGAATGGATCGATGTGGGTAATTTTATCCACGGCCCTATGACAGAAGCTAGGTTGAGTATGAACTATATCACACCCAACCTACTACCTAAAGAACAATCCGCCGCCCGGCAAATTAGTAAAGATTTGCTCAACCACCTAGTTAAAATCGATCAGGCTGCAAGCACTGGTAATACTCAACTTGCCATCAGTAACTATCAAGCTGCTTTTGCAGATGTTGATCAGTTCCTGCAATTGCTGCCTGAGACAAGCCCTGAATCAGAAGCTAGCTAAGGTAGGAGACAATAAGAGAGGATGAGGGGGATGAGGAAGCAGAGGAGCAGAGGAGAGGGAAAAATGCGATCCCCAATCCCCAATCCCCAATCCCCCACTCTTTTATCAGCAAAAATCATGAATGTAATTATTATCGGGTGTGGCGTGGTTGGTGCAGCGATCGCCTATGAACTTAGCCACATCTCAGGAATCAACATCACAGTTTTCGATCAACAGCCACCAGCACAAGCTTCTACAGGTGCAGCCCTTGGTGTTTTAGTGGGGATAATTAGCCAGAAAGTCAAAGGGAAAGCTTGGAAAATGCGCCAAGCCAGCATCCAACGCTATGAGACTTTAATTCCTGAACTAGAAACTTTAACAGGTCAAACTATCCCTTTCAACCGTCAAGGTATTCTTCACCTGTGTCTAGAAGGAGATAACTTAGCCGACTGGGAAAAGTTAGCAGCAACTCGCCATTCTACAGGTTGGCAATTAGAAATCTGGGATACAGCAAAACTCAAAGATATTTGTCCACAAGTTAATCATCCTCAAGTTATCGGTGCTGTTTACTCTCCTCAAGACCGTCAATTAGACCCCACTGCCTTGACTTTAGCCTTAGTTACGGGCGCACAGCAAAAAGGTGTAAATTTCCAGTTTGGTGTAAAAGTCTTAGGCATTCCCACACCAGAAACTAGCCAACCTCTGACAGTCAAGACAACAGCAGGTAATTTTAGTGCTGATTGGTTGGTAATTGCTGCTGGCTTAGGTTCAACAGAACTCACCGCACAACTCCATCAAAAGGTAGATATTCGTCCTGTATTGGGGCAAGCATTGCAAGTATCTTTAGGTCATTCATTAGGAAATCCTGACTTTCAACCCGCCATCAATGGTAATGATGTGCATATTGTACCGATTGGTGGTGGAGATTATTGGCTAGGCGCAACAGTAGAGTTTCCTACCAATGGTGATGAAATTCCACCGAATCACGAACTGTTAGAATCTGTCAAACAACAAGCTATAGCCTTTTGTCCAGAGTTAGCAACAGCGCAAATTATCCGCACTTGGTCAGGTTTGCGTCCCCGTCCAGAAGGTCGCCCTGCACCAGTAATTGAGATATTACCAGGGTTTAATCATGTCCTTTTAGCGACCGGACACTATCGCAATGGCGTTTTACTAGCTCCCGCCACAGCTAGCGCAATTCGTGAGAAGATTCTAAGTGGGGAATAGGGGCAAATCAATTCAAAATTCAAAATTCAAAATTCAAAAATAAATAATTTTCACCATAATTATTTACTTTTGACTTTTGACTTGTTCGTTACCCTATGCCCTATTACTAGGATTTTGAAAAAATTTTTAGGAAAATAGCGTGTCAATAACAGAACATAAAATAACAGTAGATTCTCTAGAGTGGTTTTATCGGGAAGCTCAACCAATTGGTCAAAGTGATTTATTACCTGTGGTTTTATTACATGGGTTGCCATCACAAAGTTATAGCTGGCGTAATATTATACCAGCTTTAGCGAGTCAAGGAACAAGAGCGATCGCACCCGATTGGATTGGTTATGGCTTTTCTGCCAAACCAGAAAAACGAGACTTCGCCTACACTCCTGATGCTTATATCAAAGCTTTAGAAAGTTTTATTAATGCTTTAGAACTAGAACGATTTTCTTTAGTTGTACAAGGTTTTTTAGGTTCTGTAGGCTTACAATATGCCCTAAAAAATCCCCAAAAAATTGTCAACATCGCTATCTTAAATACACCCATTTCTACTACTGCCAAATTACCGTGGAAAATTCAACAAATGGGTTTACCTTTAGCGGGTGAAATGATGACTCAAGACCCCTTATTAGTTGACCGGACTTTAGAAGGTGGTAGTCGTTATCGTATCGAAGACAAAGACTTAGACGTTTATCGTAAACCGTTTCTGAAAACTTCGGCAGCAGGACGGGCTTTATTAGCAACTATTCGTAATTTACAATTGCCATCAGCAATGACAGAAATTACATCTGGTTTTCAACAATGGCAACAACCAATCCTGATTCAATGGGGTATGATTGACCCGTGGTTGCCTATAGATGTAGCAGAAAATTTCGCCAAGTCTGTACCCAATGCCGAAGTAATTAAACTAAACAACGTTGGTCACTATCCACAGGAACACTATCACGAAGCCATTTTACAAGACCTTCTACCCTTCGTGCGTTGTGCTGGCGGTTGATGATTGACGGTTGACGGTTGACGGTTGACTGTTGACGGTTGACTCTTAAAAAATTTTTCCCTCATCCCCCTCATCTCCCCCACTCCCCAATCCCTACTCCCCAGTCACCTCTTTCTCCGGTACGGGATCATAACCACCGGGATGGAAGGGATGACAGCGTAAGATGCGCCAAATAGCCATCCAGCCACCGCGAAATATGCCAAATCTTTCAATGGCTTGGATGGCGTACATTGAGCAAGTTGGCTGAAAACGGCAAGTTGGGGGGAATAATGGCGAGATAAAGATTCTGTAGCCTTGAATTAACCAAATCAATAATTGCTTCATGAGTGTTGCCTAAATCTTATACATTGGTAACAGAGGTCAATTTGTTGTATCT